>JBAZQO010000054.1:0-6410 GCA_041645145.1 Candidatus Omnitrophota bacterium
TAATCCCGGAGAGTTTCCTATGTATACAGGAAATAATCCTTTAGTTTTCAGTTCTTCTGAAGAATCAAATATATCACGCTATTTCCGCACCTCCTCGCCGCTGGATGGAAAGAGTAGAACTTGCCCTGCGCCAAGTCAAAGGTTTGGCTCAAGCTCATATCTCTCAAAGATATTTGTCGCTCTACTCGCGATATTAGGTATTAGCGCGGGAGGCCTTGAGAATAAAACATTTATCACACAAGCGGAAGCGCGACAGGTCAATACGCCCGTGAAATTCAGTACGCTAGAGGTTAGAGGGTTGAGAAAGCAAGCAAGTAAAGACGCTGGCGCCATAGAGGCATTAAAAAATATAATCTTGAATACTGGATATTCTGAAGGCCTAAGAAAAGAAACGCTTATGGATTTATTAAAATTATATATTTTTGTTCCTCAGGTGCAATCTATATTTGAAGAGGGTTTTGCCGCACCCGTTGATCATATTGTGATCTATCCCAACGCGGTTATGAGGGCAGCGGTATTAAATACATTATTAGATTTACTGAATAGCAATGACGAGCTTATTATTCAGAATGCCCCTTCTCTGGCCATAATTATGCTTAACCGGCTTCATGACCACGATGCCCCTTTTGTGAAAAAGATAGTGGAAAGCCTGGATTCAAGGCGGCTCTATATTTTGTTAGCCAAGGCTAGGGTATTCTATACTTCGACATTCGAATCGCTCTTTAATCAGTTCCGGAAGCGGATTGCCCAAGAGCACCAGGATTGGGGTAGGTTCATGAATGCTGAGGATCCTCAATACAGGTATTTGGCGGATTTTATTCTTACGCTCTCTGAGTATAGAAGGTTATCCTGGCTGCTGGAAAATGACCCGATGATGATATCAAGGGTCAAACAATTATTGCATGAAAGTAATAATGTAGTTATGTTAAGCAATAGTTTTGTCAGTATACTAAAAAGCAAGAGCCAGGCATTGCTGAAATTCAAACCCGTTATTGAAAATATGTTGATCGATAGTTTTGGCGAAATAAAAGAAGACGCGAAAATCGTCCTGGGTATATTTATACGGATCTTCAGGGATGATTTTTCTCGTACTCATCGCCAAAAGATAGAAGAGATGACCAAAGGATTACCTAGTGAGACAGATATGTCATTAAAGATCCCTTATCATCAATTAAAAAAGGACAATACCATAACCCTTGCGGTTGCATTCCAGGAATCCGCTATAAATTATTTAGGGATGTTAAAGGAGTTAATAAGCGGTCAAGATAAGCGCTATCCGAAAGTCAAAGGATATAAAGTTGAAAACTTAGGGCAAACCAGAGGTTTTATCGGGGAGAAGACGGTAAGAGGCACAACGTTGCGTATAGTCGCAGCAGACACAGGAACCATATCTTCATTGGTAAAGAAAAAACAGGTCCATCCTACGATCCTATCTACGCGGTCTCACTCATATGAGTTTATGATCAGCCTTGAGCAAATCCTGGGGGAGAACTGCAGTGAGCCAATGCTTGTTGTGCCCGGCGCCTGCGGTAGTTACAGAGAAATAACCTCCTCAATCAAAATAGAGAAATATCAGCACATTTCTTTTATCCTAACAAATACCCAGGATCGCGGCGATAAGATCAATCTTCTGTTGTATTTCATTCTTGAAAATTTAGGGCAGGGGGTTGTTTCCTGGGAAGACCTAAGGAACGCCATGAGGGAAAACATCAATGGAATAGTAGAAGAGCGCATATTCCCCGATGATATCTCCCAAATCCTACCCTATTTACTATTAAAATATAAGGAACGGCAGGGTAATCCAGATGCTTCCTCCAGCCTTCCTCTACGCAAAAGCCTCACCACAATAGCTGAGAAAAATAACCTCAGCCTCGCCGCCTCACCGCTGGCGCATACAGATTTAGTAAATAGCCTTCTTGTAACTTTAAATTCCGCAAGTAGTTCAATTGCAGGGAATCGTCCCCAATCGCATAGTAATAGGTATTTATTAGGCGGATGGGCTTTGGCCCCGCCTTTGGCAGCGTTAGTTATTTGGATTTTATTCCTTCCCGTTATCGCTTTTGCTAAATTTGCCCCCTTCCCCATACAAAATAGTTTACAATCTCCTTCTCAAATTGTCTCCTATGCCTTGAAGCAAAAAAATGAATTGTGGAAAGACATCGCATACGCGCTTTTAACCAAAGAATACAATGCGCCTGAAGTGATTGCCGCAGAGATTGCCGCTTTAGACGGTATGAATGCGGTAAAGGCGGTTTTCCTCTGGAAAGATATAGAAGAAGATTATTCCTGCGGCTTTGAGGCATTTGAGCAAGGCCGATTTCTAGAGGCAGCCGCAAGCTTTGAGAATATATTGGCTAAGGCGCTCGGCTTGCCGCTTATATGGCTTGTTTTAGCCACTACTTATTTTAGTTTAGCTGAAAACGCCGCAGATAGCGCTGACAGAGGGGAGATTGTACAGTTATATAAGCAGAGTATTGTTTATCTGAGTGAGATAATTCAGCAGGGCTATGCATTGCATATCAGCTATAAACTGCGGGGAGTTATTTTTATGCGCTTAGGCGATTTGGGAGGCGATAGCGCCTATTACCGTAAGGCAATAGCTGATTTTGAGGCGCTAATAAAGATAGAGCCGTCCTCTAAAGAGGAAGCCGCGCCTCTCCTCAAAGATATTAGAGAGAAACTCAAGGCGCCAGAGAAGCCGTCGAGCTCTCCGCTAAAAAAGGAAGCGTTGGTGATGAGTTTTAGCTGGGTTTCGCGGGAGCGGCAGAATGCCTTTAGTGCCGCAAGCTCAGCCGTGGATACAGCGCCATTGAATACTATATACAGGAGGCAGCCGGCCTGCATTAAGCGGATGCAAGAGCATCAGGTTTCATTTGCTGGCAATGCGCAGAGAATTATTCAGAATAGGCCCGGCTATCAAGAAGGCAGGTTGGAAATCGCAGCACTGCTTGAGCAATATTTTACCCATATGCGCCTCATCCATAGGATGCGAGATCCGTTTTATGATAATGGCAATGGCAGCAAAATTGATTTTTTCCTTAAGCCGAAAAACAATTATACGCTTTTTAGCTATGTTAACCTGGAAGAGATTTTTTATCCCGAAGAGCCGTTTCAAGGGACAGGGTACCCTCCCTATGCGCCGGCGTATACATATGAGTCGCTTCCGACGGATATCTTGCTGAGTCTGCGGGAATTTGTTTCTGCTTCATGGGAGGCGCCGTTGTATCCGTTAGAAGGAGGCAATATTGATTACATCGGGATGGCGTGTATTTTTTCTCCTCAGGCAGAAGCAGTGCAGTACTTAATAGGCGTGGATTATTCGGATGTCTGGTACCTGGACCTTGCCTGCGGGACGGCGCAGGAAAGATTCGCGGACATATTTGATATTACCGGCCTTAAGCAGGTAGTGAAGGCAAATGCGCTAGCCGGCGATACTGATGTCGGGCTGGTTCTTGGCGATTCGCGTGAGGTCTTAATCCCGGATGGCATCGGGCCGGCGTTTTTTGAGCACATTGTAGTTACAGCAGAGATTTATTCTGTGATAGAAGAGGCGATGCTTAGACGAAGCGGTTGCGCTATCGCAGGACGCCACTGGAGAGACGTTATCTTTACCGAAGAGGCTTATCTGCGGTTGCCCTCTACCATCGCGCGCGCAAACGAAACACGCATTATTCTTGAGTCAATAAAGCGCCTTAAAGATTCTTCTTCCAGCCCTGCCGCTTCTCCGCCGGTGTTTTCAGTAAATGACCTTCTTGTAACTTCAAATGCCGCAAGTAGTTTAACCGCAAGGAACCGTCCCCGATTCGTAAGAAAATCTTTCTACTTGGCAGGCGAAAGGATGAGAATCGAGACTTTAAGAAGGAAAGATTGGCAAGAAGCAGTAGATGTGCACAATGAAACCTGGGAAGGAAGATTCTCTCTTGGCCTGGAGAAAATTGCAAGGATAGTAAAGAATAACCCTTCGGGTCAACTGGAGATGAAAAATCAGAAGAAGGAGATAATCTCAGTGCTTTTGACCGCCTCTATGTATGCAGAAAACATAGATGATATACCGGCTTCCCTTATACAGCTTATGAATATTAAGAAAAATAGCGGGCCAAAGAAAGATAATTGTTTTATACATTATGCGGTTGCAACCCGCAAGGATTACCGCGAACGGAGACTAGGCCACGTTATTGCGACAAAATTATTGAAAGCGACAAAACTTCTTTCAAAAGGAATGGCGCGGCTGACCTATACCCCTCTTACCGGATACAAATCATTTCAAGAAAAAGGGATAACCCCGCTTTATTACCTTATGTTAGCTAAGCCTTCATTTGGAAGCGTGCTGACCCATCCTAAGCGCACAACTCTTTTAACATTTGAAGAATACCAGAAGAAGATAAATTGGGACATCGATGCCGATAGAGAAAGGTTAGCCCGTTTAAGCCCGGATGAGGATATTACCAACGAAGATATTGTTAAAGTTAGAAAGGCGATGTATGAACGGCTCAGGGCAAGAGAGCTTAAAGACAGGCAGGCGTATTTTGATTATGCGAATCCTGACGGGTTTACTTTAAGGGTTTATCTGCAAACAATAGGTAAAATTCCGCAAGAGATAGCCTGGGAAGATTATATTGAATTCAAGCGCCTCGGAGGAATCTCATTGGAGAAGTTTGTGTTAACACAGAAGAGGGGTCTGCTTTGCGTTGCGGCGAATATGCATATTAAGAACGGAGCTATTGTGGTGCGTATTATAGAAGGCGGCAGGGAAAGGGATTTGGATGCCGGGGAAGTAGCGATAATCACGCAATATCTTAATAGCCCTCAGATTCTGGTCATAGGCAATAAGATCCTTATTCGTGACCCGAATGTCTTTACAGAACAGATGTATGATACCGCATCGCCAATATTTAATGAAGAGTACAGCGCCTCGCCGCTTGAGCAGGGGGGAGAGATTGCCGATACACAAGTTGATATATGTAACGCTGCGAGATACTTGGCAGGGGCATTGCAGGAATTAGGGTATCAGGATAATCCATTTTACTATGTTGAAAAGGCAGTTGAGATCGCTAGAAACTGTTCTCAGGAAGGGAGCAGCTTCGTGCTTGAAATTGGCTGCGGAGATACCGAAGTTGCTTGGGAAATCGCGCGAAGAGGCATAGGAGTCATTGCTACGGATATATTTAAAACCTCTTCCCAGAAAGGGAACCCGAATATATACAGGGAGTTTGGATTAAAGTGGAGAAAAGATACCTTGAAGGCGCAATTAAGCGATTTGCCAAACCTGACTGTTCTTAAGGCAGGCGCTGGTCTGCTTCGCTATTTGCCGGATGGCTTATTGGATTATATTCTGCTAGTTAATCCGGAGAAAGAAGTCCTCCATCAAGTATTGGGCATGTTAGCTAGCGGTTTGGCAAAGAAAGTTAAATCAGCCGTTCTTATCAAGCCATTTTATGATCCGAGAAGAATTTCTGGGGAATTCCCGGGATTTCAATCTGAGCCGATAGGGGATGAGGTATTCGGAGTGAATTTAGGCAGGGTAGCCTGGCGCTATCCAACACTGTCTAACACGATATATAAATACTATCCGAAAACCTCCTCTTCGCTGTTGCCCGGGTTGTCTCCTTCAGGAGCGTCCCCAGTATCTCCTTATTTCCGCTTTTCTAATGTATCAGAGGAATGGCAGAGGGTATTCAGGGGATGGCTAAATGAGCGGTTGTTGAATGAGCTCTTGCAGGATAGTGTTTTTTCTATTGCGGATATCAAGATAATAAAGATAAGTTTTATTTATGCTAATTTTATCCCTAAAGGTTCCATTGGCACAGGCGATGTCTTGGAGTGGTTGATAGGGTGTTACTCCCGCGATGCGGAGAAAATCCGGGCTAAAGGCGCGCGGGAGCAATGGAGGATATACAAGGCAGAGGCGTTTGGCGCGTATAGAGTAGAGTTGCAATTAAGGCAGGGAGGCGTTCAGGGGTATTTTCTCTGTGTCAAGGAGGAGAAGAAGGAAAGCGCCCGCATCACGGGGATTTTAAAGGGCGCCTTTGCTGAAACACAGACAGCGGTGAAGGAAGAGAGATTCTATGAATTAAGCGCGGGAAGAAAAAGGCAGAGGACCTATACGTTAATGTTTTTTGATTGGCATCCGGATTTAGGCCGTCTCTACCGCTTTATGCGGGATAAACACAGGCTTGCCCCTGCGCAGTCCGATGCAGATAAGGCAGTAAGCTTGAATATCCAGTGGAGCTATGCTCTGCAAAAGGGAGAGCAGCAGAAATTATTAAAGCAGATGAGCGTCCTTTTAAAAGAAACCGATTGCCCGGAGGCGCAAGAAACGATTGTAAGGAAGTTGGCAGAGATTATTCGTTGGGTTCCATACTGGCGTAAATACGCCGCAAATATATTAGCCAAGTTTAGCCGCAAGAAAA
>JBAZQO010000055.1:0-6321 GCA_041645145.1 Candidatus Omnitrophota bacterium
GTTACCGCGCAGAAAGCATCAGCCTTCTCAATTCCCGACTGTTTTAAAAGTGCTAAATCAAAACCGTTGCCCACCATGGTTAAGCCGTTAAAGCTATCCCCAAGGCGGTTGAAGGAATCCCGGGATTTATCAATAATCACTACATCATGGCCCTCCCCGGATAAAAGCTTGGCCAGCTCCGCGCCTACCCTTCCGCAACCTACGATAATTACATACATGGGCAATCCTTTATTTCTTGATTATCTCAACCAATTTCTTAAAGGCATGATTATCTCTTACCGCCAGATCCGCCAGGATCTTGCGGTCCAGATTAATCTTGGATTTCTTTAAACCGTTTATGAAAACGCTATAACTAATCCCGGCCTGCCGGCAAGCCGCGTTAATGCGCGTAATCCAAAGTGCGCGGAATTCGCGTTTCTTATTCCGGCGGTCGCGATAAGCGTATTTGAGCGCGTGCATCAATACCCTTTTGGCCTGCTGGTATTGCTTGCTGCGGTCCCCCCAGAATCCTTTAGCCTGCTTTAAAACCTTCTTTTTTCTTTTGCGTGTTGCTACACTGTGTTTAGCCTTTGCCATTGTTCCTCTCTTTCAAATTAAAACATTATTTTAACCGTAAGGTAACATAGATTTAACAAACTTCGCCTCTTTTTTACCGGCAAGGGTCTTGCGTTTTCTCAGGGAGCGCAGCCTCTTGGCTTTTTTGCATGAAGCCAGGTGGCTTTTGCCTCCGCCTGAATATTTAACCTTGCCTTTTTTGGTAAGCTTAAAACGCTTAGCTACCCCTCTTTTCGTTTTTAATTTTCCCATTTTTCTTTCCTCATTATATCCTATTTTGGGGCAATCACAAAGGACATTATTCTGCCTTCCATTGACGGCCTCTTTTCTACCTGCCCGTCACCCTGTGTATCGACAATAAATTTATCTAAAATCTTTCTCCCCAAATCAATATGTTCCATCTGCCTTCCGCGGAAGAAAAGGTTAACTTTAACTTTATCTTTTTTCTTCAGGAAACTTAGCGCCTGTTTAACCTTGGTTTGGAAATCATGCTCATCGATATTCGGCTTAAGGCGGATTTCTTTTAAACGGCCCTGTTTTTGATGTTTTTTGGATTCGCGTTCTTTTTTCTCAAGGTCATATTTAAACTTGCTGAATTCAATGATCCGGCAAACCGGAGGCGTGGCACTTGAGGCAACCTCTACTAAATCTAAATCGTGAGTACCGGCAATCTCCAGCGCCCTTTGCACGGACATAACCCCCAGTTGGCTTCCGTCGTGGCCGATGACCCGCACCTGCGCGGCGTTAATTCTATCGTTAATACGAATGAACTTTTTTATAGCAACCACCTCTCTTTCTATTGATGTTCCTGTATCTGGTTTTTTAACTGCTCGATAAATTTATCTAAGGCGACTGTCCCCTGGTCTCCGCTGCCCTTTTTGCGCACGCTGACCTGGCCCTGATTTGCCTCGCGCTCGCCTATAATTAAACAATAAGGTATTTTATTCAGCTCGGCGTTGCGGATGCGTTTATCCAGGGTTTCGTTGCGCAGGTCAATATCTACGCGTATATTATTGTCCTCTAACCTTGCTTTTACTGTTCCTGCGTAAACCCGGGTTGTATCTTTGATCGGAATCAGCAAAACCTGCACCGGGGCCAGCCATAAAGGAAGCTCCCCCTTATAATGCTCGATAAGCGCGCCGATAAAACGCTCAAGGCTCCCCAATAAAACCCGGTGCAGCATGATCGGCTGCTTTTCCTTGCCTTCAGCGTCGATATAGGAGAGCTCGAATCTTTTGGGAAGCGCAAAATCACACTGGATAGTGGCGCATTGCCATGTCCTTTTAAGCGCGTCTTTTAACTTGATATCGATTTTCGGGCCGTAAAAGGCGCCGTCCCCCTGATTAATTTCATAGGCCAGGCCTTTTTCTTTTAAGGCATCCTCCAGCGCTCCGGTGGCTTTTTGCCAATCTTCATCCGAACCAATGGATTTTTCCGGCCGCGTGCTTAATTCGATCCCTACCGCGTCAAACCCGAACACTTTCATCGTATCAAAAACGAAATCGATGACCTTCTTTATCTCCTGGCCCAGTTGTTCCGGCAGGCAAAATATATGCGCGTCATCCTGGGTAAAACCGCGCACGCGCAAAAGCCCGTGTAATACCCCTGCCTTTTCCCGGCGGTAAACCGTGCCCAGCTCGAAAAGGCGTAAAGGTAAATCTTTATAGCTGCGGGTTTTGGATTTGTAGATGAGCATATGGCCGGGGCAGTTCATGGGTTTTAAAACAAATTCCTTCTCGTCAGAGGCAAAGGTATACATATTTTCTTTATAATAATCGTAGTGGCCGCTGGTCTTCCAGAGCGCGGCATCCATAATATGCGGGGTAATCACGAGCTGATAACCGCGCTTTAAATGCTCCTGTTTTTCATAATCCTCAATAATCGTGCGCAGAAGCGCTCCCTTGGGATGATAAAACACCAGTCCTGCCCCTGCCTCCTCATGATAAATGTCAAAGAACCCCAACTGCGGCCCCAGCTTCCTGTGGTCGCGCAACTTTGCTTCCTCTAAATTCTTTAAATGCTCATCTAATTCTTTTTGCGTATTAAAACAGGTGCCGTAAATCCTCTGCAGCATGGGATTAGTTTCAATCCCATGCCAATATGCCCCGGCGACTGACAATAATTTAAAGGCCTTGATTTCGCCTGTAGACTTGATATGCGGACCGCGGCACAAGTCTAAAAATCCCTCTCCGGTTTTATAGATAGAAACCTCCTCATCCGGCAAGGCCTGGATAAGCTCAACTTTATAATCCTCTTTTAAATTCTTAAAAAGCCCGACGGCCGCGCGCTTATCCAGCTCCTCATGCAAAAATGGCTCATCCTTGGCGATAATCTTTTGCATCTCCTTTTCTATCCTAAGAAGATCCTGGTCGGTAAATGGCTCTTTTTTGTCAAAATCATAGTAAAATCCGTCTTCAATCGCCGGACCAATAGCTAATTTTGCCTCCGGCCAAAGTTTTTTTACGGCTTCAGCCATGACATGTGAACAAGAATGTCGTAAAGTATCTAAATTCATATTATTTATTCGTTTTTCGCCGTGCGATTCAATGGTGGGCTCAAGTGGACTCGAACCACCGACCTTCTCCATGTCAAGGAGACACTCTAACCAACTGAGCTATGAGCCCAAAATTTTCAAATGCCGGGGGAGGGAGTTGAACCCTCATGCCCTTACGGACGGGGGATTTTAAGTCCCCATTGTCTGCCATTCCAACACCCCGGCAATCCCATCTTTGTTTACATCCGTCGCTAATTAGAGGCGTGGACCGGACTCGAACCGGTGAATAGTTGTTTTGCAGACAACTCCCTTAACCGCTTGGGTACCACGCCATATCAGATAATCTTTTTAACTTCCCTGACAATATCTTCAAGCTCTGCTAAACAACCTACCCCTACTTTGCCGCAGGCAAGCATGCCTTTGGCCGGGGGAATAAATTTATAACCGCAGGCCTTTAATTTCTGGATGTTTGTCTGCGTGATTTTATTATTATACATATTCTCATTCATTGCCGGGGCGATCAAAACCTTTGCCGAGCTTGCGCAAACCACGCAGGTCAGAAGATCATCGCAGATTCCGGCGGCTATTTTCGCGATAATATTAGCAGTGGCCGGGGCAATTAAAATCAAGTCCGCTTCCCGGGCCAAAGATATATGCTCGATCTCCTGGCTTTGCCTATGGCTTTGGCCAGAGGAGGCCAAACCATGGCCTTGCGGCCAATCGGAAGGCAAACCATTGTTCTCTAACTTACAGGTGTCCGGTTCCTCAAATATCCCTGCCCGGTAAACGCGCCGGGCGCTTAAACTCTGAAAAACAATCGGCTTGATCAGCTCCTCTGCTTCTTTGGTCATCACCACCGTAACCGTAAATCCGCACTGTTTAAGCCTGCGGATAAGTTCGCAGGCTTTATAAATAGCGATACTGGCAGTCACACCTAAGATAATATGCTTTTCAGCTTTTTTCATTATTCCTTTGCCTTTATTTTCCTGGCCTCTATCTTGCCTTCGGCAATCTCATGCAAAGCCACAGTAGAAGGCTTGGCACCGGGCGCATCATTAACCAATCTCGGCTGGCCTTCGGCAATCTCTAATGCCCTTTTAGAAGCTAAAATTACCAGTTTATAGATAGAACCTAAACTCCTGCCTAAAAGTTTCTCCCTGCCTTCATATCCCATTTTTGCCTCCAGTAGATAGATTAAGAACGGATCTGCGTTAAAACAATCTCTTTAAGCTCCCGAAGAGCCACCTGCAGTTTATTATTCAGAATACAGTAGTCAAAGCCAGGGGCAGCCAAAAGCTCACCCCGCGCAAGCCTTAAGCGCTGCGCTACCTCTTTTTTACCGGTAGATTTGCAGCGTCCTTCAATTCTTGTCTTTAGTGTCTTTAGCGAAGGCGGAAGGACAAAAACTGTTACCGTATTTTTTGGGTATATTTTCTTCAGGATCGCCGCGCCTTTAAGGTCCAGACAAAAACCAATATTCCTGCCTTTTTTAAGCTGCGCTTCTACCAGCTCCCTGGGCGTTCCGTAATAATAGCCCAAATACCTGGTCCATTCAAGAATTTTCTTTGTTTTTAACAGGCGCTTAAACTCACCCCGGGGAACAAAAAAATAATCCCTGCCCTCCCTCTCCTGCCAACGTCTGGGCCGGGTAGTAAGAGAACGCGATTTTATAAGCAATTTGCCGATTTCTTTATCTTGGATTAACCTGCTCAGGAGAGTGGTCTTGCCTGAGCCCGAAGGCCCGGAGATAACAAATATCTTGCCTTGCTTCTTTTTTCTTTTGACAGTTTTCACTACTCGATATTCTGCACTTGTTCGCGGATCTTCTCGATCTGGCTTTTCATCTCTACGGCGCGCCCGGAGATAACCAGGTCAAATGACTTGGCCGCCAGGGTATTGGCCTCCCGCTGCATCTCCTGAGTGATAAAATCCAGCTCTTTGCCGACGGGCCCGCCTTTGGCAATCTTGTGCTGAAAATTCTTGATGTGAAAATTCAGACGGTCTATTTCTTCGGCGATATCCGCGCTTTTCAAAAAAGCTGAGCGCTCCTCCTCCGCCTGGATCTTTTTAAGCCTGCTTTTTGCGGCCACCACAAAACGCTTTTTTACTAAAATTAAATCTTTTTTTAGCAGCCCGCTTCTGTTCTTTAATAACTCCGCCAGAGCCTTCCCTTCTTTCCGGCGCGTATTTAACAACTCTGCCAGCGCCAACTTAAGCAATGGTAATAGGCGTTCCCAGATATGCAGGCCTGCCGGTTTATTCTCTTTAAGCGAAAGGATCCCCGGCAGGCGGATCAAAGAATCCAAAGTTAAACCGTTTTTAATTTTAAACTCGTTCTTGATGCTGTTTAGCTCGCGCAGGTAATTCTTCAAAAGCCTGCGGTTTACAAATATCCCCTGCGCATCTTCCCTCTTTATATTTACGGCGCAAAAAACCCTTCCCCGCCGGATCTTTGACTCAATCTCCTTCTTTAATTTATCCTCCAGGGAAAGCAGCCCATCCGGCAGGTGAAAAACACTTTCCAGGAATTTATGGTTGGTGCACCTTAGCTCCACGCTGATCCTGCCGAGAGAGTCAATTTCTGCCTCGCAACTGCCAAAACCGGTCATGCTGCTAATCATTTTTTCCTTTTTTTAAGCCCAGAACTTGCTCCGGACCTCTTTTTGTATTACCTCTTTTGCTGGGTAAAGATCAACAATAATGTCAGCCGGGCCAAACCAAAGCTTAATCTCCCTTTCTGCTTCCGGCTCATTTGATGAAACATGAATTACGTTTTCATAAACACCGGATGTGGTAATCCTGCCGTAAGAACCGCGGATAGAGGTGGGTTCGGCCTCCTCAGGGTTAGTGGCCCCGGCTAAATCACGGCATTTCTTAATCGCGTCCCTGCCCCAATAAACTAAAGCCATGACTTTCTTGCGGTCATGTAACTCTCCCTGCAGATACTTAATGATTTCTTTAAAAAATGGCTTGTCTTTTAAATGTTTATAATGCTCCTGGGCCAGCTCCTGCGATACCCGCACCATTTTCGCGGCGACTATTTCAAGCTTGGTTTCCGACAAGCGAGTCAGTATATTGCCAGTGAGCGATTTTTTTAACCCGTCGGGTTTAATAAGTATTAACACTGCCTGGTTCATTATTTGTTTCCCCCCTTAATAACATTTGTGATACGCTCAAGATCCTCCTGTGAATAAAATTCAATGTTGATGTGCCCGCGTTTTTTTCTTTTACTGATCCTGACCTTGGTAGCTAAAGCATGCTGCAGCTGCTCC
>JBAZQO010000007.1:0-34808 GCA_041645145.1 Candidatus Omnitrophota bacterium
AGGTGGAATTATGGCAAATCCGATTTTATCATGGGTAGGAGCTCAAAGTAATGGAGTTACCCCAAATGAAGGCGACATAAATACTACTTTTGTGTTTAAGGTGAAATATACAGGAACATTACCTCCAGATGCCGATTCACCGAGGGTTATTATTACCTCTACAGGTGGCGAGGTCATAGCAGATATGCTTATGACTGGTGCAGGTACAGATTATGCAAATGGGGTTGAGTTTAGTTATTCAACAACATTATCGGGGAAAGGAGCATACAGTCATAGTTTTCGTGCGGAGGATACGGGTGGAGTGGTCGCAACTGGGTTGCCTATACAGATAACGCAGGGACCAGGGATATTACCATCCATTGGCGGTAGATATGGCAAAAACAATGATAGTCGAATATTCTGGTTGTCTGCCGATAAGGCTACAGGGCTTGTGGCTTCTTCGGCTGACCAAAGTGCAGGAATACAATGGAATAATGGGACTGATAGTGTAACAGGGGCTACTGGGGATGGCATTGGTGCTGGGGCAGGAAATACTGTTACTATTGTAGCTGCACAGGGTACGACAGTTAATTATGCGGCACGGATTTGTGCTGATTATGTATTACCTGCTCCCGACGCTGATTTAGATGCATGGTATCTACCATCAAAATCTGAATTAAATGAGTTATATTTACAAAAAGATGTTCTCAATGCTATTACTGGTTTTACTGATTTGTCTGCCGCTGATTATTGGAGTTCTACAGAGCATGATATTTCTAACGCATGGTTAGAATGGTTTGATGCTTCTGCTCAGGTTGTACTTGGTCTTAAAAATACATTAAAACATGTTAGGGCTATTTGTCAAGCAAGTTTTCCCCCCAGTATGCCGTGGCTAACTTCCCCCGCAGATAATGCAGTTAATATGCCAACTGTTGTTGACTTAGCATACAGTAGCGTTGTTGGTAGTGAGGGTAACTATGGTGCTGAACTTAGTTTATTTCCAGACTTTTCAGATATAGTAGAGACAAGATGGGAAGGTGGTGGTGGTGCTTTTCATTATGCTAACCTTCAAAATGGTAAAGATTATTATTGGCGGGTAAAGACACGCAATGCCGCAGGGCAAGGAGGATGGAGTATGGCAAGAAGTTTTACGACAATCGTGGCAGCACCGGGTGCACCAGTATTAAGCACACCTGTACATTTGGCAACAGATGTGGCAATTTTGACGACTTTTACATGGGTTGCAGGTTCTGGGGCAGCTACGCATGAGCTGAAGATTGGGGCTATAGATGGGTTTACTGTAGACATCCAGTCATTGACAGGGCTAACGGGAACAACGGTAACTCTGACAACTCCTTTGGTGAATGGTACAATTTATCACTGGAAGATGAGGGCTGTGAATGCAGGTGGGGTATCTGCATGGGTTTCGGCGTAAGGATTTGGGCTTACTGGCTACTCTTTAAGGGTAGCCAGTAGATGGAGGAATTATGAGAAGTTTTACAACAATCGTGGCATTAGAAATTCCAGAAAAGGTAACACTGGTGAGTCCTATTAATAATGTTTACCAGCACCCCTATAGCAATGTTTTTGTATGGAATATCGCTGCAAGGGCAGAAAGTTATATTTTTAAATACGGCATTAACCCTAACCCTCTTTTCTTTAATGAATATGCATTAGATAACCCTTCAGCGACTTTTCAGGCAATTCCGCTTTTTTTTGGTTTGCACTATCATTGGCGTGTAAAGGCGGTAAATTCTACAGGTGAAGGCGAGTGGTCTGATATTGGTGTTCTTAATACGATTGTGCTTCCTCCTGTATTGACTTTCCCTGAAAACAATGGGCGTGCAGAGACAACCCCTGACATGTCATGGGAGGCAGTCTCAGGGGCAGCATCCTATACATTGCAGGTAGGGACGGATAGCCTATTTAATAACTCTTTTACATGGGATAATATCATAGAGACAAACAAGACGATCAAGCTAATTATGGGGCAGAAATATTTCTGGCGTGTCAAAACAAATAACTCTAATTATTCACCAGTACAGTTTTTCTTTACAGGTGGCGTCCAGGCGTTTATCGCTGGTCCAGCAAGAAGACCAAAGAAACCAGAGGTACAGCTTACACTTTCTCAGGTCTGGGATAATATCGCTAAGAGCAATAGGAGGGCATAATGAATCCAATGATATTGGGATTGTTAAAAAAATATGGTATGCAAGCATTAGGTGTAGGCGGTGCTTTGTACCTTGATAAGCGAATGGGGAAACAGCAAGAGTATGATGAGGCTGCATTCAATCAGTATGCCGATTCTGTCAAGAAAAACGCTCTCATGCAGAATAACCAATTTGCAAAAGAAGGGACTGCCCGGATAGCCAATACCTTTGCAGGCAGGGGCATGTATGGCTCGTCTGGACAGGGTGTCGCTCAGATAGGCATGGAAGGTGAGTTGAATAAGAACTATCAAAATCTGCTCGCCAATATCGATGCCAAGAGATTTGAAATGAAGCAGGCGGCACTTGAACGGAAGAACCAGAGAAAAGCTGACATGTATAACAATGTCTGGTCTGGGTTACAGCAGTATTACATGGGTAGAGAGAAGACACCAGGAGTGCCAACAGTTCCAAAAGTCCCAAGAGCTAAACATCCTATGGATATATGGTGATTAAATTATGTCAATGTTAAGCGAATTAATGAAAAGAGCCAGAATAAACAGTAACCCTACTGATATTCGTAATGCCGAGGCTATGCCTGATGACCTAATGAGGGGAGGCATTGATAGGTGGCAGGTTAATGGTCAGCGAATACCTATGGCTGTCAACCTGTCTCCAGTGAAAATCCCCAGCCCTGTGAATAACTACAAACAAAGCCAAGCATTCGTTGAGGGACTTAAATCTGCTGGTGGACACGCCCCCGATGCGATACAGGCAGGTCTTCTTACCTTTGCACTCGCAAGAGCAAAGTCGGGTGATTATGCCCCTTTGACGGGGATAGCACACGGAACAACCACGGTCATGGCAATGCGTGCAAAAGAGGCATTGGAAGCCAAGAAAGAAGCAGCCAAGACAGCCACCTTTCTCCAGCAGTTTGGTCTTGAGAATGACGCAAGACTGGCGGCAGCAAAGCTAAAAGCAGAACAAGATACAGTGAATAGAACGACAACAAGGGAAGAGAAAGTAGAGGATACAAAGGCTGGGTATATTCAAGATGTAGAAAAATTAGGGGTAGCAGGGGAAATAGCAAGGAGACTAAAGGGAATGCCCTCACCGGCTCGTCCTGTTACTCTGGGTGAACAGGTTAGCGTGGCTAAGCTTGAATACGAGATGCAGAAAGACGCAAAGAAAGAAAAGGCAGCAGCAGCAACAGCATATGCGAAAGCGAAAGCAGATTATGTAACTCTTCTAAACTCTAATACATCTGCTGGAAAAGCTCAGAGACAACGAGTTTATGACCTCCAAAAACAAGGGTTGCGTGTGCCTTATGGTATTGAGGTTACCCCTTCGGTATTGGACAAACTTATGGGTTGGGACAAGAAAAAAGTAGCGAAGGAAACAAAGAAGGTAGTAGCAAAACAAGGGAAAACTGCAACAGAAAAGCAGCCAGTAAATCAACCAGTATTAAAGAAGTCTGAATTTGATGATATGGGGAGATAATTATGCCAACACCAACGGTAAAAAAATTTCTTGCTACCTCTCAGGCGGTAAGAATAGCGAGGCAACAAGGGGCCGGTGACAATGTTTTGAAGAAGATTGTCACGGATGCAGGATATGCTGTGCCCAATTTTATAATGGCATATAAAGAGCAGAACAAGGTCAGAGACCAGTTTATAAAGAGTACGAGGATGAATATCCCAGAGGGTCAAAAAATGCTGGCAAGAGGGGTATCTGTTGGAAGAGGTGCGTTATCGGGTATTTTGTCTGGCGGTGCTCCTCTTATCCCTGAGACTGCCTTTGAGAAAGCTCGGCTGACTCCTGTGGACAGGGCAGTAGCCTATGAAACAGGTGCTATCCCCGCTTCCGTTTATGGTGGTGTTTTGACTCGTGCAGGAATGCTCAAACGGGTAGCCGAAAAAGGTCTAAAATCATTAGCCAAAGTTACTCTTGGTGGTGGCGTTGCTGGTGCGGGACTCTCTGCTGGTATACAAGCACTCAGCGGAGAAGGGGTAACAGCAAAGGAAACACTGAAAGGTGCTGCTGCAATGGCTGGACTCGTCCACTATGCACCTGGAGCGATTACCTCTCTTTTCAAAGGCGGGAAAGGTGTTGGGGGCAAGGGTATGGGCTGGGTAGGGAAAGAATTAAGGTCACCACTTTGGGAAAAGAAAGTTGTTACCCCTGCAGAATCATATGTTAGTTCTATAAAGAAAAAAGCACTACAAGAGGGGACAAAAAAGCAGACATGGACACCCGAAGAAATTGATAAGATAGCCAAACCTGTAGTATCAACACCGGCACAGACAAGCAACGCAATTGCTGCATATAAAGGTGAGAAGTTGTTGTATGAAAGGGGTAAACAGATTAAAAAAGCTGCTATTACCAACCTTGTTGCCGTAGCCACCTACAAAGGTTACAAAATGCCCCAAGAATCTGCTGCTGACCGTAAGACAAGAATGCTACTTATCGACTCACAGTAAGAGGTGTACCATGTCCATAAAAATACCATTCGACGGAATAAAGCAAGTAGTTGATAAGTTACTTAAGAGTAAAGCTCCAACGGCAATGGAAGAAGCGGCTGCTTTTATGAAATCTCAAGGGTTTACCACAGAGGAGTATGTTGCTAAGGTGGCAGCGAATAAAGTGGCAACAGCGGCAGGTTCTTTTAAGGTGGCGGTAGGAAAAGCCGTGGCTACTGTTAAAACTCCACCTCCTGTCAAGCCAGCAGGCAAGCCTTCCAAACCCATCTCACCTGAAATTGAACCATTTAATTACGAAGAAATGGAGAAGAATTTTATAGGAAAACCATATTTATTATCACCAGATGATTTCCAAGACATGACCAGAATTACTGAAGCAGCAAAGGCAAGATACCGAGTTGGCGGAAGCAGGGATGCGAGTGCGTCAAAAAAGAAAGCAGCCGCAATTTACGCTATGGAGTCAGTAGCCAAAAACAGTAAAAATATTAGGAGACTACATGGGATGAAGGTGCAGCAGGCCATTAAAGAAGGCAAGACACCTTATGCTGGCTGGGAAAAGGATTATCCTGAGTTAGTTATAGAGACAAAAGCAAAGTCTGTTGATCAAGTTACGCCAAATATTCCTAAAGCACCAAAGGAAATCGCAAAAGAAGCGTATCAGATGAGACAAAAAGAACTTTTTACTAATGAGTTTGAGGAGGCTATACCTTCAAGTGGAAGTTTAACCTTTGAACAGCAAGTAAAATCATGGGAGAAGTTTTTTAATAAACCTTATCCATACAATAAAACAAAAATGCAAGAGATGTTTAAGGAAGGGCATTTTTCAGGGTTACCAGGTAAAGGGAATATGGAAATGGCTCACAGGGGTTTTATCAAACAAGCCCTTTCCGAAGGCAAGACCGTCCCGCCAGAAGTATTAAGAGATTATCCTGATTTGGTGAAGGTTGAACATGCCAAACCCATTTTACCTGAAATTAAATCATTGGCACAGGATGCCAATGAAATACCACCAGTCAAGCCTGTTGCACCTGCCCCTGGAGTGCCAAAGTTTATTCCTTTTGAGGAACGCTTCTCGCTTCCCGCTGTGGCTACCATTAAGCCTATTAAAACACCAGTCAAGACTGTTGTATCTGTTAAAAAAGCAGGGACACTGTCTGGGTATATCAAAAATAATGGTGGAATAAGGATAGATAAGGATAGAGGAATAAAATATTATCAAAAAAGCGGATTATTAGGTGCTCTGAATAAAACAGGTCGTGGGTTAGATGAATGGGCGGTTGACTTGGAAAGTGCTGGACTAATTCCACGCATACCAAGCAATATGAACCCATCAGACCATCTATTTGAGCAGCTTGTTAAGCAAAAAGGGCAACGGTTACAGGGTAGTAAATCGTGGGGAAAACAATTAGATGATGAATACGACAGTTATTATGCAAGAGTAAACGAGGAGGCGGAGCATGTCAAACCACCCATCAAGACTCCACCACAGGAGATGTCCCCCGTTGATACAGCAATTAACACAGGGAGAGTTAATCAATGGGTTAAAACAGGAGAGGATACAAAGAAAATAAAAAAGACTCCTTCGTCTAAACAGAGAGCCGAGGAATCTACACGGCACGCATACTGGAGTGCTACGCCAAAAAAGACGCATAGAATTTCTGTTAAGCCAGCTAAAAATCCAAACGCATTACCTGTTAGAACGGTAATTGAAGAATTAAATGCATTGGCTACCAAAGGTATTTCTATCAAGCTAATCAATCAACATGCCAATGCCCGGGCAGGAGTAAAGACCGCTGATGATCTCATTCGTTTAGGGGAAGAGGAACGGCTTATGTCTATTGCTGCAAAGAAAAGAGCATTTGACATGGAAAAAGCCATGGATACGGAGGCTAAACTTGCAACCATAACAAAAGGGGTTGCCCCGATAAAGATTGATACACGGACAATTGGCGGTAAGTTTAAGTACGCAAAATATCTTGTTGTTAGGGGCTTGGGTAAATTTGAAATCCCGCAGCACCAGATGGCACGAATTGGTGTCAAGGAGATATTCTATGATCCATTAAGAAAAGTGGAACGCATAGCTACGCAAACAGGAGAGAGTCTACAAGGAAAATATGCCCCCTTCTGGA
The DNA here is from genome assembly GCA_041645145.1 of Candidatus Omnitrophota bacterium. Classification (GTDB taxonomy): domain Bacteria; phylum Omnitrophota; class Gorgyraeia; order Gygaellales; family Profunditerraquicolaceae; genus UBA6249. The sequence goes on from JBAZQO010000007.1 coordinate 6,736, forward strand.
ACAAAACAACGGAAGCAGAAAAAGAGATGTTCTCACGGTATCAATTCGGGCTACAAGGGGAAGCCTATATCAAAGCTATTAAGCGTGACGGTCTTAAGCCTGTAGGTTACGAAGAGCTATCACCAAGAATGAAAGCCGCCGCTGATATATGGAAAAAAGACAGGGATAGCGAGTTCACCCCAACAATGAGGGCTGTCATGGAGCGACATGGCGAAACTGCACCTATATTAAAAGAATATTTTCCTTTACAGATAAATGAAAAAATAAAATTCCTTGACAAGGGATCATCCGCACATGTTCCTTCAAAATCAGAAGCTTTTTTTGAAAGTCTGATTAAGAGGGAAAAACCTGTCTCATACAATGATTACGAGCATAATCCAAGTAAAATCTTACACGAACATTTTGCTAACTACGCAAAATATATTCACATGGCAGATGAAACGGCTAAAGCGAAAAATCTTATTAGTCACCCTGAATTTGTCCGGAAGCTTGGGAAGACTATCACTCAGGACATGGAAGACAGGCTTAAATTAGTCGTCAATCCTGCCCCTATCAGTCCTGTAGCTCGTTGGATGGAGCGTGCTGTCATTCAATCACTCCTGGGACTGAACCCGATAACCATAGCAAAGCAAAACTTATCGTTCATTGACCTTGCCCTTACAACTAAAGGGTATAAATACAATGTTCCCCCTGGTCTTGTTTCAGTAGCACATGCCCTGGGGTCTGTCATGGAGAGAGTACCTGACATAGCTATCCACGGACACGAGGCAGGTGCAATAAGCAGGGTTACTCTTGGTGGGATAGCTAAAACGGATAGGTTTGTAGCAAAACATAATATGGCAAGGGTTCTGTATCCGGAGTTCAAGCGATTAGTCGGGGATAATCCTGAATTTTATGTCGCTTTGAAAAATCCTAAGCTTGATGAGTCAGGGCTAATACAGGCACTAAACAAGGCAGGAGTAAGTAAAGAGAAATATGACGATATTATTATGAATATATCTGATACCATAGACGCTGCTATGGGTGGCGTTACTGCTATGCAGAGACCTATGGCATACACAAGCACCACAGGAAGGCTATTTACAATCTTGACAAGTACCATGAATAGCAGATTTCAGTATTTGATGAAAAAAGGTGTTATTTCTGTTAAAGAAGGTGATCCTGTCATGGTCTCACGCCTGCTCACAGCTACGATACTGGCCAGCTATGGCGAGACAGCAATGACAGGATTAACACCTACGCCTGGTGCATCAAAGGTATTGCAGTCAGCAGCGTCAGGTGTGCCGCTTATAGGCTCTTTGGCTTTCTCTTTGAGTACACATCAAGGATACACCCCTGCGGCAATTGATGGGTTTAACAGGGCATTGAAGTCAGTAGAAAGGGCGTATAGTAACCCGGATGTAAATAATATTGCATTAGCTTTGACTCGTTCTGCGGAGTTCGCTGGACTGCCAAGACAGTTTGGAAAAACACACGCTGGCTTGACAGCCCTAAGCGAAGGCAATGGCGACTGGCGGCAGATTATCAAGGGGAAGTCGTACGCACCTAAAGGGAAAGATTAAGAGATGTTATTTTCAACTATTTCCTCATTGTTGACGACATCATCTCTCTCCGTGTTTAGGGCTTTCTCGCCAATGCCATCAATCATTGATTGAAATATGTTTTTCCCCAGCACGCATATTTGATGTTGTGTCAGTCTTAATTTATTTATTTCACTAATCGTTTCGATGGTCGCAAGAAGCATTGCTTCTTCTTGCCCCTGAGAAGAAACATCGGAAGCAATCCATATTTCTTTACTGCCGTAATTGCACACATATGGCAGTTGCCCTGAATATTGGACTCTATCTTTTTCGCATCTATCCCATTGGATTATGCTAAAGTCCTCTCCGCTTATTTTGAGTTTGCTTAGTATGTTCCTCATGTTATTTTCTCCTTTTTAAAATACTCATCCCTCTTCGTACAAAAATACTCATGCTGAGTAAAATCATAGCCACAGCCTGTCATCCATATTGCAAGCTCTCTTAATCCATCCCGCTCCTCGCTCACTACCTGTAAAAGTGCAGCCACTTCCTTAGGCACATCATACTCAACACTGTCCATTACTATCTTTGCCATTTTTTTATCACATCCTTTTTGTACTACAATGCCTATATGCTCTTTTCAATGCCCATGCCGTTTCTCTGTCCATGGACTCATCAGGAAAACTGGGAATCTGAAAAAGAGATCTCTCCGTCTGTAGCTTTTCTGCATTCTTTAGTGTTTCATCATATCCATATGTATCTATATATCTTATTGCTACAGAACAATAATCATCCAAATAAGGAATCTGCAATCGTGAGAGATAATAATTGCCTTCAAAATCATCAAATTTAACAATTATACCTCCAGAATAATCAGGTCTATCGACAATAATAACACCTGTACTCTCTTTAGCAACTGTTTTCTTTTGAGAGGTATGTACCGCCGATACTATAGCCTCTCTGTTTAACCGAAAAGGAAATTCAAGCAAAGATTCTTCGTCATATTTTGCAATGGCAGCAGGACAGATATACCCTTCTTTTCCTACACATGGACATATAGGACAAAATACTTTTTTTATTCTAGTGATGTTAATGATTTCATACATATTCATCACCTCCTCACATCCCATCAAATACTAAATCTGTAAAATACTCACTATCGGGCGTACCCGCAAGAATCATCTTGCCGTCATGCGACAATAATGGCAGCACAGAGGCAAGGATAGCCTCTAACTCGTCGATATGTGCTGCCTCGTCTACGAATACGGTGTTCGCCGAGCTTGACCGTATGGACTCGCTCTCGGCTGACACTGCCTGGATGGTTGAGCCGTTTCCCAGGGACAGGACAGCGTTTGGGGTCCAGACAACTTTATACTTCACTCCAGATAATTTGGGAAGTTTTTCTATGACAAATATCATTCTACGCAGTAGTGAATTTATTATGTGTGCGGATCCTGCGTCTGCTTGCTTCTTACTTTGAATGAATGTAATCTGGTCCGGCTTTTTAATATTCTCCCACAAGAGAAGACATACCACTGACCATGATACCATAATCTGTCTTGACTTAGGTATCGATACACGGTTCTCTTCTTGCCACTTCCGGCAGATATACTTGATATATTCCTTTTTGGGGAATTTTCTGATGAACGCCTCCGGAGAATGTGGGTCAAAGGTGGTACAAAAATCCGTTAAAAACAAATACGGGTCAAGCAATGCTGCTTTCCACCGAGTGCTTGCCTCGAACAAAAGCTCTTTATTCGTCTTCATCTTCACTCTCCCATCTATCGTGTAAGCTCTGTAGCTCTTTAACGCTTATAGTCTCTTCCCCTGTTGATGGGATTGTTCCTATCTTAGAAGGAATGTCACCAATAGCCATAATTGTCTGGATGATTGATAGCTTGAGTTTTGGGTCTTTATGTTCAGACTTCAACAAAATCATCAATTCCTTTGCTATCATAGGGTATGTCAATCCCTCTTCAAGTAACACTTCCCAGAGTATCCTTTGGTTTGTGACTACTTCAAGTCTTGCATAGTCAGCACTAGTTAGGGACATTTCATTACATACCTTGTCAATGATTAATTCTCTGTCTTCCCATGACAGAGAAAGTTGCGGCATAGGCGAAGTGTTGTCATAATTATTTTTCGCCATGCTTTACCTCCCACGGTAATATCTCGACTTCAATCCAAGGGTCACCGGTTGTTGTCCGGATTTCACTGGATACCTTAAGGTTCTTTTTGTCATTCCCTAATGGAGATGTTTTGTTATATATTCCATCCTCCACTGCCTTGAGGATGTTTGTGGCGTCCCCTCTTTTCCCTGTGAGGCGACTAATTTTACCTTTTTTGATCATAGGCAAGTACGCAGTAATAGACAAGGATAGATAGTCACATGCCCCAAGACTTTCCCTCTCTTCTTTCTTAGTTTCTGCTATCATGTACTCAAAACAAGAATCTTTGTATGCTGCATATTCTTGCCCGGCAGCATACCATTTTGTTTTTTGTGTCAGCATGACGAAAGGTTTGGCTGACATTGGGATTATAAATTTCATTCTTTCTCCTCTTTGTTATCTCTCGTCTTCTGTGTCCACGGCTATTTCAGCAGCGTACAGCCTCTCCTGGTATTTCATATCGTAATCAATTTTAATACCATCACTGCCATACCCGTAATAATTGCTCATCATTTCCATTATTTACCTCCAAATCAACCTATGACATTTTATCATACACGGGTGTTGCGACCGACCGTGCTACCACGATCCACTGAATCACAACACCCTAATCGGTAGGCAAGGAATCGAACCTTGCACATGTCCAGACCTACTCTTCAAGTCTACGCCCCTAAGGCTCTCGTATTGGACTTAGATAATGTATCGTTTTACCTTTCCGCCACTACCGATTCACACACTGCCAGACATGAACACTCGAAGTACAAGGTTGTACCTTCCTTGTAACATCTTTCTTTGCCAATTCTTCTGGCAGTCTGTAAATCAGTTATTGATGCGAGAGGCAGGACTCGAACCTGCAATGGAGTATAATTCCAAAAGGTATGACAACTCCACAAGAACCTGTAATCCTTGCCAAACCTTTAGGCTACTCTCGCTTTTTCATTCACTTATCGGCTGAGCCATCTAAGCCTTTCCGTCCGAGCTTTATTCGAGCTTATACGGTTTACTCTTTGTCCAGGAAACTCTCTTCGGATAGAGAGAAGCCGTTAAAACAATAGAGCTTTCTCGGTGTCAGTCCCGTTTGCGTCCAATCCACTGTACAATGGATTATCTCCCGCTGTCTGCGTTTTACAGCAGAACCTTCATTGGATGGCTCAAACGAAAAGTGAATGATTTTTGATGGGGCAGAAAGCATTTACACAAACTGGGAGGAATGTATTCTGCTTTGCCGTCTTGCAATTAATCTGCCCCATCATCTATCAAACCCCTTCCACAGTTTCCCTTAAAATGGCACATCACCACTACCGTCATCGTCATTGTCTTCTTCTTTCTTCCCTCCAAGAGAAAGGGAATTAATCACAATTACTATCCTGCTACGATTCTCACCATCTTTATTTTTCCATGTCTCTTGCTCCAGGGTTCCAGTAATGCCAATTTCTTTGCCCTTACCGACATATTTATCAAAGACATCTACTGTTTTCCCAAAGCATTTGCAGTCAAAAAAGCTGGTTTTCTTCTTATCTCCCCAGCCTGTGGATACGGCTATAGTGAGCTTTGCCATGCGTGTCCCACTAGGAAGATCGCTTATTTCCGGTGCTTTTACTGTCCGCCCAACGATAACGACTTGTGAAATATCCATCATTCCTCCTTATTTAATTTTTCTTTCATTTCTTTTCTTACAACGCAGGCTAATGTTCTTTTATCCGGCACTGTAATATCCTCGCCTGTATGTTTGTTTTTTACAACCCTTCCCTTTCTGACAATTGGTTTGATCGTAAGTATTCCCTCGACTCCAACAGTATCCCCTGCAATCAGGGAATGTTCTATCACGGTAAAGAGAGTAGTCACCATCCCATTCGCCACTATTTTATCGACATACTGTCTAAGAAATTTTCTCCAGTCAGCCTTATTTTCAAGTTTCAATATTTTACCTCCTTTTATTTGTTATGGACAGTATATCATACTTCACATTATATGTCAACTATTAATTTCACCAGAGAAACATCCTTTTTCGTCTGGTGAAAACTCGAGCAAAAACCAAGGATAATTTATGGCATTAGGCATTACCCTTAAAAGATGAAGATAGAAAACCCTTACCAGCGACCTATTTAATACCTCCCCACAGGCAACCATCTCGCCAAAGATGGCTGCCTGTGCTATCAGAGCGACCGGACAAGGGGATACCTCGTGTAGTTCTTCAAATATTTGTTCAAACATCTTACCCCCTCGTCATACCCCGCATTCCATTCCCTTTCGTCATCATCCCTGTCATAGTCTGGTTCAGGGGATGTTGTAGCCTCTCTCTCATTCTCCTCAGCCTCGGCAGTCAAAAGAGCATCAACATCCCAACAGAAACAACATTCAGAACAACAAAGAATACTTGCCTCTCTGTGCTTCATCCAATAGTGCCTGCAACTCTTTTCTACTCATCGTGTTTCTCCTCTCTGTGCTTCATCCAATAGTGCCTGTAGCCTTTCTCTCATCACATCCTTAATATCATCAATGACCTCTTGCATAGTCATTTTCTTACTGTCCAGCAGACTGGTATAGTCTGCCACCCAAGAAGAAATCTCGGCAAATGCCTTGGGGTTATCCTTCAGAGTAGTAGGAGAGCAACCAAAGGCTTTCTCTGTATAGGCTGCAAACTCGGAAATAAGTCCACACTTATCCTCTATGAAACATAGTATTTTGTCCTGCGGCTCGTCTCCTTGCTGTTTCGGCTTAAGACCAAGTTTTTTCTCAGCCTCAAGCTCAGTATCAATCTCAGCAAGCTCAGTCTCAACATCTCCCATAGAATCCTGTCTCTTTTTATTAAACTCTTCCCTAAAAGATGTGCCTATTGCTTTTAACTCCTCTTGTTGCTCAGGTGTCAGCAATGCTATCATTGGAGCATATTTAACCCACCAGTTCTGTACCCCTGGCAAGTTGCCTATCTCAATCATCCTTGCCTTCATGGACTCAAAGTCAGTCTTAGGCTTAGTCAAAGGCTTATTTTTAGATTCAGTCTTTGATTTAGTCTCTGCCTCAGTCGCAGTCTTAGGTTCCGTCTTAGGGGTATGCTTAGGGGCAGACTCATGCTCAAGGGTAGGCTTATCTTCGTTCTTAGCCTTATCGGTAGTCTCTACTCCGGAGTTAAGCCACTCCAAGAGCAACTTTCCTGTTTTCTCACCAGGGACGAACGGGATATTAACATCAAACAGCCCTGACCTATCCTTTGACACGCAACAATTATGCGACTGGTCAATGTCAAAAACGGTCGTAAATTCATATTCTATCCCATCCCTTGCTACAGGTGCAAGCCCCACCTTTTTCGGCGTACTCTTCCCTTTATCATTCTGCTCAATGACATACTCCGTCTTTGTCCGGAGGGTTACAATCATATGGCTTTTCGACTGTAGTATCGCCTCTACCATCTTTGTGTATATCGGGGTTACTTTACCCCATGCAGTGAATGAGTTGCCTGTCTTTTCTCCTATAGCGTCCTTCCTCTCAAGCATACCACCCTCGCCAGCCCAGAAGTGACTAACAGAGTCTATAATAATTACATCATACCCCTCTGCCTCTGCCTCATCAATGAGCTTAACCAGCTTCTCAGCATGGAACGGTGGCTCAAATACGCAAGTGTCATACTCCAGAAGATTGGAGTATAGTGACGCTGAACCGTGCTCTGTGTCTATTACACAGATTTTCTTGCCTATCCCCTTTGCTATTTGCAAAGCAGAATATGTCTTCCCTGACCCTGCCGTGCCCATAATGCACAGCCTTAATTTTGCCTTGCTTTTTACAGCCTTTGTAAAACTTCCCATCATTTACCTCCTTCTAAACTTCTAAACTTTAGCACCTGCAAAATACTCTTCATCGTAGAACTCAATACCACTAATCACGGCTTTCCCTTTTGATTTTCTGGCAATTTCAGACACCAGAGAATCGTTTACAATAAGATATTCCATTTCAACCATAGATATATCAATGACCCTATATTTCCATGATGTTTTTACTGCCACACCCATAATTTTGTGTACCTTTTGAAGAGGAGGCTCTTCAGTGATAATCTTTGTATTCTTTGCCTTTTCTGCCTCCTCTTCAAGCTGTTTTATCCTTGCCCTCTGCTCGTCCTCCCTCTTCTTGGACTCCACTGCCTCTTCCCTGAGCCTCTTCCTCTCAAGGATAGCATCTGTGCCTTTATTTAATTCTGTCTCGTGTTTTTTCTTTTCCTCCTCTCTTGCTGTTATTTCCTCCTCCAGTTTTTTTTGTAACAACTCTGCCTCTCTCCGCATATCATCTGCCTTTTTCTTCAATTCTGCCTTCTCTGTGGCTACTTGAATATCAATAAGCATTTGTCTTTCCTTATTTGCGTCATCTACTCTCTTTTGCTCGGCTTTCCGATAGGCAAGCAACTTCTCGTCAATCTTTTCCCATGCTGCTTTCAGCATAGCTAAAGGATTCTTATAGTTGTTTTTGATCTTATCCATGACCTCTTTAAGAGGGTCAGTATAACTGTCTTGCTCGCCTTTAACAGCTTTTTCCATTTTCTTCAATTCTGCTCTTAAAAAACTTCCGTTTTCGGCATCAACAGCATTTTCGATCACAATAATATTCGACCTTTCCAACAACTTCACTACCTCTATCGATTGCGTCTTAATTGTAACAGGCTTAAGTACAATTATCTCATCCTCCATAGCAATACCTCCTTGAAAAACTTGACTTTTTATTTCTATAATTATCAATATACCATACTTTTCGTGATTTGTCAATAACTATTTTCAACTATTTTTTATATGGCATTTTTTCTGCCTCAGCCCCATAACCGCAAGCCCCGCATATACCGTCTTTATTGACAACCCCATAGTTACTGAAATATCTAATATGTCTTTGCCTTCTTTATAAAGTTCTGCCATTTCTATACGCCTTCGTTGTGTGGCTTCATTCCTCCAACAGGGCTTTCTTTTTCGTTTCGGCTCCGGTTGAGCAGGCTCTATGCCATCACGGAACGGGACGATTTCGTCTTCATCGTTAATCCAGCCATCTATGGTTTTTCTTAACATTTATTTCCTCCTTGCCTTTCGTCTTGAAGCACTTCCATTTTCTCCACATGCCTCAATATCGTGATATTCTCACAATCTCTATTGGCAATCAACTCTTCCAGTCCTTCTATAATAATCTCTTTACATATTTTGCTCATTTCAGGAAAATGTAATTTTATTATCACTTTTGTCCTCCAATATTTCACCCCTTAAAACTCCTATTATCAATGAAAGATTTTTACTCACATCCTTTCCCTTCCATCTGAAAACATTAATTAAACACTTTACTAATTTTTCTTCTTTCGTCAAAGTGTCATAATTTTTAAGGCAGTTTATTGCATCAAAAATTTCACTTTTCCTTAACTCTTCTTTCGCCTCATGCAACAATTTATAAAATTCTCTATCAGAAAAAGATAGCTTAGTATATCCCAACTTATCCTTTGCCTCTTCACAACTAACATTATCCCTGAGTTGAACATATTTTAATTTTCCACCACCTGCCCCACAGACATGGCAGAAAAACATATCTTTCTCAATATTTACATACATGCTTGGATTTGTGTCTTTATGAAACGGACACAGCCCCTTTTTTTCTACACCAAGCCCTGTGAGCTTGATACCGTCAGATTCCATAATTTCTCTTAAGGTGGTATATACTCGTCTTTCTCTTGATTTCGATTTTAACAGCCTTTCTCTCGTTGTTAACATAATAACTACCTATTCCTGTTTATCGTGTCCGTATCATACCTTAACTTGGCTTAAACTGCCTAAATTTCTGTTTCTTTGAAACTCACAGTCTCTCCATCAAAGTAAAATTGTATTCTGCCTTTCCTGCCGTCTCTGTTTTTTGCTATTTCAATCGTTGTGTCGTGGGGTTCATTCTGTGCTCTGTGCAACAGAAGTACCACATCAGCATCTTGCTCCAGGCTGCCGGACGATCTTAAGTCAGTCAGTAAAGGGAATTTATCCGCCCTCTCTTTCCCTGACCGTGATAGCTGGCTATTCACGATTACGGTTGTGTCCAGGCGTGAGGCAATCTTTGACAGAGAATTGGACACATGAGAGAGTTGTTGGTTGTCGTTTCCCTGCATCCCTGCCATAATTTTTCCAATGTGGTCAACAATTATTAACTCACATTTTTCCTTAAAAACATATTCTTCTATTTCGGATAACATCTTGTCAATTTTATTTTCCTTAGAGAAAAAGATTTTATTTTCTGATACTATCCTTTTCTCAAATGTCATAGATATGTCTCTTAAAATGTCAATATCTTTCACAAGATAACCCTTTCTGAATCCTCGTACGGGATACCCTGTGCTTATGGCGTTTAGCCTGTTCATGTAGTTGTCAATCGTGGACTCCAACACAAAAACAACTATATTTTTACCCTCACTTCTGTTGTAAGCAGTTATACTGGTTGTTATAGCTGATTTTCCTGTGCTTGGTCTGGCACCAATCACGATATATTCACCTTTTCCAAACCCATCCGTGAACCTGTCCAGCTTCGGGAATCCAGTAAAAATCCTATCTTCTGGATAGAGATATGCGTCTTCCATCTCTTCCATTTTGATTTGATCCCATTCGTGGTTGTCAGTTTGCCTGGACTCTCTATCTCTCCTGGCCAGTCTTCTTTCGTCTCTGTTTTTTTCCTGTTCACTGGAGTATTCTTTTTTGCACGGTATCGGTAATTGCTGTAAATACGCATCAGTCTCAAGGATTTGCTTACCGGAGAGTGTTATCTCTTCGATAATAGCAATCAGGACGGCAACCGTGGGGTAGTATATTTCTTCTCGTTCGCATCTCCGGAACGCATGTGCAACAACAGGATAATCATAAGAGATAAGATTCCTGAGGTAGCCATTAACCATCGGGGTTGTTATTTTAATCCGGTTAAGAAGAGTCTCGTTAGTTTCATTCATCAGAGATGCCAGCATTTTTTCTGTTAATTTCATTCTGTCTTTCCTCCTCTACTGCCTCGTCAAAGGTCATAATGTATTGCCCACGGGGGGCAGGGGCGTCCTCTTCATCTTTCCTAACCCAGTTAAGAATTGTATGATAATGAGATGTAAACCTTTTCTTTGCTGCTTTTTCTCCTATCTGTCCAATATAACCATTTAATCTGGTTATCATAGATGCTACTTTTTCTACTCCCAGTTTTTCGATTAATTCTTGATGTTCAAATTCCGTTAATAATATAAAATCTAAATACTTATTTTTCTTCTCTTTTTTACTATCTTTAATATCAATATCAATATCAATATCAATATCAGCGTTTGTTATCCCTTTGTTAATATCTTTGTTATTACTTTTGTTATAACAAACCTTCTTTTTATATCGGCTCTTCATTCCTAAAACTCCAGCAGCAGAACGACTTATCTTAATAGCCTCATCACGGACTATTCTACGGTTATAAATAATACCAGTACCTTCTTCAATAGAATATACATTACATCTCTCTAACACCTGCTTAATTTTTGTTATAACAAAAATGTCTTCCCCTACCATACGGCTAAGGGTTTTATCGTCTATAGATGTTTTACCATCAATAGTAAGATACCCTCTCCGTGGGGACTCCCACATAAGACAAAGCATTTCAAACCATAAACCTCTCTCTTCAAGAGATAATGAACGGACATCAGGCGCCTTTCGCCAATCTCCAACATAGAAAGGCATATAAGGCAAATCTTTCTTTTTTTCCATGGCTCAATCTCCCTTTTCTTTTTTTATCCATAACTCAAGCTCTTGCTTAGATATTCGCCATGACCCACCAATCCGTACCGCAGGCAATCCTTTCTCTTTAATCCAGACATCTACCGTCTGTCTGCTTACTCTGGCAATCGTTGCGACTTCTTTCACTTTCAAATATTCTACCATTTTTAACCTCCTTATTGATATTTTATGATTATACATGATTTTTACTATTTTGTCAAGCATTATTTTAACCTTTCCTTAACTATTTTCAAATCCACTCAATCTCAGGCTTACCATGCCATCCTTTCACCCACACAAACCAAGCAAAGGCAATAGTTGATGAGTACCCTTTTTTAAACTCTCCATTCTTAACACAGTTCTTGCGTTTAGAAAACACATACACGGTCTTTGGTGGGTATTGTTTGAAGAACACAGCTCGTGTCTGTCCTTCCAGAAAGGTTAGTTTCAGAAACATAGCCACTTTATCCCCTGTCAGTTTTATAGCCTGTTCGCAAAATTCCTGAGCTTTGGAATACGGTGGGTTTGTAATAATTGACCTGCCTATAATAGCATCCCTGCAACATGGAGTAAAATACTCGCCATAGTGCAGGAAGTCAAACCAAGTGTCCCCATACCCACGATCAACCAAATCAGTTGAATACACATCTTTGCCGAGTTCAATCATCCGTTTACTCAGATGCCCTTGACCACAAGCAGGCTCCCAGATACGGGGTGAAAAACTCTCTACTTTGAACAGGTCATCAATGGCAGACGGTTCAGTTGCGTAGAAGTCTTCACTGTGCCGTTCACCAGTGGAATGATTAGACGCACCCATGGTTACGAATGGCGTGCTTTTGCTACCTGTCCAGTCTTTCATATTTCCTCTCAACTATTTTCGATTTTATCTTGTGCAGCCAACGCCTTTTTATAAATATTCAAAAAAGCATCTGCTGCCTTAATTATAGGTTTTTCTACTTTTTGTTTCCAGTTTTTGTCCCCACACAGATTGCCAAAAAGACTTGACATGTCGTCCACTGGGGACGCTTTAGGGTTCAACATTGACTATCCTCCTTAGCATCACCGCATGATACACCCCATGCCAGCACACATACTCCCAGTCAACCAGCAGCTTGAGCAGATCCGATTCTGTTGCAGGGCAGAACCACTGGTATTGCCATGTCATGCCACAGCACCAACCAGAATATCTTTCTCCTTAAAAAATCTCTTAGCATTCTCAACCACCAGTTTCAGTGTTTTTGTATCTTCTGGTTGGATGTTTTTAATCTTCAGATTATCTTTGTTTACCCTGCTATCTCCATACAGCTGCCCTATGGCAACATTCAGGAAGCACGAAGGGCAGACTTCAAGACCCTCAAAATCAAGTGTAACCTCTACCCCAGCGAGTAGGCATCTCTTTATCTCATCATGGATAAATTGAGCCTCTTTTATGAGGCTTGACATATTAATCGTTATCATTTGCCATCTCCTCTTCTTGTTTCTCTTCGTTATCCTTTTCCATCTTAGCTCTTTTGGTCATCTGCTCCGGAGACTCCAAACCCTGTACCCGGCAGAGAATAGCATAACATCTATCGTATTGTTTCCCTTCATTCTCCATCGTTTTTGTACTCCGCAGCGATTACCCTGTCTGACCACATATTGATCTGTACCACTACCCATGACGCAACGACAAGAAAGCATATACAGAAAAACGGTGCGACAAAACTATATTTCTTTCTCATGGTTTTCCTCCTTTAGTTTTTAGCCTCTCGACTAATCCCGATAAAATACTGACAGCCTTACCGTCAACCACAGCGTCGACTACTTTCTTTTTTTCCTGCAAAAGGCTATAAATATCTTCATCAATTGTGTCCTTACCAAGAAAATAGTAAACATTGACAGCCTCCTTCTGTCCTATTCTATGTTCCCTATCCTCTGCCTGCTCATGGATAGCCGGTGTCCAAGCAAGTTCAGTAAAAGCCAGATTTGAGCTTGCAGTAAGAGTAATACCCACGCCACCGGCAAGCATAGAACAAACAATCAGATTCGTTCCAGCATCATTCTGGAAGCTGTCAATTGCTTCTTGCCGGCACTTTCTCTCTTTTGCCCCGCCAAGCACTTTTACCGCTCCTTTACGGTCTGCCAGTTGACATACTATCTCCCTGTGATGTGCGAACACGACCAGCTTCTCACCAGTGAGCAGGAAGTCATCAATCCATGCGTTGATACTCGCCAGCTTTCCTCTAACTGCGATTTTTTTCAAGGCTGTAATTCGCACCAGGTGTTCAGCGTTCCGGGTCCGTAGTTCAATTATTCGTGCCTTGCTATGTTTAGCGTCACATCTGTCAATAATCGACATTCTTCTAGTCTCTTCAAGAAAAACTTTATCTCTGTGTCCCTCCTCAACCAGGTACGCCACTATATCCTCGCTTGCCGCCTGATATTCTTCAAGATTGTCAATCTCAATCTCAATCTCTGAATATCGTTTTTCTGGTAGCTCAGGCAATACCTCGGCTTTTGTCCTGCGAATATAGCAGGTTTTTCTTAATATCTCGTTAAGCTCCGCAGCGTTTGACACGCCGGAGAAATTCCAAGCAATCTTTTTCTCTTTTTTCTCTTTATCGTAGCCGATTACCTCTTTTTTTGCACTACAGTATCGTTGTAAAAATTGCCATTCATTTCCAAATTGTTCCATCTGTCCCAGTATATACAGTTGAGAGATTAGCTCACTCGGTCTGGACAATATTGGTGTGCCTGTCAGCCCCAAGCGGACACCTATGCCCTCGGACAGTTTTCTTGCCTCTACAGAGCGGATCCGCTTTTTATCTTTGCATATATGTATCTCATCAAATATAACTGCCTTTGGTTGCATTATCTTCAAGTAGGGCATATACTTTTTTAACATTTCGTAGTTAAGAATTACAAAATCAGCGTTTATGTCTTTGTAATTCTTGTTGTCGCAGATTACAGCCGTTCTGCTTGGTAGAAATTTCTCCGCCTCACGCCGCCAATTTTCTTTCAGAATTGACGGACACACGACTATAGCCGGGTATGCATCAAGGTGTTCGACTGTTGCCAGTGCCTGACAGGTTTTTCCCAATCCAGGATGGTCTGCCAAAAAACATCTTTGTGTGGCAGACAGATATTGTACCCCTGCGACCTGGAAAGGCAACAAGGGCAGAGCAAGCCCTGGCAACTCAATATTAGCCAGTGTCTTTGAGTTTAAGCCAAGATTGTTGTTGTAGGTTTTTAATTCACCTTCCAACATCTCACGAACGCCGAAATCCCATAAAAAGTTGAATTTGTCAGCGAATAAAAACAACTGTGGAATAGCCCGGACGCTTGGAATTAGCTCCCAGTGATGAAACTCTTTGACCCATTTCACCCCGGATATTTTTCTAATCTCGGCTACAATAAATGCATCATAGCCGCATTCGATAATAATAATCTTCTCTCCCTTAATTCCTATTCTATACAACTTTATACCCTCCGCAAATAAGATAATAATTATTATTATACCATGCCTTTGGTCTTTTTGTCAAGAGATATTTTTGTTTTTTTGTATGCCGGCATAGTCACGCACGATGCCGGCATAAATCGTCAACCAATCATCTTGTAACTGTCAAGATACATCTTGACAGCTTGTCTCAGAATCTCTGCTTGAGTGGTGTATTTTTCTTTTGCAATGGCTGTCAGCCCTGCCTTGCTTTCAGGATCAAGTTTGAAGTTTGTAACATACCCTGCTTTTGTTCCGGACTTTTTCTTTGTCTTTGTTTTTGTCTTTTTAACTTTTACCATTGTTTTTGTCTCCTTCCTTTCCTTCAGGTCTTTTTACAAAACATATCTTTTTTCCCACTCGGACAATGTCAAACCCTAACGCTTTTTCCTTTAAGCCTTCAATCATTTCGTGTCTTGACACTTTCATTTCCTCCCTTTTTTTTGCATTCTTGACATTTTTTGTGGCTCAAGTCCCCTTGCCAGCCTTCAAGTTCGCATAAGCCCACAACTTCCTTGAAAAAAGATAGCTCGATCTGTCTGACCGCTTCTACCCGTCCCGCAGCCTCATAAAAAGCCGTTAATGTTTCAAAGTCTGCCCCGGTCTCGGGTAATGCCAGAAAATTGGCTTTGCCGTTCAGACAGAAAAAAACTATCTCCCCGCCGGGAAGGTACTGGAAGCGGTGCGGGTACCGTTCGATCAAAATTTCGTTGCTTGACATTGGCATCTTATTTCCTCCTCACGAATTTTATTCTTTTTCCTACCTTCACAATATCATATTGTGCAGATAGTTTCTTAAGCTCTTTAATCGTTTGCTGTAGCGTTGATTTCATAGTTTACCCTCCATCATCTCCTTAACTACGCCCTGAATATTCTCCTCCAGAACGCTCTTAAACTCTGTTATCATCTGCTTAATGGCCAGCTTCACATTTTGCCGTGCCTCTGTTTTTGTGGCATAATCACCAAAGTTGTTGCTTGCCACACTTTTCATTTCTCTGTAAACTTCATTGATATTGTGATACATTGTTGATCACCTCCTTTTTTACCATTTCTTTTGAAAATTAAATATACCCGTCTCAAAATTAAATTCTACAACCCTAAAAAGGATTGTAGTTAAAACTCTACAACAATCACATCTTTACCGAAAAAATCAGAAATAATCACCATTTCGTGCTTTTCGCAATCACAATCCTCATTGCAGTCACAGAGATAGCCCCATACCGTTGAGGAGGTAAAGCCTTTAACCTTTAGCTCTTTTTCAAGAGTGAGTGCATCAAGGCTCGGACAACTTCTGTCTTTCCACTTCCCTTTGTCGTCATAATCCACGGTGGCACCTACACCTAATTCCACCGCAGCACGCTCAATCACATACTGTTTCTGGGCGTTATACCCTTCTGCTACTGCCAGCTTTAACCGCTCGCTGCCATGCGTAGCAATCCATTTGACTTTGTCTTCGTCAAGGATTCTTTGTGCTGCCAGTTTCTCTTCTTCCCTTTTCTCGGTTGCCGCAAAGCTCTTTTTAGTGCTTTCTCCAGCTTCCTCTATAGCTAAGGCAATTTTTTCTGACACCAATGGATTATCCTTATACTGCAATACCCATGAGTCCACATAGTATACCCAGCCACCATCTTTACTTGTGCTACTAAGTAATTGATTGATAGGATGTTTAAGGATTTTTTCTATTGATTCAGTATCCCTTTTTTCCTTCTCTGCTTTCTCCTCATCTATTCTTTTTTGTACCGCTTGTTTTGCCATTATATCCAGCCGAGCCATCCCAGCCATGACAATCTCATTAGTAATAGTGATGGTTTTTGTCGCAACATCAAAAAGGGATATAAAATCCTCTTTAAGCAACGGTATTCCAATCGTTGTATCTTTGATATTAACCTGCTGCCACGCCAGACCTTCTTCAATTTCAAAAAACACATATTCATATCCTACTAAGGTTTTCATGCTATCCCATGTTCTCTGCACGCCATAACAACTTACGCTCTTATATTCAACGCTTTTTGCTACTACTCGCATTTTTGTCTCCTTGCCACGAAAAAGTGGCACGAGACGGGTATATTCAATTTTCAAAGAACGCATTAGCCTTTATTAAAGCCTTCAAGCAATCCCTCGGATCAACCGAGGGATTGACAAAAGATTAATAACTTTGGATGATAAAACTATCAGAATCAATCTTGATTACTGTAGTATTCTCCTCTAACTCCTTCATTGATTCAACATCATAATTTTTTTGAAGTTCTGCAAAATCTGCATACTCAGCATATTCGCCACATAAAGCAACAACATCAAGCTCAATCATTTCGCTTGTATCCTCTTCTAAGCTTTCCAGATATTCGAATAGTGCTTTCTTCCCGGCATATGAAAAGTTGCCCTCCCTGTCTCCACCATTAAAAGCATCGCAAAAACTGCTAAAATTTACTTCAATATACATAATATTACCCTCCACTATCTTGAGATGTGAGCAGTTTCGGGACTTGCTCAGGTCTGAAAATGATAACAATTTACTCCTTCGGTCTTTCGAATAAAATTTTTGACACGCATTCTCTGCAAGGCATACCTTTAATTTTGATCAATTTCCCGCATCTGGTGCATGGGTGAATATGTCTTGATTTTTCTTTTATGCTCATTTCGGCCACCTCCTTGTGTTAAGACTTTATCGCTACCCACCAGGCTTGATGGGTAGTACAAAAAATCTTATCCCGTGAAGGTTAACGTTTCTTTCATGCTGTCCACATGTGCGGTTAGCCCGTTCATGTCTGCCCGTAATTTTTCTATCACGTTCCCGTAGTCGCTGCACACCCGATACAGTCGTCTGATTTCCTTGGCTGCCTGTTCATACATTTCTTGATAATTCATGATCTATCCTCCGTTAGCCCGTTATCCCCTTGCCCTGGCATGACCCGGGTTGGTTGATGCTGGCTTTAATTCTATAATATTTCTTTCCCGTCGCTATCCACTGCCCTCAACATTTGTTCCCCGATCCAGGTTATTAACATCTCCCCTTGCCGGTTGCAAACAATATACCCTAATTTTTTGTATGCGTTCAATTTTGAAGAGCTATAAGCATACATTTCGGATCTCAAAATTGAAGTAGTCGAGCTTAATCCCAATTTACTGTTGACAACATCCAGATATTTTGTTTTCATAATTTTAATACCTCCTTTTCCTTAAATTTTAGCATTCAAGGGATGCAACAGGTTTACTGCTGCATCCACAAAATACTACCCCCTAAACATCTGTATGCCCTTAATCATAGCCGTTAAATAGTCGTACGCTTCTCTCTTTGTGCATCCGTACTTAATGCTTACACTGCCATTTTTAGCTTCAATGTTGGTTTTCCCGTAGCCGCTGCCAATGCTTAACTGGTTGTCTTTAGGTAGAAATGAGTTTAGCCATTCAACCTGGTTATCAATCATTTTGCCCGTTATTTTTTGCATTTTACTTCTTCCTTCCCTTATCCCTGGGAGCCAGGAATTTTTACTTATTCCTGAATAAACTTTGACAATCATTTAATTTGTTCATTCTGTGGTTAAATTCTGTGCGGCATTGGGCTATATTAGAGTAGCATTCTTTGACCGCTGTAGCGTTTCGATTTTCCATAAATGCCTTTGCTATTGCGTTTGGTGTATCCGTACATGTCCCGATTTTTTGACCTGCACTATTAAAAAGTGTTGCTCTTGCAGTATATACCGCCCCAAGTGCTATTGGTTTTCTCATCTTTATCACCTCCTCTATTGTCAATTTTTATTGCCTTCAAGCCGTGCTACCAAGATGATAACACGGATAAAAAGCAAGGAAATTTTTATCTGCTCATTACGCAAATATCTCCTATTTTACCGTTAAACCAAGCGTACCCCTTAACGGCCTCTGCATACGCCTCTTCAACCGTGTTATACTCGCCGATATGATAATAGATTGTACCGTTCCATTTAGTTTTAATACCCCATGCTACCATTTTTCCTTCCTCCTGAACCTTGACTTTGGCTGCTTAGCCGTCCAAGCCTGCCCTCACGCGGATGTAAGGGCAGGACAAGAAAGCTAACAGATAACAGCTTCCCCTTTTTTTGTCAACAGATACCTGTTCATTCTGGATACTAATCGCAGGTACCCTTGAGTACAGAGTTTTTTTGTCATCTCTTCGTCAAAATCGTTTACCGTTGGATCAAAACCTGGATCGTTCCACAGATACAAAGTATCTTTTTCTTCCTCTGTCATTTTCATCTTCCCCACCTCCGTCTTATCGGCTGCCTTTAGTTGCCTGACCCGCCGTTCCCTCATCCAATAAGTATCATTATATCATGATTATCGTTATTTGTCAATCATTTATTTTTGCTTATATAAACCGTTGCAACCATTAGACTTACAAGGGTATTTTTTTCGTTTTTATGTACCGATTTTATGCCTTGGCTCCAATTTGCCGATACTGTTTGAATTTTTACTTATTACTATCTTATATTAATATAACCCTTTATATTAATATAGAAGATAGTAATATTTCGTACAATTCTCATCATCGGCAAGGCTTTCTCCTCCCCCTCATCTCCTCCCTCTCCCCCGGTCGTCCCTTTTCCTCACCTCCGCCCCGTGTCCACCGTGAACCGCTTGCGTTCTCGGTCGCCCCGTGTCCTCTCGGCTCACGGTCCCGCCGTGTCCCCGGTGTCGTGTCCCATCGGTGAACGGTTGTCGGTGTCGCTCGGTGTCACCGTGTCGCCGTGTCCGTTCGTATAACAAGCTCAAGCCATCTTTCATGCCTTAAAAACCTTCTGCCTTTGTCGCCGTGTTCGCCGTGTTCGCCGTGTTCGCCGTGTCACGGTGTGCCCTGCGTTCTCGGTGCTGCTGTGGTGCTGTGATGGTGACGCAAGCCAAGCCAGCACCTTTGGACGCTCGCCGTCTCTCTTATCTCTCTCATTAAACAAACAACTCTTCCACCTTCTATCTTATCTTCTCTGTGATGGACTATGTACTCACGCATACCCCGTAAGGGGGGGGCGGGGTATGAAGAATTAGGTATGTTAGCATGGAGAGTGGCAGTAGCCCATATAGGCATCCCCTTAAAAAACTCCTCCCCACAAAAATAATCCTTGACAAAACCCAAACTTCCTGCTATATTATAACTATGCAAAATAAACTGGACTATTGTGTCGCACAATTCAACAAAAATACCCCTTATCCACACGGCGCTACTATCCTGGAGTCGCCTGCGGGTATTAGAGCGTGGAAAAATAAGACAAACGGCTTCACCGTAATAGCAATACACTTTTCGGCTGACCCTGCGAAGCGTAGCGTAGCTTGGATAGAGAAGATGGCGGAGGGTATGCCTGGCGGGTACGAGGGCAGAATATTTGCGGCTGAGTTTAACCTCTGCTTTTCTGCATTTGCTGGTGGACTCCTTTACCCAGAGTTCATACTTGCGTTTGAGGGCAAGCCAGATACCTATAAGCCCACAATAATGCGTTCCTTCGACATTTCATACAACAACCCTGCGGCTCTTTGGCTACAGGAGTCTGAGGCGGGTATATCAATAATAGGGGAATTGCTGCTCCACAAGGTAAAAACGCTTGATTTTCTGCACGCTTGCACCGAGTATGAGAACAGGCTCTTTGGGTCAGGACACATCTATGAAAACTACAGTGATGTATCAGCAAAGCATGGAGAGGCATCATCCGGGTACTCAGCAGCTAAGGTGATGGCTGATGCCGGCATATACCCGAGGATGTGTAAACAGAACATCATAGCAGGTGTCAACCTTGTCCGCAGCTTTATGGTAGAAGTGAACGGTCAGAGGTTATTCACAATAGACCGTGAGGCGTGTCCGATACTTTTCAAAGGAATAACTTCTACCCTGGTGTTTGAGGATAACAGAAGTGATAAGGTGGAAAATAAGGTGAAAAAAAAGGTAGAAAAAAAGGACACAAACCCTGCGAGCCATTTACACGACTGTCTGCGGTATTGCGTTTACATCAAATATTACCACAGGATAAAGGATATTATAGAGGCAGCAAAGAAAGACAAAGAACCTGATGAGCTACCCATCCGCTATTGGAAACCGGGGGATGACGAGGAGGTTCAGACATGAAGACCAAAATAAGAGACGAAGTCTGGGAAGACTATGAGACCCACGAGCTTGGGAATATGCGTGACCCAGAGGTACAGCGAGGTACAGCGAGTACAGCGAGGACAGCGAGGACAGCGAGTACAGGAATAAAAAAAGACCCATCCTCCATATCCGCTCGGCGGCTTGAGTTCAGGCGGCTATACGACCTCGGGCATACAATTTCTGAGATTGCCCTCAAGCTCGGTTGTCATGTAGTCACGGTTCACGGTTATCACAGGATATTAATTAAAAATAATCCTTGACAAAAACTAAAAAAAGGAGTATATTCGACATGGACACAACAATAATAATTTACATACTTTCAGGAGTAATCCTTATCCAAGCAATATGGCACTCTGTTGAGCGTCAAGGACTGCTTGACAGGATTATGGACGCCCACTACATTGAACGCAAGATGTTCAGGGGAAGAAAGCCTGAGAAGCCTAAGCCAGAGACTTTTCACGAGGTAGAATTATGAGCTCAAAGACAACCATAGCAGACAGAGCCAATAGGCTGAGCGTTACCGTGTCTCGCAGCCGTGCTGACATGAAGATTAACTCCGCCATGCTCCTGGGCAACCCTGCCGCATTAGGAGAGTACAACCCTGTAACGGGTCGGATGGTAGTATCCGACTCCGCAGAACCCACATCAAACAACATCATACTTGGACCATACCGAAGGATTAAGGCATACTTCCTCTCAACCTTACCTGAGCTTATCGTTGTACCCGAAGGGAAGACAGAACTATTAAAGAGGCAAGCAAAGATAGCGACAGAGTTTCTGAGAGCCATAGGTCGAGGGTCTGAGTTACAAAAGAAATATATAACATTAGTGGATAATATCTTGTTATCAGGTATAGGGGGGCTAAAAGTATCCTGGAATAAAAAAGCAGGCAAGTACCTTGAACAAGACATCTACACTGGTGACATATCCATACAAAACCGTTCAATCCTTGAAATGAATATCCCTGATGTGACGGATGCCAACGATATGGCTTGGATAGCCGACACCAAGAAACTTACCGCTGACGACATCCAGAGGGTATACGGGATTATCTTACCCAATAAGGACGCAGACACACTATACACCTGTACAGAATATTACAGCCGCCCTGGGTGCGACCGTCCTGAAGGCTCATATGTCGTTACCGTAGACGGCAAAGAACACTTAAACACAGTAAACCCTTATGTCAAATCGTCTCTCTGGAGTCCCTACATCCTCTTCACCTTTGGCATTTCTAACCTTATCAGTATAATTCCCCAGTCAATACTGACGCAAACACGAGGGCTACAGAGGGAATACAACAAAATAAACGCAAAGATATATGGCAACATAGAAAGTTTTGCAGGGATAAAGACTATGCTACCTCGTGGAGGCAAGGTTATATCCACTGCAATGGATAACTCTACTAATGAAGTCGTAGAGTACGACCATATGGGTGGAGAGCCGCACCAGATGATGCCAGTGAGTATGCCCTCCCATGTATTCATGCAGCTTGACCGGATCAAAGCCGACCTTGAAAACTTTATTGGTATCCACACTGTAAGTTGGGCGAAAACAAAGAGGACAGCCACAGAAATATCTCAGATGGCAGAGGAAGATTCAACAAACCTCGCACCAGACACAACCAATTTTAATAACAGCCTGTGCAATCTCGGGCGGCTTCTCTTGATGTTAGCCAAAGACGGCTATAAAGAAGTCAGAACATTTGCCGGCGGCATAAAAATTGACGCAAGCGAATTAGCCGAAGAAATAACAGTTGACATTCAGGTTGGCAGCGGACTACCAAGGTCAGCAAGTACAAGGCGAGAGGTGGTCAGGCAAGACTTCATGTCAGGTGTCTTCGATGATAACCGTCCAGGAAGTAAAAAAGCCAGAGAGCTAATGAAATACAACGACACAGAAGACAACTTTGATGACACCTTAGATACTGATTTTGCTATATACGAAAATCAACAAATGATGAACGGAGAGTTGTGCGAGATTAGAGACATAGATAACCATCTCATTCATCTTAACACACACCACCCCGTGATGAAGACTGTGGAGTTCTTGGGTTATACCGATGAAGTCAAGCACATGTTTTACTCGCATACAGGATATCACAAAGATGCAATACAACAAGAAGTTATGCAAGAAGCTATGCAGCAGCAAGCAGCAGGCATGACAGGAGAGCAGAAAAACCAACAGGCATTAGGAAACCCTGACGCTGGAGGGACACCGATAGGATAAGTCTAAAATCGGTCACTATGCCGTTAAATAGTGTATTAGACCAAGGAGGTGTTCAATGAACACAACAGGCAATTTCACAGGCAGTCAGGGCAGGTTTACGGTAATGTGCGAGGGTGAAGGTACTGGTACAGAGGCAGCCCCGATAGTAGTAGCTCCACCAGACCCCAATGCGGCAGCAGCGGTGGACA
This sequence comes from Candidatus Omnitrophota bacterium, assembly GCA_041645145.1. Taxonomy (GTDB): domain Bacteria; phylum Omnitrophota; class Gorgyraeia; order Gygaellales; family Profunditerraquicolaceae; genus UBA6249. Next base: position 30,152 of record JBAZQO010000007.1, read on the forward strand.
GGCAACACATACCGGACGTAAGAGTATCCGAGTTAATAACCCAGAATAGGGTAGGGAAAGAGAGTCTTGCGGCACTACAGACAAAATATGACGCTCTCTTGGCTGATTTGACAAACAGAGAACCAGAAGGAGAACCAGAATCAGAACCAGCAACAGGCACAGAGCCATTGCCGTTCCCAACACGAGAAGAATTTGAGCAATATAAAAAAGAGCAGAGCGATCAACGACAGACTGAGATGTATGAGGCACAAAGTAGGTTTTTAGATGATTCCATTAATACTGCTATTAAAGAAAATCCAGGAATAAACCCTCACGAGATGAGGGCATTAATTCTTAACGAGCCTGAGCTTATGCGTCCTGATGTCTTCCCGTTATTTGTAGCAGAGATGAACAAACAGGTTATCGTACAAAAGGAAGCATGGAAAGCGGAATACCTGGCTGGCAAGTCGGCGGTTCCGGGCGTATATGCTGCTGGAGGGCAAGGTATCGTTACCACTCCGGCGAAAACATGGGATGAGCTAAGGGCAAACCTAAAGCAAATACTTCCTTGGCAATAATGTAAAATATTTCTTGACAAAAACTGTTTTATGGTGTATGATAGAAAAAGCGAGTTTCGCAGACTAAACTGCGTTAAAAAAGAGTAGGACTCCTAAAGATAGAACGAAACAAATAGGAGGAAAAAACAATGGGTATGGAACTATCAGTATTAAGTGAAGCGTTTAAGCATCAAATCCTCCCTGTAGTGAATGACTTTATAGTAAAGCAAACCCCTGGCTGGGATGACCTTGCTAAGGATGGAGAGACTACAGGTGGCGAGTATGTAAAAATACCTATCATAACAGAGGAAAGTTATGGCACTGGGTCTGTGGATGAAAAGGATCCGCATCCAGAGGCTGGTACAATGAAGATTGAGAATGTTTTGATCAGACCAAGGACAACTATGGGGTCACTTTCAATCTCTGGCACTTCGTTGAGAGCGACTAAGGGCGGACAAAATTCGGTGATAGATGCTTTAGTTGCCGAAACACAATCTTCGACAAAGACTTTTCAAGATAATATTGAACGACAGCTATTTATGGGAAATGGTACAGGTAAACTTGCCGAGGTTGTAAGTTCGTCTACGGTTGAAGGCGTCACCCGTGTTGTTCTTACAGATGTGCCTGGAGCAATCTATCTTACAAAAGGGACACTCGTTCAATTCTGTACCGCAGATGCCAGCAAGACAGCAGTTTTAGGGTTACCTGCTTACAAAATAGGTAAAGTCTTTAGGAGTTCTTCGCCTGGCGGGAATTACATTGACTTAGTAGGGACTGCTACCGGAGTTACAGCAGGGAGAGGTATCTATCTGAACAGGTCAAAAGATAAGGAGTTTATGGGGTATTTTGGGATAGTTGGGGATGCTGAAACTGTGCCTGGCGGGATGTTTCAGGAAAAACAGAGGGCAGGGAGCGAGATGTTTTCTGCGAGGGTCGTGACGGACAATGTTATCGTTGGGAGTGAATTAACTACAGGTTTATTCACCCCAACAGACTTGGACGATATAATCCTTGACATGGAACTGGACAGAAAAGAGAAACCAACTGTGTTCTGGATGCCTAAGAAGTTTAAGACAGCATATAGAGACTTCTATGGTACTAAAGTTCAATTTGTTAATGTAGGGAAGGTGGACGGTCACATAGAAACAGATAAACATGACAATGTCCCATTAAGAATAGGGAAATATGTTTATCCTGGAACAATACTTGTCATCCAACAGGAGACAATGAAGTTTCATCCTATGGCAAAAGGGAGTCAATTAATACAGTCTGTGGGTGAAGGGATAGACGATATAGTCCTTCGCAAACAGGCGGGGAAAGACATTTGGGATGCTCAAATCCAATTGGTTGGACAAGTAGCGTGCCATGCCCCTTACAGGAATGTTGTTTACAGAAACAACAACTCTCTCTATAGGTAATCATTCTGGCAGGAGGTTTTATGACAATATCAGAATACAGAAAGGTATCTACAGTAAGACCTCCTGTGGAGTTTGTGGTCAAATTAAAGCGTCTGAACGATCAATTGTTCCCAATGTTCAGCCCATACACCAATTGCTTTGACATATTCCAATTTATGGGTGAAAACGAAAAGCCTTTCATGGTGTATAGTTGCCGTGAAGATGACGGGTCGTTCAGGCAGCTTGACGACAGGACAATAGAGCACCTTAAGAGATGTTCTATTAATAGAAAAGATGAATTATATGCTGAGATTGACACAGCAGAGGAAAAGCACAATATGTCTCTTTTAACAATAGCCAAAGGCATTGACAACGAAGCTCGAAAGCTCTTCGCTTTTGGTATGGGATTGAGAAGTTTTGTCCCTAAGTCATTTAATCTGCTACGGGGGTGAAAAATGCGAGTAGTAATATTTTTTCTCTTCATGGTCATAGCCACACCAAGCTTTGCCTTAGTCGCTGCATGGGATATGAATAACAACGCAGGCAATGTCTTGAAAAACGCCCTTTACGAGACTGCTACGGGGACAGGCGGACACAGGCAGTTACGAACTTCAGGAGTCATCCTTCCCTGGGTTGTCGAAGGCACTGCAACCATCACAATCCCAGCAGGACAGCTTGCAACCATTACAATCCCATCACAATTAACCGATTGTTACTTATCCAATATCAATATCTCTGGTTATGGTGGAGACGCAAAGATAACAGTAACTTTACCATCTCCACACTACAATAGGGTTGCAAGAATAAACCCAACAAATCCAAATGCAACCATTGACTTTGGTGAGGGCATTAAAATATTGTCAGGAACAGCTATTGTCATTGAGATAAAGTCCACCGATAGCGAAATCGGGCAGGCGGTCGATTTATCATGGCAAACAGCTCAGTAGATAAAATTAGGTATGATACCTAAAATTAAAACGAAAAGGAGAAAAAGACAATGAGAAGAATATTAGGTTTGGCAATGGCAATGGCTATGGTGGCAAGCATTTCGTATGCAAGCTCAAAGGTTGACATACCGTCATCTGCAAGGCTTTCGGATGGGACAGCATGGCTTTTTACGGAGACAAACCCAGGGAAGGTTAGGTCTGCACAGTTACCCACAGCATTGGACGCAAATGGCAACCTGAAGGTGCACGAGCAGGGGACAGCAAATGTCAAGCTGGACACCACAATCGATACGAACTTAGGAAAAGTGAAGGTAACGGATGGTACAGATGTCTTGGTAATCGGGGCAAATGGTTCTGTGGATGTCAATATCCTTGGAACATTGACAGGGATTGCGAACGATGTGGGGATCAAGGATAATGGAAATGTTATCTCCGTGGATTCTGCACAGTTGCCATCGGCTTTAGATGGTAATGGTAATCTGAAAGTTGGAATACAGGGCACCGTGCCCGTGAATATCGTAGGTAGTGCTCAAGGGACGGCAGTAAGCGGATATTACACTTTGTCCATTGCCGCAGGTGCAACAACAGAAATTGGCAGCTATACCGTAACCGCAGCAAAGACATTACATATCAATGCTTTCGGTGCGACAATGAAGGGTGATGGCTTAGTGTTGGTAAAGGTTGCAGGAGCGAATAAGAAGGCATTGGGAACGGAAGCTGGAAACTCACAGGTTGATGTGTACTTGGGAGACAATTACACTATCCCCGCAGCAACAGTATTGTCTGTAACGGCAACAAATAACGAAGCAGTCGCAGTAACAGCATATTTTAGCTGGTGTGGTCTCGAAGTAACTAACTAAGGCTTAGGTCGAATAGAGGGAGGCGGCTGTTGAGCCTCCCTCACCATAGAGGGGTAAAATGAAAAAACTACTTTTAGCAGCTATCATATATCTTTTTTCCACATCGTTTGTGTCCGCTCAGGACATTGCTATGCCAATTAAGCAAGATGACCCTACTAAATTACATATCTCGGCGTTGCCATACCCTGGCTGTACTTTCCTATATTATGGCACAGGTACAGCCGTATCTGGCCATGTTCTCTTGACTGTTGCAGCAGGGCATACCATCCATATCTATGGCTATGAAATCCACAGCCTTGATGAAGTAAATAAGGGTATTTTTTATTTCAATAATACTGATAATTCACCCTTTTATTCAACATATTTGGATACGAAAGGGGCTATCGGGAATGATGCGAACATGATCGTTACGGGATTATCACTAAAAATGACTGCACCAGGGGCGACAAGCATTATCCTGTATTATATTGATGTTACAGATTAACGGAGGCAGTTTGTCATGAAATTTCCAACCTTTTTTTTAACCATTTTGCTTCTGCTATTTACGCAGTTTGTATCTGCAACCGATACTACTATAGGGACATCTACCATTGGTACATCTACCACAGGAACACAAACTGAACAAATTTCAATCTTCCCTATGAACGGCGTTGTAATTGCTGGCGGCAATCTCCAATTTGTTGCTGTTGGCAAGGATAACGAAAATATTGACGCTCAATTTACATCCCCAGACGGCATAATTATAGATGGCATTTTCACATCCTCTAAGGAAGGAAGGGCGACAATAATAGCAAGGCAGGGCGAGGTCTCTGCCGTTGCAATGGTTACTGTCCTTCCTGCCGCTCCTCATCATATAGTGGTAGACGCACCTGATACTTTTATTTATGGGGATAAATATCTCTCAGATGGATTGGCTT
>JBAZQO010000008.1:0-33653 GCA_041645145.1 Candidatus Omnitrophota bacterium
CGTAATCCAGCATTATAGGGCCAATCGGAGTCTTAATTCTTAAACCTAAACCTACATCAGATTTATATCCTCCGCTATTGATGACTCCGTTGGCATTTTTAGAAGAACCGATATCGCCTAGTTTTTCCCAAACGTTACCCACATCAAAGAATGCTGCTACTTTTAAAAATTCAAATAGCGGATAAGTATATTCAATATTCCCCACCAACATAGAAGCGCCGCCTAAGGGATCATTAGAGCCGGGGTCAACCGGGCCAACCTTTCTTTCTTCGTAACCTCTTAAAGTATATGCGCCACCGGCAAAAAACCTCTCATAAATGGGTATCTTTTTCGTGCTGCTGTAGGGATCAGCCAGGCCGATCCTTCCTCTTACTTCAAGCACGGCTCCACGGGGCATAGGGAAATAATGTGAAGCACGCCCTACGAATTTCCAGTAATCCTTATCCCCTCCCAGTGGCCCGCCGGCAAAATCAAAAGAGGCGGTCAGCAGGTTTCCTTTTCTGGTGTCAAAAACATTGTCCCTTGAATCATAAGTTAAGCTCGGAGAAACAACGCTAACCATATTCTTCCCTACCTCATCCGTTAAATCTGTAGTGGCATCGCTTGAAGGATTGCTGATATCTATCTGGTCCAGGCGGTAGCTGATATCCGTCCTTAGGTATTCTGACAGCTCTTTACCAAGGCGCAGATCCCCTCCGGTAATCTTTTCATCATAACCGTATCCTACGTCAGAATCACGTTTATGCGTGCGGTGATACAGGTCAAAGCCGAAAGAAACCGGATAATCAAACATCCATGGCTCGGTAAAACTTAACTCAAAACCGTTGCTTAAATTTCCGAGGGAGGCGCGCACTTTTAAATCCTGCCCGGCGCCGGTAAAATACGGCCAATTCCTCCAATCGAAATTCTTCTGCTCGACCTCCACAAAACCCACAAACTGATCCACTGTGCTGTAACCGCCGCCGAAACTGAATGCCCCGGTTTTGGTCTCTTTTACATCCACAACTAAATTCTTCTTATCCGGCTCTTTAGTCTCCTCAGTATCATAACTCACATCTTCGAAATACCCTAAATTCTGCAGCCTCTCCTTGCTGCGGCGCAATTTCTCGCCGTCAAACTTCTCGCCGGGATGGATCCTTAACTCCCTGCGAATAACCACATCCTTGGTCTTAATATTCCCGCGGATCTTAATCTTATCCACGTAAGCGACCTGGTTTTCGGTAATCCCGTAAGTTATATCCACCCGGCCCGAACCCGTATTTACTACGGTTGTCTCCTGGACCTGCGCAGAGATATAGCCGCGGTCAAAATATAAGCCCTGGATACCGAGAATATCCCTCTTCATTGCCTCCCGGCTAAAAACCTTTCCGGGGATACAATCAGTCAAACGGCTTAGGATTTCTTTTTCGGAAATATCCTTATTTCCCTGTATAATAACCGAGCCTACAAGATATTTCTTGCCTTCCGTAACCTTAATCGTGATATACAACAGATATGCCTTCTTGGCGTCAGGATTAACTTCATACTCCACCGCGACATCGGTGAAGCCTTCGCGCTGATAGAATGATTTTACGCGCTCGATATCCTCCTTGAGCACCTCGTCTTTTAAAACCCCCGCATTAAAAAACCAAGCGCTCTTGGTCTTCAGCAGCCTCAGGATACGGCCGCTTGAAAAAGCTTTGTTTCCCCGGATAAGAATATCCTTGATACGCACCTTCCGGCCTTCTATGACACTAAAATCCACCTTAGCCTTGTTCGTCTGGGCATCAACATTAACCTTATAGGTAATATCGGCCTGGCTATAACCCATTTTTTCATACATCTTCTTTAATACGCGCACATCTTCGGCTAAAGAAGGATAATCTAAATACTGTGTTTCACGGGATTTTAACTGCTGTTTCAACTTCTCATCCTTCATGATAATACGGTTGATCCCCGTAAAACTAATCTTCTCGATAATCGGCCTTTCGCTAACCGTGACGATGACTTTTAACCCGTCTTTATAATCCTGTGTGTCAATTTTTATATCGCTGAAGAACCCCAGGAGATAAAGCCTTTTTAAGTCGTCGCTGATAATATTCTCCTGGTAGGCGCTGCCAATACGCGTCTTCATCTTGGATATGATAACATTGGTGCTTATGGATTTATTGCCTTTGACTTCTATGGCGGTAACATTCTTTAAGGCCGCGGGAGCGGGTCCTTCTTCGGCAAAAACCGGCATAAGTATGCCGTAACTAATGCCAAAGAGGAAAAAAACGGTTAAAAGTATCGGGATTGATCTGCGCATTTATGGTTATTATATAGGAAGAAGCCCTTTAAATCAAATAATTTAACGAATAAGTTATTCAACCCGGGCCAGATTATCAAACCTGGTAAATTCCTTGATAAAAGCTAACCTCAAAGAACCCACCGGGCCATTACGCTGCTTGGCAATAATTACCTCGGCTACTCCCTGATTATCAGGGGAAGGATTATAATACTCTTCCCTTAAAATAAGCACGACTACGTCGGCATCCTGCTCAATGGCCCCGGATTCCCTTAAATCCGAAAGCTGCGGACGGTGGTCTGTGCGCGATTCCACTGCGCGGGATAGCTGGCTGATGGCAATGACCGGAACACTTAACTCCCTGGCTAAGGCTTTAAGCGAGCGCGATATTTCAGATATCTCCTGCTGCCTGCTCTCCATGTTCATAGCCGAGCCGCGCATCAGTTGCATGTAATCCAGGATAATTAATTTTATGCCATGGTGCGATTTCAGGCGGCGCGCCTTGGCGCGCAACTCCATTACGGAGATTGCCGGAGAATCATCAATAAAAATCGGCGCCTCGGAAAGTTTTCCAGCGGCGGCAGTCAGGCGCGGCCAGTCGCTGGTGGCCAGATACCCCGTTCTTACTTTATGGGCATCCACCCGCGCGTGAGAACAAAGCATCCTCTGCACTAATTGCTCCTTGGACATCTCTAAGCTAAAAATCGCGGTAGGCACCTTTTCGATTACTCCGGCATATTCGGCAATGCCCAGGGCAAAAGCGCTTTTACCCATTGACGGCCTGCCGGCAATAATAATCAAATCTGAAGACTGGAGCCCCGCGGTCTTAATATCAAAATCCACGTATCCGGTAGGAATACCGGTAACATGCGCCTTGTTCTGATAAAGCCTGTCAATTGTCTCGATAGAGTCTTTGACGAGTTCTTTCAGGTGCACGTAAGTGCCCTGGTTTCTTCTGTCGCTGACCTCAAAGATGAGCCGCTCCGCGGTATCCACGACCTCGGCAATATTACCCTGGCTCTCATGGCAAACAGAGATAATCTTGGTGGAGTTGTTGATTAATGTCCTTAAGATATACTTCTCGCGGACAATATTGGCATAATGGTTAATATTGGCGGAGGTGGGCACGGCATTGGCCAGGGAAGTAAGATAGCTTGCCCCGCCGACCTGGTCCAGTGAACCGTCCTTCTTTAAGGCGTCGATAAGGGTGATCAAATCTACGGCTTTATTGGCATTGAAAAGATCGCTTATCGCCTGGAATATCTTCCTGTGGGTATCTTTATAAAAACATCCGCTGTCCAATTTCTCAACGGCTACAGATACCGCCTCTTCATCCAGAAGCATAGAGCCCAACACTGCCATCTCAGCCTCAAGATTCTGCGGGGGCAGCTTATCCAGGATTACGTCCTGAGGCGATATTATTTTTTGACTACCCATAGTTTAAGTTTAGCGGTTACTTCCGGATGCAGCTTTATCGGAATTTCATATATCCCTAAAGATTTTATCGGTTCAGCCAGGTCAATAAGACTTTTATTAATCTCGAAACCTTCTTCTTTTAAGGCGGCGGAGATATCGCTGGCGTGAATGCTGCCGTATAATTTTTCCTCCCCCTGGGTCAACGCGGAGATAGTCAGGGAGAGGCTGCTTAAACGCTCCTTTTGTTTCTCTGATTCTTCTTTGGCTTGGGCAGATTGCGCGGACTTAACTATCGCATCCTGCTCCAACTTCTTTAAAGCTGAACCTGTAACCGACTGGGCCAGGTCATGGGGAAAAAGGAAATTCCTGGCAAAGCCTTCTTTAACCTTAACCACTGTGCCTGCCTTGCCTATTTTTTCTACATCCTTTTTTAAGATCACTTCCATAGCTTTTATCAGCGGGTATAAGGAAGTAGGGAAAGGAACCTGGCTTTGTTAATTAACTCCCTGATCCTTCTCTGATGCCTGGCGCAATTACCGGAAAAACGGCTGGCGTTGATTTTACCTTTCTCGGTCATAAAGACCTCCAACCTTTTTATATCCTTATAGTCGATGCTGCCTAATTTATCCGCGCAGAACCGGCAGAATCTCTTCCTTACCGGGCCGTGCAAATCCTTCTTTTTCTTGATAATCTTCTTATCTTTTCCAAAACCCCTGGTCTTAACTTTCATTTGCTTCTTCCTCGCTTTCTGCTAACCATGTTAATTCACTGCTGGGCCCTGCGGCCGCCGGCTCTGCTTGCGTTTCGCTGGATTGAGTTTGCGCTTTAGCAGGCGGCGCGCCCATAAACTGCACGCGTTCTGCCCTGACTTCAATTACCGAGCGCTTGGCCCCGGCATTATCCTCCCAGGAGCGCGACTGCAGCCTGCCCTCGACAAAAACGCTGCTTCCTTTATGCAAATACTGATTGCAGGTCTCTGCCTGCTTGTTCCAGGCCACTGCCGTTATAAAACAAACCTCTTCTTTTAATTCCTGCTCCTTACTGCGGTACTTGCGGTTTACTGCCAGGCGCAGATTAACTACGGCTGTGCCTTGCGGGGTATAACGTAACTCCGGATCCTTGGTAAGATTGCCCATTAATAATACCTTATTATAGCTAGCCATATAAATTCTCCTTGTCTACGAAGACAACACCCGCGCAATTCCGCTAAGCGCGGGGTGTTAAGCGTCCATCCTGGTAAAAAGCACGCGTAATATATTTTCATTAAGCTTGTAGGTATGGCGGATCTCTTTGACCGCCAAAGACGGCGCGGTAAAGGCCGCCAGGTAATAGATTGCTTCGCCAAACTTATTGATAGGGAAACACAATTTACGCCTCTCAGCCCAGACCCCGGATTGCGAAATCTGGCCATTATGCTTGATTATAGCGTCATCGATCTGCTTAAATAACGCCTTCTTATCTTCGTCGGATAAATCCGGTTTGACAACTACCATCGCTTCATACTTATTCATTTCTCGCTCCTTGCGTTAAACGTATTCATGGTTTCCGCTATTCCCTTTTCCGCCCAGGCAAGACAGCATTTAACGGAGTTTTCTTTTGCCTGTTCAATCAAAGCTTTTTCTTTCCTAAGAAAACCCGTAAGCACATATTTTGCCGCATCCGTTGATCTTTGCGGCCGGCCGATGCCGATACGCAGCCGAGTAAACTCCCGGCTGCCTATATGCTCAATGATCGACTCCAGGCCCCTCTGGCCGCCGCTTGAGCCATGCGGCCGGAGCTTTATCCTGCCCGGGTCCAAATCCAGGTCATCGCAGATTACCAGAAGGTCTTCCGGCCCGGCTTTGAATTTCTTAAGCAGAGCCTTGACTGCTATGCCGCTTAAGTTCATGAAAGTCTGCGGCATGGCTAATATTATATTGTGCTGGCCGCACCTATCCGTGCCTGTCACGGAAAAAACCGAACGATCTCTTTCAAGGGAAACTTTTAAAGAACGGGCTAAAGATTTTACAACGAGAAATCCGATATTATGCCGGCAGCCCCTATAAATTAAACCGGGATTCCCCAGCCCTACAATCAGCCTCACTTCTTTTCTTTCTCTTTTTCTTTACCCTCTTCAGCTGCCGCGCCTTCGGCAGGGACCTCTTTCTTTTCCTTGATTACCTCAGGCTCCTGTTTGGCTTCTCCTTCGACAGGCTCAACCGGCGCCTCTTCCTTCATCGGAGCAGCAACATGGAGAACAATCGCCGCAGGATCATTTAAAGGTTTGACCCCGGGCGGAAAAACTATATCCCTGACATGAATAGCCTCGCCCATCTTTAAGGCGCTGATATCTACTTCTATATTCTTAGGGATATTCGTAGGTAAGCATTCTACTTCGATCTCCCAAAGTATATGCTCTAACGAACCACCTTCCTGTTTAACGCCGGCTGCCTCGCCTTTAGTCTCAACAGGGAGATTAACCTTGATTGCCTCGGTAAGAGATATCTCGTTTAGATCCACATGGATAATATCTTCATGCACCGGATCATACTGGATCTCTTTGATCAGGCAGGGGCGGACTTTAGCCTTTTTGTCATCCTTGATCATTAAGTTAATAATGCTGCTCTCCAAACGGTGCTGATGCACTAATTTTATAAGCGCGCTTTTGGAAATTTTTATCGCTAAGGTATCTTTACCGTGGAAATAAACCACCGCAGGCAAATAACCGGCAGCCCTTAAATCCTTGACCTTGCTTCTCCCCTTCTCCTCTCTTAATTCTGCTTCTAAAAATATCTCTTCCATCCTAACCTTTCTCTCCTAATCAAATAGGCAGCTAACTGATTCTTCGTTGTGTATTCTTTTTATTGCTTCGGCCAGAAGATTGGCCACTGAAAGTACCTGGATCTTCGGATGTTTCTTTTCCTCGGATAAAGGGATACTATCACTAATCAACAACTTCTCTAAGCCTTCGCACTGATCAATACGCTGGATTGCCGGGCCCGATAAAACGCCGTGGGTAATCGCGGCATAAATAGTCTTGGCCCCGGCTTTCTTTAAGGCCTCTACTGCCTCAATAAGCGAACTGCCGGTGGCGATCATATCGTCGACGATAATCACATTTTTATTTTCAACCTCGCCCATGATATGGATGGCCTCTGCCTTCTCCGGCGAGACGCGGCGCTTATCAATTATGGCAAGCCCCGCGGAAACCCTTTTGGCATATGCCCTGGCCATCTTAATGCTGCCCACGTCGGGTGAGACAGCGACCAGGTCTTTAATGTTCATCTTCGAGAAATAATCCACGAATACCCCCACGGAAAAAAGATGGTCCACGGGAATATCAAAAAATCCCTGGATCTGCCCGGCATGCAGATCCATGGTCAAAACCCTGCTTGAGCCGGCGACAGTCAAGAGATTAGCCACTAACTTCGCGGTAATGGGCACGCGCGGCTGATCCTTCCTGTCCTGGCGGGCATAGCCAAAATACGGAATAACCGCGGTAATCCTTTGGGCGGAGGCGCGCCGTAACGCGTCGATCATGATCAATAATTCCATAAGATTGTCATTGGAGGGCGGGCAGGTCGGCTGGATGATAAAAACATCTTTGCCGCGCACATTTTCGTTAATCTTTACGCGGATCTCCCCTTCGCTGAATCTGCCGACTAAGGCATCCTGAAGCTTGATCCTTAAATCCTTGCAGATATCTCGGGCCAAATCAAGATTGGCATTGCCGCTAAAAACCGCTAGTTTGTCCATGTCTACCTCTTTTTCCTTAAGATTCTCGCCGGTATCCCCGCTACCACCGCATTATCCGGAATATTTTTAGTAATCACCGATCCGGCTCCGGTAACCGCGGACTTTCCGATTCTTACCGGAGCGACGATCACGGTATCTGAGCCGATATTAACCTTGTCTTTAATGATCGTGTAGTTCTTCTTCAGGCCATCGAAGTTAGCAGTAACTGTCCCGGCTCCGATATTGACACTTGCGCCGACAGAGCTATCCCCAATGTAAGAGAAGTGCTTAACGAATGTTTTGGCGCCGATCTTGGCGCGCACCATTTCAATGAAGTTGCCGGCTGTGACATCATTTCCCAGCCTGACAGCTTCGCGCAGGTGCGCGAAAGGACCCACTAAACAACGCTTTCCAATTTTAACATCCCTTTCAATTACTGTAAAGGGATAAATCACCGTGTCCATCCCTATCTTAGTGCCGAAATTAATAAAGGTGGAATCCGGGTCCACTATGGTCACGCCATCCTGCATGAATTTATCATTGATCCTTCTCTGCATGATATAGTTGGCCTTGGCTAATTCAACGCGCGTATTAATCCCCAGGGCCTCTCCGGCATCTTCCGCCTTTACCGCGTCAACCAGGTAATCTTTCCCGGCTAAGATACCGATGATATCAGTCAGATAATATTCTTTTTTGCGGTTATCGGCGCGGATATATTTTAAATTAGCGGCAAGGCTTTCCTTTTTAAAAACCATGATCCCGGTATTGATCTCTTTAATATCTTTTTGCACTTCATCGGCGTCTTTTTCCTCCACTATACCGCAGATACTAAAGTATTTATCGCGTATGATCCTGCCGTAACCGGAAGGCTTATTCAATTGCGCGCTTAGAAGCGTAGCATCAACATTATTCTTGATATGATAATCCAAGAGTTTCTTAAGTGTATCCTTTTTTAAGAGAGGATTGTCTCCGTAAAGGACCAGTATAGTGCCTCGGAAACCTTTTAAAGCTGATAAGCCAACCTTTACCGCGTCCGCGGTCCCGATAAGCTTTCTTTGGATGGCGATTTTAATCCCTTTAGGTATGACTTTACGCACCAGCTCCTGTTTATATCCCAAAACCGCCACTACCTGCTTAGGCTTAAGGCTTGAGACCAGGTCCAGGAGATACCCCAGCATAGGCCTGCCGCAAAGATTATGCAGCACCTTAGGCATTTTAGATTTCATGCGCGTGCTTTTTCCCGCCGCTAAGATTATGACCGCGATATCGTTTTTCATATTTATTTTTCTATCTGTTTGGTTGGGACGTATGGACTCGAACCATAATAGCGAGACCCAAATTCTCGTGTCCTACCATTGGACGACGTCCCAGAATTTAATTAAGCCGGCTTATTTTTCTCCTGTTCGTAAGCCTCAAGCACTTTTTTCTGCAAATGTTCCCTAAACGCCTGCGTTATAGGGTGAGCAATATCCTTGTGCTCGGACTGACTGTTGCCTGCCTCCTGCACGGTTGAGGCCAGTGCCTCAACCGGTAAAGCCTGGCCGCACTGATTGCAATATTTGCTGCGCAATTCATTCTTAAAGCCGCATTTCGGGCAAGGATACTTTACTTTACGGGAAGGCATGGCGATAAATAACCCGGTAGATCCCTCAATCACCTTGATATTCCGCACCACAAAGGCATTATCAAAGGTAACCGTGGCATATGCCTTTAATTTCTTATCAGGTGAATCTTTTAAGATCACCCTGACTTCGGTTATCTCCATTGCTTGCCTCCTTGCCTTAAGCCGGCTAGACCGTGGAACTTACAAAAACCTGCCAAGATTTATATTTTTTGCGCAATCTTCCGCTTAAATCCTGAGCCTGCTTTTGCGAACCACAGATCGCAAATACCGCCGGCCCGCTTCCGGACATCATTACTTTTTCTAAGCCCGTGCCGTAAAGCGCTTTTTTAACCTGATTAACTACAGGATAAAGCCCGGCAGTAACAACCTCCAGGCTATTAAAAAGGAACTCCGAAGATGCCCTATGGCCCCTTTTTAATAACTCAGAAATTAATATTTTAACATCATGCCTGGGTATTGTCAATTGAGAAAATTTACTGCCTGCCTGCCGGAAGTGGTCAAATCTACGATAGACCAAAGGCGTAGAAACCTTGATGCCGGGGTAAACCAGGATAAACCACAGTTTAAGCCGCTCTAAAGAAGCCAAAGGTTTGATTTTCTCCCCCCGCCGGCTTCCTAAGGCGAATTTTGTATCGTAAACAAAAAACGCGACATCGCTGCCTAATTTAGCCGCTAATTTCACCAGCTTTGTTTTAGATAAATTCAAGCCCCAATACTTGTTTAACCCTAAAAGCACGCTGGCAGCGTTACTTGAGCCTCCGCCCAAACCCGCGCCTACGGGTATGCGCTTTTTGATCTCTATCTCTAAGCCAAAGCTTAACTTATGGCTTTGCTTATGGCTTTGGCCACAGGAGGCCAAACCATGGCCTTGCGGCCTAAAGGAAGGCAAACCATTGTTCTGTAACTTATATTCCTGCTTTAATAACGCTGCCGCGCGATAACAAAGATTAGCTTTATCTTTGGGCACCTGCCGGCTGTTACATTTTATCTTAATCGTGTTATCTTTACGCTCTTTAAGGATAATAGTATCTGCCAGGTCAATGCGGGCAAATAAAGTGTTTAAATTATGGAAATTATCCCTGCGCTTGTTTAAAACCCGTAAATAGAGATTTAGCTTGGCAAAGGAGTGAAGAAGTAAAGGCGGGTGGCTGCGCTTCATGAACTTATTCCAGGCTTTAGGAGATGCCGGATAAGACCGCTTTTTCTATATCCAGGCCGGTCAGGTTATATTCTTTCAAAAGTTCCGCCGGCTCGCCGGATTGGCCGAAACGGTTGCGGATACCCAGGCGGATGACCTTTTTGGGAAAATTCTCGGCAACCACTTCATCTACGCTGGAGGCCAGGCCGCCGATAACATTATGCTCTTCACAGACAACAATAAGCTTGGTTTCTCTGGCAGCCTTCAGGATAATTTCGTTATCCAGAGGCCGAATGGTATGCATATTTATTAATCGCGCCTTAATGCCTTTTTGCGCTAAACTCTTTACTGCTAAAAGCGCCTCGGAAACCATCACCCCGCAGGCAACGATAGCCACATCATTGCCATCGGTTATCATTTGCGCTTTACCTAATTTAAACTCGCCTTTATTTTCAATGGTGGGAATTTTAGGCCTGCCTAAACGGATATAAAATGGACCGGGATTATTTGCCGCCGCGTAGACAGCATCAGCGGTCTGCGGGCCGTCGCAGGGAACAACTATGCTCATGTTCGACAGCACGCGCATCAGCGCGATATCCTCCAGAGCCTGGTGACTGGCGCCATCCGGTCCGACGGTGATCCCTGCATGCGTAGCCACGATCTTGACATTAAAATTATTATAGCTTATGGAGTTTCTCACCTGGTCCCAGGCCCGGCCCGAAGCAAAAACCGCGAAAGTAGAAAGGAAAACCGTTTTGCCGCAACTGGCTAACCCTGCTGCCGCAGCCATCATATTCTGCTCGGCTACCCCAAAATTAAAGAACCTGTCGGGAAACTCTTTGGCAAAAAAGCAGGTCTTGGTTGAGCAGGACAAATCCGCATCCAGGACAACAATATTTTTATCCAGTTTACCTAACTTTAATAAAGTCTCGCCGTAAACGTCCCTTTGATAAAGCTGCTCTGCCATTACGCTAATTCCTTTAAGGCCTTCTCTGCTTCTTCCTTAGTGGGGGCGCGGCCGTGAAAACCCACGACATTCTCCATAAAAGATACCCCCTTACCCTTGATCGTACGGGCAATAATTATGGTGGGCTTGCCCTTTACGGTTTTTGCTTTTTCGTACGCCGAGAGAATCTCCTGCATATTGTGCCCGTCGATCTCAATAGTATTCCAGCCAAAGGCCTGCCATTTTGCCGCCAGCGGCTCCAGATTCATGATCTCCTTAACTCTTCCGTCTATCTGACAACCGTTATAATCCAGCATAGCGCAGAGATTATCGCAGGCAAAATGAGCTGCCGCCATGGCTGCCTCCCAGATATTCCCCTCCTGCGTCTCTCCGTCTCCCAGTAAGACATAAACCCGGTAATCTTTTTTATCCACCCTCGCCGCCAGGCTCATCCCTAAAGCCACCGAGAGACCCTGGCCCAATGAGCCGGATGCGGATTCAATCCCGGGTGTGCCGCGGTCAGGATGACCCTGAAGAATGGAGCCTAATTGACGCAAGGTTAATAATTTTTCTTTGGGGAAATAACCGGTTTCAGCTAATACCGCATACCAGAGAGGACAGCAATGGCCTTTGGACATATGGAAACGGTCTCTCTCGGGCCATTGAGGGTCTTTGGGGTCAAAATGTAAAACGTTGAAATATAAAGCAGTGATCAGGTCCGCGGCAGAGAGACTTCCTCCGGGATGCCCCGAGCCGGCGCGGGCAAGCATCTGAATAATTAAACGCCGGATCTGCTTTGCCTTATCTTCTAATTCCTTAACTGATAATTGCTTATTTGCCATTGGAAAGCTTAAGCAGCTTTTCTTTTACCTTATCCTGCCTTGCGTCTAATTTCAGGGATTTATTCCAGTTTAATCTCGCGTTATCGCGGTTGCCTAACTTTAAAGAAACATCCCCCAGATGGTCATATATCGCCGGGTCGCTTAAAAGAGACGCTGCCTTCTCCAGTTCGATTGAGGCATCTTTGAATTTACCTTTTTTGAAATAAAACCATCCTAAACTATCAATATAAGCGCCGTTTTCCGGCTCGAAACTTAGGGCCTTCCTGATCATCACCCCCGCCTTATCGACATCTCTATCCTGCTCCAGATAAAAATAACCCAGGAAATTCAGGGCTTCGTGGTAATCAGGTTTTAATTTCAGCGCGGCTTTCAATTCTTTTTCCGCCGGGCCGTAATCTTTGGAACTGTAATAAATGCTGCCTAAGTAAAAATGCGCCTCGGCGTCAAGCGGCGCCATGACGGTAATCAGCTTAAAAATGCTTTCTGCTTCTTTTAATTTTTCCCGTTGCAGGTAGATTACACCCAGGCTTCTGTAGATCTCAATATTTTCCGGCTCAAGGTAACTAGCGTTTTTGAGCGCAAGTTCATATTCCTGCCCGGACAGCTCCGGATTATTTTGCGCCGCATACACAAGGGCTAAGAGCGCATGCGGCTCTACTGCTCCCGGAGCCAGGCTGACCGCTTGCTTTAACTCGGCAATCGCTAAAGAGGGTTCATTCTTTTTGACAAAAGCTGAAGCCAGGCTAAAATGCAATAAAGAACTCCCGGGATCGGCTTTTAACGCCTGATGGTATTCCTGGATAGCCCGATCTATATCTCCGAGGTCTTCGCAATAAACCCCCATGATATAGCGGCTCAACCCTGTATCCGAGGCCTGGACAGGCCAGACAAGTGCGGCCAATAAAAGGCAGGGGCAAACTACACTGCTAAAATATTTGAACTTCAAAGGGTTAACCCCAAGCCCTCTTCTTCAAATGACGAAGACGGCGGCGCATTTTCTTACGCTTATGAGTTTTGATCTTTTGTCTTTTTCTTTTCTTTCCGCAAGGCATGACTACCTCTCCTTAATAGATAACCTTGTTCAACGGGTATTCGATGATCCCCTGGGCGCCGGCCTGCTTTAATGCCGGGATAAGCACCCTGACAACTTTCTCGTCGATAATTGTCTCAATGGCAAACCAGCTGCCTCCGCTTAAGCCGGAAATGGTAGGTTTCTTTAATGCCGGCAATTTCGCCAGCACATTCTTAAGGTCGTTTTTTCTTACATTCATCTTTAAGCCGACTTTTTCTTCGGCGGCAAGGGCGCCTTTTAAAAGCAGGGAAATCTGTTCCATCTTGGCTTTCTTCCAGCTGTCTTTATAAGCACTCCTGTTGGCGATAAACTGAGTAGTAGATTCGCAAAGGGTGGCGATCTCAACCAGCTTATTGGCGCGCAGGGAACTGCCTGTCTCGGTTAATTCGACGATAGCATCCACCAGGCCTGCTGAGACCTTAACCTCGGTTGCCCCCCAGCTGAACTCCACCTCTACCTTAACATTATTTTTCTTAAAATAATCCCGGGTTACATTTACCAGTTCAGTAGCCACGCGCTTGCCATTTAAATTTTTAACGCTTTTTATCCCGGAATCCTGCGGCACAGCTAAGACCCATCTGACTTTATTTAAACCCTGTTTGGCATAAGTTAAATCCGTGACCCTGACTACATCAGACTTGTTTTCCAGTATCCAGTCATTGCCGGTGATCCCGCAATCAAGCGCCCCGTCCTGGACATAACGTGACATTTCCTGGGCGCGCAATAGGACCGCCTGGATCTCCGGGTCATCTATGGACGGGAAATATGAGCGCGAGCTGGATAAGTTCACGTTAAATCCGGCTTTTTTAAGCATCCTGAAGGTAGACTCCTGGAGGCTGCCTTTAGGTAAACCAAGTTTTAAAATTTTATCTTTCATGGTAAATCTTCCTTTTATAAGAAACACTAATAGGAGTTTTCATTATATCTGTATATTAAGGGCTTGTAAAGAAAAAATATTGTGGGATTAACGCAGGTGGATCTCAAGTAAGTTGGGCTTATCGGCTGGCAAACTAAGGATTACTTCGCGGGTGATAACTAAATAGCGGGATTTATCAATAGGCAGCTCTTCTGAATTAAGCAAAACCCTGGCAATCCGGTATTTACCAAAGTCAAGCCCCAAGAGGTTAAAAAAGCGTATCTTTATCCTCCTGCCGGCAAAGATACGCTCGAGACTTACGCCGGGGCTTTGACGGAAAAGCCCCGCGCTTAATTTTGGCTCAATCACCAAATCCCCGTCTTGGCCTCTGGCCCCGAAAACCTGGGTAAGCATGGTAAGCGCAAACCAGCTGGCTGAACCGGTCAGGTAGGAATACATACCCCGTCCACGAAGATCAAAATACTCCGGCAGGCAGGGATAAATCTTACTGCGCCCGGTATCCGCCGCCATTTTATATAGCGAGTTTAAGGCTTTCCATGCATCCGCGGCATAACCTTGTTTATATAATGCATAGCTGAACATCACCACCATGTGGCTGAAGATTGCCCCGTTCTCCTTGTCTCCGTAAGAAAAAGAAAAAGCCCTGCCTAAATCGTGCTGTTGGGTTTTAAAATCCGTATTAAGGTGTATCCCGCCGGTTTGCTTGTCAACTAAATATTTATTTACACTTTGTAAAATCTTTTGCACCTGCCAGTCATAGGCAAGGCCTGCCATGATAGGAAAAACCTGGCCGGCAAGGGTCATGCGCACCCGATCCCCAACTTTACCTTCCAGACGCCTCTTACGGTTATCATAATAACCGTTAAAGAATCCTTCTTTAAGCCACTCGGCATTACGGATATGCTCTTTCATCCAGCCGGATTTAGCCTTAAGGTTGGCGGCTAATTCTTGCGCATCCAAAGAAATTTTTCTTCCGGAGACAGCAGCGGATGTTCTAGAAAAATATTGTTCTAAAAGCTTGCGCTTGGCTAAAATACTCCCATAATTCATCCTGGCAAGCAAAGTCTTGGTCTCTTCGGCTACCTCTATCTTCTTTCTGCCGGCCTTAAGCAGGAGCCCGGCAAGTGTTTCTAAATTCTGCGCGTACATGGCGCTAAAGGCCACGCTCTCACCGTTTTCCTTAGCCATATCCAGGCCGTCATTCCAGTCTGCTCCTTCAAGGCGGATATGATTGTGGCTGCCTACGTTAAAAAACTGCGCCAGATTCTGCACCAGGAGATGCTCTAAAATTGATCCCGAATAAATCTTGCCGGATTTAGTTTTTAATTTATTCCCAGAAACAGGAGCCCAGCTATGATCAATTTCTTTGGCGCGTTTTATTTCATGATTACGGAAATAGGTTGCCTCTTCAAACAAAATATTGAGGTCGCCGGTTTCATTGATATACAAATCTAAAGTCAATAGCGGCCAGATGCCGTGGTCCATCCACACCCGGCTGATATTGTTGCGGTCAGCGATAAACTCTCCTGAGCCCTTGCCGATAATAGTGGCGCATGAGCCGTCGATCTTTACCCCGCAGAAATTATTGATAATAAGCGGGCGCACCTTCTGCGGATCGCTAAGAATCAACCCCAAGCAATCCTGCCACAGGTCGCGCCATCCTCTCCCGCCTTTGCCGTAATCAAAATCCGGCAGAAAAGAACACCCGAATATCTTTCTTAACGCAGGCTGGATATTTACCCAGCGCAGCCAGTTGTCAAAATCTTTGTCGCCCGTTGTAATATTTATCCTGCGGCTTAGCTTGCCCCAGAATTCCTTAGTTTTCCGCAAAGCATCTGTCAATTTATCCGGACGATTAAATCTGGCGATTATCTTTGCTATGCCCGGCGAGCTTCGGGTTATGCCCATGATCACCGTGTAGGTTTTTGATTTTCCGGGCTTTAAAGAAACTGCCTTAAAACTTAAACCTCCCATAGCTTCTTTGCCCTGGATATTATCAAGTTTGGCAGTGATATTCTTGAATATTGCCTCGGGCGCCTCCAGGTCGCCGGAATCACCGCAGAAAATCTCCTGCGTAGGATAAATTCTTTGCGGAGAGGCATAATTTTCATCCCAGCCTAAAACAAAATAATTATCCTTATTCCTCCGGTGGCCGGCTTCATCAAAAACCAAGGTCGGGCAAGAAATCACCCCGAACTTGTGCAGTTTTATACGCTGCAATAAGCTGCTTACGTGGCGGTGGTCACGGATGTTATTGGCCGGCCGGGCATACATAGGGATAGCTGCGATAGGAGTAAAATTTATTTGTTTATGCGAAATATTAATAAGCTTAACCCGCATTATCTCAACCGGCTCGCCTGTTACCGGCACAAATGAAAGGATCTCGGCTTTAAGGCCGATATTTTTGTTCCGGCGGGTAATTTTTTGCCAAAGCATACCGGCTTCCAGGGAAAATTTATCCTGGTTTATCTGTTTGAGATCTTTAGACACTCCGGCAGCTGACCAGGTTTTATTCCGGCTGGTATGGATCCAGAAGTTACGTGAAGAACGCGAGGCCTGCAGGTCAATACGCGAAACAGGAGTTAATAGAAATGAGCTTTGCCCGGATTTAATGTCTCCGTGCAAATCGGGAGTGACTGCGGACATGATGTTTTTATTACCCAGGGGAAAATAGAGGCTTTTGATCTTATCCACGGAAGGCGAATAAAAATTGCCTGAATTATCCGTAAAACTCCAGAGTTTTTCCATAGGGAATTAAGTTAGCATAACAGGCGGGTATATTCAAGTAAAAAACAGTTTTAAGATGATTTTAAGCAATTTTTGCGGTATAATGAATATGGATTATATTTTGCTCAATAACGATTAATACGCTGAAGAAAAAACGATGGATAAGAAACCGTACATGGCCGCCCTCCTGATCATTCTCTCCTTTTGTTTCTTTATCAGATTTGCTTTTGCTGATGGCGATTTCTCCATGCCATCATTTAACTTACTGGATAATCAAGAGGATTTCTCCGCGTTATCATTTAATTTAGATGATAACCAGGAGGATTTTTCCAACCTGTCATTTAATTTACGCGATAATCAGGAGGGTTTTTAGTATTACCTTAATAACCTAAGGTTCCGCCCCAAACTCCGTTTACATCCAAAGTTTTATTATAGGTTGTGGCATTCGGTGTTTTTCCGGCTGCCGCGCACCTGTTGGCTGTGCAGGTTCCGGTGGCTGTAGCACAGGAATAAGAAAAATAATGCGTGGTTGCGCACGTTGTGGGAGCTGACACGCCTAAATTAGCTACTGCTAGATAAGCGGCATTCTCAAAATATTCGCCTATTTCTGCGCTCCTCAGTGAACCCAGTATGATCCTTGCTTCGGCTGCGCGGCCTTTTTCCACCACTTTGGTGTATTGAGTCATGCCTATAGACGCCAGGATCCCCACGATAATAATAACTATGATTAATTCGATAAGGGTAAAACCTTGTTTCATCTCTTGTGCCTCCAGCTCTTCTTAATAAATTATCTTAACCTAAATCGCAGGGTTGTCAATATTTATCTTAGATTTTTAGTGTATTCTAAATCTCTGGCTATTTTCGATAAGGTTTGAGCAACAGCAGGAATTTAGGATCAACTTTATCCCCTAATTCAGTTACTTTATCACAATGCTTGATTGCCAAATTATATTGTTTTCTTTGAAAGTAAAACACCGCTAAATTAAACTGCGCTATTGCAAAAGCCGGATTAATCTGTATTGCTTCATTCCATAATTCTATCGCTTTATCAATCTTGCCAACATCGACATACACCGAAGCCAAATTATTAAATGCGCCAAGGTACTTTGGGCTAAGTTGAATTGCTTTTTCATACGCTTTTATAGCATCTGCCTTCCTTTCAATAGCATAATATGCATTGCCGAGATTATAATAAGATAACACATTAGATTTACTGTCGGGGTTTATTGCTATGGCTTTCTTATATAAGGCCAGGGCCTCTTTATTTTTGCCCGTCTTAATGGATAAATTGCCTAGATTATTATAAAGGACTATTGCACTTTCAAAATTAGGATTAAGTGCCATGGCTTTTTTATATAAAACCAGGGCTTCTTCGGTTTTGCCGATATTTATATATATTGCTGCAAGATTAGCATAAGCTACCCAGGCCTTTGGATTCTCACGAATTAAATTACTCCAAAGTGTAGTGCTATCTTTATAATTCCGGGCTAATTCCGCGCTCTTAAAACACATATAATTTATTGCAAAAATAAAAAGCCCTGTGCTTAAAATTCTATAGGGTAGAGAGCATAACCGCGGGAAGCTGGCCCTTAATCTGTCAAGCAGGCAGCATATGCAGGCGCAAAACAGCAATAAAAGAACAGGCACAGAAAGATAACTGAAATGATCGGCTACCCAGCTAAAATTCATGCCATAAACATTAATAAAACCAAGCACGGGAAAAATAGAAATTATATAAAAAATAAAGAGCGCTAATGTCCCTCTGCCGATTTTTTTTCTGTAATATACAAAAACGCCTAATACCAACATAACGGAAAATGGAAATAGCCACTGCCACCATACCCTGGCATTTACTATCCAGCGGGGATAAAAAAACATAAAATTAAAAGGAAAAAGAAGCTTGTAAATATAAAAAATTAGTATTCTGCCTGCCAGGATAAATCGCTCTAAAAAAGTTAAATCAAAGGCCCTCCCTTGCGCTCCCACATTGTAATATTCTAAATAAAGAGTGTAGCCGGCATTAAGAAGTCCTGTAATTACAAAAACAGCCGAGAGCCTGATCTCCCGCCAGGTAATTTTTCCATCCTGCCACCATTTATATAAAAAAGGGAAGAAAATAAAACATACGGCGATGGGCTTGCTAAATAAAGCAAAGACAAACATTATAACTGTAAGCAAATAATCCCTGATTCTTCGCGTTCGGTCAAAACGTAAATAAGCCAGTATTGTCAATAAAAAGAAAAACAGGCTGAGAAGATTTTTACGTTCGGTGATCCATGCGACTGTTTCAACCTGAATGGGATGGACAGCAAATAGTAAGGCCAGGACAAAAGCAAGGCGCGGATAAAGCTTTAATGCAATCCAAAATAATAAAAGCGCATTGAAGAGATGCAGGATTAAATTTATAGTGTGATATCCAAAAGGGTTGAGCCCCCAAAGCTTATGTTCAAGCCAAAAAGTGGTAAAAACAACAGGATAATACTGATATGTTTCATTAGTGAACCAAATAAGCTTCAGCCCCTCTGCTTTTTGGATACACGGATTCTCATAAAGGTTGGTTTCGTCATCCCAAATAAAACCATTCCGAAGAGAAGGAATATAAATTATGAAGCAAAGTAAAACGATTAAAAAAAGTTGAAAAAATTTTTTATATCGCGAAAATTTAAGATAGAAATTCATGTACTGAGCCATCAATAAATAATGGACACATTGGAAGCCCGAATTTAGGCCGTATGCAAGGCGCGACGACGAAGGCGTACCCACTGCGGTACGCCGAGGAGGAGCAACGCCGCAGACGGCCGAAAGGCGGGCTTCCCCCTCATTTATAGAAATGGGCTCAACTGTTTTGGGCTGCGACTGCGTCACTCGTCCTTGGCGTAGTGCAAGACTACGCCTGCGTCCTCGTTCCTTGTCTCGCTCCAAAATCAGCTTGAGCCAATGTGTCCATTATTTATTGATGGCTCAGTAACAAAAACCCCGTAACTTATCAGGTTACAGGGTTTTATATGGTTGCGGGGGCCCGATTTGAACGGACGACCTCAAGGTTATGAGCCTTGCGAGCTACCAGGCTGCTCCACCCCGCGAAACTTTTTAAAGAACAATTAAATTATTATACCATTAATTGCTAAAAAGGAGGCAAAATTTATCTTTTTTTCTGGAAGATCTTAATGGGGATCTCACCCTTCCTTACCACGCCCATCTTATCCCGGGCGATCTTCTCTTGATAAACCGGGTCATTTTCAACCCGTTTAAGCTCTTCCTGCAGAAGAGAATTATCCACGGCCATCCTGCGGAATTTCTCTTCCAGCTGGCGATTCTTGGCTCTTAACTCCTGCACCTTCGTATAGCCCGGCAGGAATAAAACCAGCAGTAAAACCGCGAAACCAAAAAGCCAGAATGCCTTTCTTAACGTGGAGAGCATTTATCTCTTCCAAGTTGTCCCCGCGTAAACCGCACTTTTCCCGAGTTCCTCTTCAATCCTTAAAAGCTCGTTATACTTACAGATCCTGTCGGTTCGGGACAAAGATCCGGTTTTAATCTGGCCTACGCCGGTGGCTACCGCTAAATGCGCGATGGTCGTATCTTCCGTCTCCCCTGAGCGGTGCGAAATTATAGCGTTGTATTTATTCTTCTTGGCAATAGTGATTGCCTCAAGGGTCTCGGAAAGCGTCCCGATCTGATTGACCTTAATCAGTATAGCATTAGCGATTTTTTCCGCAATCCCTTTTTTAAATATCCTGGGGTTAGTGACAAAAATATCATCGCCCACCAGTTGCGCTTTATCTCCTATTCTCCTGGTCATTTCCGCCCAACCGCCCCAGTCATGCTCAGAAAGGCCGTCTTCTATAGACAAAATAGGATAACGTGACAACCAGTTTTCATAAATAGCGATTAAATCCGCGGAGGTCTTCTCTGAGCCTTCAAAAGTGTACTTTCCATCTTTGCAAAAAGAGCTGGCAGCGCAATCCAAAGCCAGAGAGATATCTTTTCCCGGAGTGTAGCCCGCCTTCTTGATCGCTTCGATAATTAAGTTTAACGCCTCTTCATTGGAGTTAAGGCTGGGGGCAAAACCACCCTCATCTCCTACGGAAGTGGAAAGCTTTTTGGACTTAAGGATTGATTTTAAATTGTGGAATACCTCGCATGCCGCACGCAGGCCTTCCGAAAAACTAGGGGCGCCCTGCGGCATGATCATAAACTCCTGGATATCCAGGTTATTATCGGCATGCATACCGCCGTTTAAGATATTCATTTGAGGTATGGGCAGGATCTTTGCCTTCTCTCCGCCTAAAAATCTATAAAGAGGCTGCTTCTTGGACAATGCCGCTGCCTTGGCCACAGCCATAGATACTCCCAGGATAGCGTTAGCTCCTAAATTAGATTTAAATTCCGTCCCATCCAGCTTGATCAAAAGCTTATCAATTTTGGCAAAATCCGCAGCCTGGCCTTTAATTGCGGGGTTAATTACGGTGTTGACATTGGCAACTGCCTTTAATACCCCCTTGCCTAAATATTTCTTTTTGTCCCCATCCCTGAGCTCCAAGGCTTCATTGTCGCCGGTAGAGGCCCCGGAAGGCACTGCTGCCCTACCCAAGATCCCGTTCTCCAGGAGACAGTCAACCTCAACCGTCGGGTTACCTCGGGAATCCAGGATCTGGCGGCCTAAAACCTTCTTAATTTTTGCCATCTTTTCTCCCTTCTTAATAATTTTTAGACAACTTCATAATTATACACGCAAAAAAAAATCAAGTCAAGGGAATAGGAAACGTCTTGGCCTCGTAACAAGTATCAAAATTTTCTCGCCTGCCGAAGGCAGGCAGGAAAATTTTGATACACTCGGCAGGATTTCGCTAAATAAAAACTTAGGGTGCTCAAAAAAGGTTTGACTATGGCTAATGAATATGATATTTTTAAGTATCCTAATAATAGATATAGATAAGGAGAAACTATGAATTGGAAGAAGATCAAGTTCTACGCAAAGCTACACTGGTTAAAAGCGCTTCTCTTTACTGCTCTAGCCGCCTTAGGCATATCCCTGGCTATCTTTATCACTATCGGCATCCGCGCCTGGAATGAATCCGAATCCTACCTCAGACAATCACAGCTGGCAATGATCCCGCTGCAACTGTATCTGCAGATCATTATGGCCCTGATCTTCGGCTTCGTATATACATATTTAATGTACTGGCTTTATTTTAAGCGCGGGGCTTCCTCGTTTTCCCAAACCAGCAAGAAATCCATCTCCGGAGGCGATGTGGGAATTACCTGGAAAGATGTTATCGGCATGGACGAAGCCAAACAAGAAGCCCTGGAAGTGGTTAAATTGATTACCGACCGCGCAAGCCTTCAGCGCATCGGAGGAAAAATCCTGAAAGGCATTCTTGTGCTCGGACCTCCAGGCTGCGGGAAGACTTACCTGGCCAAGGCAATCGCGACAGAAGCCAATCTTCCTTTTATTTCCATGTCCGGCTCGGAATTTGTGGAGATGTTTGTCGGCGTAGGCGCCGGCCGCGTGCGTTCACTGTTCAAGAAAGCCCAGCAGTTAGCGGAACTGGAAGGCGGATGCATTATTTTTATTGATGAGGTCGATGCCATAGGCGCGCAACGTGCTATGGACCGCGGTTTCGGGGGGACTACCGAACATAACACAACGCTTAATCAGCTCCTGGTTGAGATGGACGGGCTTAAAGACAAGGATTACAATATTGTCCTGATCGGCGCCACTAACGCCCCAGAGACCTACCTGGATGAGGCGCTCCTGCGGCCCGGGAGATTTGACCGCAAGATCATCGTAGATATGCCCAACCTTGAGGACCGACAAAAGCTTTTTGCGTACTATCTTAATAAAGTCAAATACAACTCCGCTGACGTAAAAATCGACCGCCTGGCGCGTATTACCGTAGGCCAAACCCCGGCAGATATTGCCAATATCGTAAGGGAGGCTGCGCTTATTACTGTGCGCAACCAAAACACATCAATCTCTATGCGGGAGATCGATGAAGCGCGGGAAAGAATTGCCTTAGGGATAAAACGCAGGATAAAATTAAGCGAAAAGGAAAAATGGCAAATCGCCTACCATGAAGCAGGGCACGCCGTTGTCACTTATTTGTTCGCCCCTACCCAGGATGTATTCAAAATAACCATCACCCCGCGCGGCCCGACAGGCGGGGTTACCTGGGTCCCGGAGAGGGAAGACACTTTTATCAAAGATTCAAATAAGATGTCCAGCCAGATAAAAATATGCCTGGGCTCATACGCGGCTGAAATGATCAAATATAACGCTACCACCAACGGGGTATACGCGGACTTCTCCTCTGCTATGCATTATGCCCATCAAATGGTCTGGAACATAGGGATGGGTAAATCCGGGTTGTTAGGCAACTGGGATATCGTTGATAAAATCTCTGAAGATCTCAAAGCAAGGCTTGACGCGGATGTGCAGGATATACTAAAAACCTGCCTTGATGAAGTAACTGCCCTCTTAAAAAAAGAAGAGCCGCTCATGGACCGGCTGGCCAAAGAGCTGGTAGCAAAAGACGAACTTAATTACGATGAAATCGAGGCTATCTTTAAGGAGTTTGGCAAAAGCAGGGTTTAAGCTTTTCCCTCTGATCTTCTTTTTATCCGCCTGTTCCTATTCCACCTCCCCTTCATTCCCAAAAGAAAGCATACCCCAGGCAGTTAAAGATATCTGCAAGAAAGAATACAAGCTTGATCTAATAACTAAGTTAGTCGGCCAGACCCTTTGGGTATATATGCCTCTTGAGGATATCATTTCCAAAGCCGCCAAACCGGAAAAATACATCGAGAGGTTCCTGGTTGAAGATAAAAAGAACACGCTTAGCGAAGGGATCTTAAACGTTAACTACCTTATTAAACCTGTTCCGGAAACGGAAAAACAACAGGAGATGACGCTGGACAAATCGGCAAATGAAAAGATCTTTAACGTGCTGCAGGTTATCCGCAGGGTGCTTTTTAGCACGGATAACTCCAGGAAATATAACCCCCTGTTTTTCTGTATTGTTACCGCGGATATCAAGAACGGTTTTGAAATAAAGCAGGCTTTCCATTTCCTGGACTTAAAAAAATTATCCTACGGCTTTATCTCGCAGACCGAATACCAGCACCGCATCATCCAGGATACGTCAGTTTCCGCAGAGATTATCGGCGATATTGAAGGCAAACACCTGGATTACCGGGATATAACTTTAGAGGAGTTTATCGCTTCCCAGATCCAGCACCGTATAAGGCTTAAATTCCAGAAACCGGAAGTAGAAAAAAACGCGGATATCGATAAAGAGGTTTTAAAAATAATTGTTTATACAATAAACACCTACAATTTTAAAGATTTTAGCCTTGTCGAGGCAGTTAATCTGCAAAGCAGCGCAAAAACTACCCTGAACCGGGCAGCGGTTTTTTCCGGCCCTAAAGATTAGGAACCAAAACCTTGCCGTTCCTTATTTTAATTTCTCCGCCGGCGAATAACTTGATTGCTTGAGGATAGAGTGTATGCTCTAAGGCGTGAATTCTCTTTTCAAGGGAGGCTAACGTATCCTTGCACCTGATCCCGACCTTCTGCTGCAGAATAACTGGCCCGTGGTCCATCTCTTCGTCAACAAAATGCACGGTAACCCCGGTAGAGCGGGCACGCGCATCCCAGGCGTCTTTTATGGCGCAAGACCCTTTAAAAGCGGGAAGCAGAGACGGATGGATATTCATGATCCGGTTACGGTATTTTTTAACAAAACCCGGGCTAAGCATACGCATAAACCCGGCCAGGGCGATTAAGTCTATCTTGTAGTTTTTTAACCTCTGGATTATCGCTGTTTCAAAATTAAGCCGGCTTGCAAAATCTTCGCGCTTAACTAAAATTACCGCGACCTTTGCCTTTTGCGCCCGCGAAATAACCCGTGCCTCCGGTTTATCGCAAACCAGGACCACTAACCCGGCTTTAATCTTGCCTTGCTTTATTGCTTTAACAATTGCCGAGAAATTGCTTCCGTTGCCTGAGGCAAATACGGCTAAATTCATTCTCTTATCCTTATAGTCTTGGCAGGACAGACCTTAACGCAGTCTCCGCAGGAAGTACACTTATGATAATCGATTACCGCCAGATTATCTATTACGCGAATGGCGTCAAATTTACATGTCTTCTCGCATAATTTACAGGCAATACAGCCTACCGGACACACAGCTTTTACATCTTTGCCTAAATCATGCGAGCTGCATGCCACATAAACATTATGAATCACGGATACAAGTGAGAATAATTTTTTGGGACAGGCCAATACGCATCTGTTGCAGGAACGGCATTTAACTTTATCCACTACCGGCAAGGCTTCAGGGGACATGCTGATGGCGCCAAACGGACAGGCCTTTACGCATGTGTCAAAACCAAGGCAGGCGAAAACACAGGCCTTCTGACCGCCCAAAACTAAATTTGCCGCGATACAATCATTAATCCCAACGTACAAATATTTATTTTTTATTTTCCGGCCGCCGTTGCAATGCAGCGTCGCTATCTTCTTGGTTTGCTTCTCAAGCGCAAGGCCCATAATATTGGCAATCTTCTCCCTGGCCTCCTCGCTGCAGACCCGGCAACCGTCTACAGTGCTCTTGCCGCGAAGCAGGCTCTCGGCGAAACCAAAACACCCGGGGTTTCCGCAGGCCCCACAGTTTGACCCGGGAAGCAGATGCTGCACCTGTTCTAATTTTGGGTCAACCTGGACAGCTAATTTCTTTGAGGCAACAGCTAATCCTATTCCGAAGAGTAAACCCAAAAAACCTAAAATCAGTATGGCAATCAATATTTCCATCTAGAATTTAAATCCGCTAAAACCCATAAAACTTAAACTTAAAATCGAACCGATAATAAATGCCAGGGGAAAATCCTTTAAGGACTTAGGAACATTACAAAGTTCAAGCCTTTCCCTTATGCCAGACATTAAAAGCATGGCCAGGGTATAGCCTAAACCCACGCATAAACCCTGAAAAACAGAATAATAAAAACTTCCCGCAACCTGCTTGCCGTTAAGAAAAAACATATCAATATTCAATACCGCCACCCCTAATACCGCGCAGTTTACGGTAATTAAAGGCAGATAAATCCCGAAAGCCCGGTACAACTGGGGGCTTACCTTTCTGACCACCATTTCCACAAACTGCACAAAAGTAGCGATAACCAGAATAAAAGAAATAGTGCGCAGATAAGTAAGATTGAACGGTAAAAGCATAAAACGGTAGACAAACCAGGTAATCATTGAGGAGCTCACAATAACAAACATTACCGCAAAGCTCATAGCTAATGCCGGTTTTGTTTCTTTGGAAATAGCGATAAAAGAGCAAAGCCCCAGGAAACGCGAAAGAATAACGTTATAAATAAATACCGCGGATATGAATATGGTTAGAAATTCTTGTATGTTCATGCCTTCCTGTTCTTTAAGAGATTAAAGAAACCCAGCAATAACCCGATCACTAATAGCGCCCCTGAAGGCATACCAAAAACAAAGATCGGCTCAAAACCTTTTATCAAAACATGCCCTAATATCTGGCCTGAGCCTAAAAACTCCCTTATCCCTGATATAAGAATAAGCGCCAGGGTAAAGCCTAAGCCCATGCCTAACCCGTCAAAAAAAGAACGGGCCATGCTATTCTTGCAGGCGAATGCCTCTGCGCGGCCTAAAACTATGCAGTTTACTACGATCAGCGGAACATAAATACCCAGCGCGCGGTCAAGTCCCGGGCTGTAGGCCTTCATGCACAACTCGGCGATAGTAACAAAGGTAGCAATGATTACAATGTAGCAAGGTATGCGGATTTTATCCGGAATAAAATCTCTGACTAAAGCAACGATTACGCTTGAGCCCAAAAGCACAAATGTAGCGGCGATCCCCATGCCAATACCGTTGGCTACCGATACGGAAACTGCCAGCGTCGGGCATAAACCCAGGACCAGGACAAAAGTGGGATTCTCTTTAATTATGCCTTTGGTAAATTCTTTGACTAAATTCTTCATTTCGATCCGTAAATCCTGTTTTTGGTATAACGGTCAATAAAAGGCGTGGCCGCGTTCATCATTAATATGGCGTATGAGGCTCCTTCAGGGTATCCGCCCCAAAGCCGGATAACCGCGGTGAGCAGGCCGCAGCCTACTCCGAAGATAATCTGGCCTTTTGCCGTCAGCGGGGTAGCCACATAATCAGTAGCCATAAAAAATGCCCCCAGGATTAATCCTCCGCTTAATATATGGAACAGCCAGTCACCGTGGAAAAGCTGCCCGGCCCCAAAAATATAGGTAAACACGGCTGTGGTAAAAATATAAGTTACGGGTATATGCCAGGTGATATAACCCCTGATCAAAAGTACTGCCGCGCCGATCAATAACGCCAGGATACAGACCTCGCCGATACACCCGCCGCGCTTACCCAGGAATAAATCCAAATATGAAATATGCTCCAATATTTTACCCTCTTTAAGTATCGCCAGAGGAGTAGCGGAGGTTATGGCGTCATAACTAAACGGCCTGGAAAAAGTAGTCATATATTTCGGCCAAGAGGCCATAAGAAAAACCCTGCCTACCAGCGCCGGGTTAAAAATATTCTGGCCCAGCCCGCCAAAAACCTGCTTGCCGATGAAAATAGAAAATACCGCGCCGACTACAGGCAGCCACAAGGGCACGCCGGAAGGAAGGTTAAAAGCCAACAATATGCCGGTAATTACGGCTGAGCCGTCTAAGATCGTTATCTTCCTTTTAGTAAAAATCCCAAACGCCCACTCGCTTAGTACCGCGGCAATAACGGCAGCCAGGGTAACCCAAAGAGCGTCCAGCCCGAATATGACGACACCGGCGATCCCCGCGGGGATGAGGCTGGCTGCCACTGTCCACATAATCCGGGGAACGGATCCCTCTTTACGTATGTGCGGCGAGCCTGAAACTATAAGATTACTTTTCATGCTTTATCAACTCTCTTATTTCTTGCGCCTTTTTCATTACCGAATTCATTACCGCGCGGCTGGAGATGGTTGCCCCGGTAATCGCCTGCACCCCGGATAAATTCAGGCTATCCTGATTGCTGAATTGACCGGTAAACTTGCTTTCGGTTACGCGCATCCCTAAACCCGGGGTTTCATTCTGTGATACAACCTTTATCGCGCTGATCTTGCCATCAGGAAAAATTCCGGCTAATGTCTGGATCACGCTGGAATAACCTTTACCGCCGGCCTTAAAAACAAAACCTAAAACTTTATCCTGATTATCCAGCGCCTTATAATATAATATTTCTTCGCCTGATCTTACCTCTGTAAATTTGGCTGCCTGCGGCATAACCTCTTTAAGCGCTGACTGTTCTTCCGCGTAAGCCTGCGCTGCGATTTTCGCGCGGGTAAGCTCATTGACCCCGGCCAACAAACCCGCGGCAACGGCACAAATCAACGCCAGGATAAAACCATAGCGGATCATCTCTTTCATCTGGCTGACTCCAGTTTCGCCCTTTTAATCGTCTGCAGCAACCTACGGTTAGAAGGGCAGACATAGTTACATATGCCACATTCAATACAATCGCTTACTCCGTATTCCTTAGTCAAGTTCCAAAGGGATCTCTCCGAAGCCAGGTTGATCTGGCAAGGCATAAGCCCTACCGGACAGCCGCGCACGCACGCCGCGCAGCGTATACAGGGATCCTCTTCCAGAAGCTTAGCCTCTTTTTTGTTCATAAGCAGCAGCCCGCCGCTGGATTTTATTATCGGGACCTCATCCGTATACTGGGCAATACCCATCATCGGGCCGCCGATAATAATCTTTGCCGGCTCCTCTTTAAGCGGGCCGCAAAACTCTATCAAATTCTTTATGGGGGTGCCTAAGCGCACCAGCAAATTCCTGGGATTTTGCACACAGCTTCCTGTAACCGTAACTAACCGCTCATATAAAGGCTTGCCTTTATACACTGCCTCGTAAATCGCGTAAACCGTGGCTACATTCTGCACCAGAACGCCAATATCAAAAGGCAGCTTGCCGCGGGGAATCTGTTTGCCTAATATATTCTGGATTAATTGTTTTTCTCCGCCTTGCGGATAATCTGATTTTAAAACCTTGACCTTGAAAGACATTTTAGAGAATGCCTTGATCGCCTCCGGTTTATTATCCTCTATCCCGATATAAATTTCTTTTATCCCCAAGCACCTGGCGACTAAATAGATGCCTTCGGATATCTGCGCGGTTTTCTCAACCATCAGCCGGGCATCCGAGGTCAAATACGGCTCGCATTCCGCTCCGTTAATAATCAGGGTATCTACCGGTTTAGGCGGATTAAGTTTTATATGCGTGGGGAAGCTTGCCCCGCCCATGCCGACTATCCCGGCATCTAAAACAATTTTCCTGATCTCCTCAGGGCTGAGACCATCTATCTCCTGTCGGTTTTTTAAACTAAAAACTGTGTCGTCATCCCGTCCATCCCCTTCCAGGACAATTGCCTTGGCCCTGCCTAAAACAGGGTGCGGCCAATCCTGTATCGCAACCACCTTACCGGATATTGAGGCGTGGATTGGCGCAGAGAGATGCGCCTGGATACCGGCGATCCTCTGGCCAAGGCTGACTGTATCGCCGGTTTTTACTTCCGGATTACAGATTTTTCCCAAATGCTGAATTAAAGGAAGATAAACCTTTGGCGGAAGCGGCAGGATTTCAATCGCTTTGTTTTCCGAACGGTGTTTATTTTCCGCTAATTTAACCATGCTGCCTTTCGGTTAAAAAACAAATTCACTAAACCCAGAATGCCTAACAAACAACCCACGATAACCAGGATCAATAAATGCGAAAATCTCTCAGCGAGTACAGAGCTGATGAACATAAATAAAAGAAAACCCAGGTGCATGACTATTTCCAGGAAGCTGAAAATCTTGCCCATCATCTCATTATCGCTGACATTGTGAATAATGGTGTTGGAGGCGATCATAATCGGCGCGATAATCAGGCCTAAGCATAAAGCCAGAAACGCGGCCAGCATAAAATCAGGACAATGGTATATCCCCAGCGCAAAGATGACCAACATAATACCACTGAGGACCAGGGAAGAAAATATGATTTTATAATGCGAGATGCGCTGGCCAAACTTGCCGTAAATTAAAGAACCCAGGAACAGGCCGATCCCCAAAAACATCACCAGAAGCCCCAGATCTTTGGTTGCCGAATGCAATGTCTTCTGCACAAATACGATAACAACCACATAAACCGCGCCTAGTGCCGACCAAAGCGCGAAAATAATCCCGGCGGTAAACCGGATATCTTTCTTGCGTATAAAATAAAACAACCCTTCTTTAAACTCCTGGAATACGGACTTACTGATAACCTCCATTATCTCCTTGCCTACCTTCTTAAAATTAATTACCGCGGAGAATCTCTTGGAGATCAGGAAAATCAGCGTCCCGGAAACTAAAAAGCTTAAGGAATCCAGGTAAAAGCCGCTTTTGGCCCCCAGCCATTCCACAAGTACCCCGCTTATACCGAATCCCAGGATTGCCGCGATCATACCGGTTGTGTTAACCAGAGAATTGGCGATGAGCAGGTCTTTCTTATCCACTAAGTCCGGTATGATGGATAATTTAGCCGGGACAAAGAACCTGCCAATAGAGAAAACAATGAATATAATCAGATAAATCGGAACTAGGCTTTTAGTGTAAAACAAAAAGAAGGGGATGGTAAAGACCAGGATGCTGCGCAGCAAATCGCAGATATACATGGTCCGCCTCCTATCCCAGCGATCCACATAAACTCCGGCCAGCGGGCCAATAAGAAATACGGGGATAATCGTAAAGGAAAGAATCTTGGCGATTTGCAGCGGGGAGCCGGGGGCGCGCAGGTAAACAAAGGCAATCAAAGCCATCTGGTCCAGCCTATCCCCTAACTGCGAGATAAGCTGTCCGAGCCAGAGAAGAAAAAAGTTTCGGTTCTTCAATACTGCGCGTAATTTAGCCATAAGTTAAAGAACTATGGTTTGCCTTCCGATTGGCCGCAAGGCCATGGTTTGCCTTCCATTAGGCAAAGCCATAGCCGTAAGTTAGAAAACCATGGAGCCGATGAGTGGAATCGAACCACCGACCTTGACTTTACGAAAGTCCTGCTCTACCAACTGAGCTACATCGGCAATTTGCCAGATATTATACCAATTCCTGGCCAATAGTCAATTACTGCTTATGCGTCCTAAATCAGTGAAAAAGAGTTGACAAACCGCAAATTCGTGGTATATGTAATGTGTAAAGTTAGATTAGAGGAGAAACAAAGAAATTGTTTAGTTTCATGTATAAACCGCAAAGCAGGAACATCTCATAATTACGCTTTGCGGATTTTTTTATTTTATGGAGGAGGTGAGAAGTAGAAAATGGCAAAAGGCAAGGTAAAGTGGTTCAGTAATCAAAAAGGTTACGGTTTTGTTACTTGTGAAGACGGCAAGGATGTCTTTGTGCATTTCAGCGCTATCACTGGAGATGGATATAAATCTTTAGCAGAAGGCGATGAAGTTGAATTCGAGGTTACCCAGGGTCCAAAAGGCGACCAGGCAACTAACGTAAAAAAGATATGAGCTTTTCTTTACGACCAAAGAGTGGGCCGGATCTATCCAGATCCGGCCCCGATTTTTCTCAGATGCCATACTCTTTTTAATCTAACTTTCGCCCTGATGGACAAAATGGAATAATGTTCCCCGGGTATAAGTAGGGATGTCTACGAAATAAATACCTACGCGATAAAGGCCGTCTTCGGCCTTACTCTTATGAGCAACCTTGCAGGTAAACTCCGGGGTGAAATCCTGCCCGGGTAAAGAGATGCGGCATAAGAATTCCTTGTCCGGAAGATCATTAGGAAAAAGAAGCAGTATTCCCCGCTCGGAGATATTCTCTATATCTTTAATCTTTAACTTTTCCTTATCGGACAACCTGGACATTTCCACCCTTAAGCCTTCCATGGGCTTCAACCTGATGCATCTCCTCCTCTCTACAATTACCCTGTCCCTTCCTTTTTGTTTAGCCTGATAAAGAACATCATCAGCCAGCTTGATCAAATCCCTTGCGTTATTCGCGTTATAGGGAAAAGAGGCTACCCCGGCACTGAATTGCAAAGAGATACTTATGCTTTCTTTTAAACGGCGGGAAGTTATCCTGGCCTCAGAAAGCTTTCTCCTGATCCTCTCCAGGACCACCAGGGCTCCATTGGAGCCAAGTTCGGGGAGGATAATCAAAAACTCCTCCCCCCCATACCTGCCTACAATATCCATACTCCTTAAATTATCCTTTATGACATTGGCAAAGGCAGCCAGGGCGTCATTTCCCACCAAGTGGCCGTAGGTGTCGTTTATGGACTTAAAATGGTCTATATCGATCAGGATTATGGAGAATTCCTTGATAAAGCGCCGGCTGCGGGCGATTTCTTTTTCCAGGAATTCAACTATCCATGTATAATTTACGCAGCCGGTGAGCTTATCATGGTAAGCCGAGTATTCTATCTCCCGGCCTAGTTTCTTCTGCAATTCGGAAACATAGCCTAAAATGAAGCCGCTTGACAGATAAACCATTAACCTGAAAGCGGCCCCCCTTAAAACCAGATCCCTGGCAGGCCAAGAGGGATGGATTCCTACTTCAATAAGGAATATAGCGCCGGCGAATACCGCTGATATTATCCCTCCTTTAAGACCAAACCAGAATCCGGCTAATGAGATCAGAACAATATAAATATAGCCTAAGGAAACGCCGAAAGTTCCTGATGCTTGCCTCAATACCAAAAGACAAATAAAGCCGGCAACAATAAGCCCTAAACGGAAATAACTGGAGAAGGTAATCTCCGCGAGCTTCTCTGGTATGCTTGTGAATTCAGCTTTTTTCATTAACCTGCCCTTTTTATTTAATTATACCATTTATATTGCAAAATAGTAGGGGGATGAAAAATAGAAAGAGGAACTTCAGGCCCCTCTTTCTGACAACTCATCTTGTCCCTCGCCTAAACAGCCCGAAAATCTCTACGATATTTTCGGGCTAGGCTTCGGGATAAATTTTTGCCCACCTTTTAGAGATGGGCAAAAATTTTATGCCGAGGAGAAGAATCGAACTTCCCACGCCGGCCTTTTCAGGGCCGCGCTCTACCACTGAGCTACCTCGGCTAAAGTATTTTGAGCTTTTGATATATTGTACACAAATTCCCCAAAAAGAAAAGGGGAAATACGCGTGATCCTTTATTTTGCACCGGTTATGATCTTAACGAAAATATCCTGGGCTAACTCCATATTGGGAAAATGGTATTTCCGAGCGGATATCTTAATACGCGTAGTGGCCTGGGTCAGGCGGATAAGCCTTATCCATACCTTGCTGGACTCAACGCTTAATTCAATATAGCCTGTGTTGGCATTTTCCTGCTGGATTATCCCGCGCATCCCGGAAACACTTACAGCTGAATCCCAGAGAGCATCATAGCTTTTGTCGCTGTCCCCCCGCACAGTGTCCTTACTTATGGCATAAGCGCCCAGGCCTCCGGCAGCCGCGCCGATGATCAGTGGCGCACATCCAACTAAGCTGGCTAAAATAAAAGGCAGTAGGATAATACTTATGTATTTTCTCATTCTATCTCCTTGCCCAGAAAGGGCACACCGACGCAATACCTACTTTTTTATCTGCGGCATAATTCCTACATAGCCTTAAGCGCTTCCTGGATCAACGGCAATATGCCCTCGGTCTCTTCTTTCACTAGCCGGCCGAGTTTTGCAAAAGCATATTCGCCGTTCCTGTCCTTTATCTCCCTGACAATTTGTATTTTTTTGGGGCCATTGTTATAAGAATAAACGCTGACCACGATCTTCCCGGTATCATTCTCCCAAAAACGGGTAAAAACCTGCGCATCCAAGCTGCTATCGTACGGCATAACTCCTCCTTGTTAAAACTTTTTCCCGTGTCGGTAAGGCCGGGTTTTATTATACTCTATCTTCTTTAATAACGCCTTTTCTAAATCTATCTTGCGCGAGCCGCAATAGTCAAATATGCGGATACAGCAGTCTG
>JBAZQO010000056.1:0-5764 GCA_041645145.1 Candidatus Omnitrophota bacterium
CTTTTGCGATCTCCTCCAGGACTTCATCCGGGTTTTCATAGCGGGTCTGTATGCCGTCCAAGTTCAAAACAGCGATCCCGCCTAAGCGGGACATTTCTATGGCGAATTTTACATCTACGACCCCGTCCATTGCCGCGGCAAGAATAGGAATCTTGAACTTTTTACCGGAAAATTCAAAACTTGCGTCAACTTCATTGGGATTCACGGTTCGCGCTCCGGGAACCAGGGAAATTTCATCAAAACCGTAACATCTTCTTGCGCGCCTGCCTATACCTATCCACTCTGCCATTTTACAGCTCTCCTTGTATTAACTCGTTGTTCTGTAATAGTTTACGATAATTCGGCCTTATTTTAGGGAAAATCTGGAAGAATATAGAATTTTACACCAGCGCCGCCTCTTTGTCAATATTTATTTTTGATGTTGTGAGCACCTTAATCTTTTGTTTGGCGAAATCCCGCCGAATATGCCAAAATTATCGCAAGAGAATTTTGGCATGTGTTATTAGAGGAAGGGAAATGGGGTCAAAGGGAAATGGGGTCAGAATTATTTTTTATATAAAAAATAATTCTGACCCCATTTCCTCAAGTGTAACCTAAGTTTCGCTTGCACACCCCAGCCCAAATTTCGAAAAAACTTGACAAAATCTGGGGGGGGGGTAAACTACTAACTAATACCAATAAAAGCAAACCAACACAATCCCCCGTTGACTGGGAGAGGAGTAATGTTTACCAACTTTAAAAATATTGTATCAGAAAAAGAACATGGTTTCACCCTAATTGAACTAATCGTAGTCATAATCATCGTAGGAATTTTGGCGTCCGTAGGCTTTACCCAATACTCCCTTACAGTTGAGAAAGGACGAACTGCTGAAGCTAAAATACGCATAGGCGTTATGCAGAAGCTTGCTCAAGAATATTATCTGAATAATGGCTCCTTGACCGGCATAACCATTAGCGATGTAGGGGGTAATGAGCATTGCATGTCTACTGACTTCTATGCGTATACGATTGGGAGTAGTACATCAACGTATGTGGATCTATCAGCAACCAGGTGTGGCAGTGGAGGTTAACCATATGGCACAGGGCAAATGTGGCATTGTTATTCTCTTGGTGATGGCCTTCCTGCTATGGCCTGGCGACCTAGTGATGGTAGGTGTCACCCCAGCGGGAGCAGGGACAGGAGGAGGAACCGTTATAATCACCTATACCGGAAAGTTACCAAGTTCCTCTAGGCCATATGTCTTCTATTTACGGTTTTATCCGGGCACAGGGGAGAGTACGTGGCACTGTCATTACCTTAATGACAGTTCTTCATGCTTTGGCCTCCCGCCCTAAGTGAAAAA
The DNA here is from genome assembly GCA_041645145.1 of Candidatus Omnitrophota bacterium. Classification (GTDB taxonomy): domain Bacteria; phylum Omnitrophota; class Gorgyraeia; order Gygaellales; family Profunditerraquicolaceae; genus UBA6249. Next base: position 1,344 of record JBAZQO010000056.1, read on the forward strand.
TGAAGCAATTCCGGGCACCAATTCCGGGGCACACAATACTCAATTCTAATCAAGTGAGAAACAGGACAAGTCAGGTTCGCATTTAACAAAAGGGCGTAGATTTCTCTACGCCCTTTTTTACCTACTACATTCTATCTACTACCTACTGCTTTTTAATACATTCCTCCGCCCATTCCGCCGCCTGGTGGCATCATAGGCATCTTATCATCTTTTTCAGGTTTATCCGCGATTAAAGCTTCAGTTGTGAGTAATAGCGCGGCAATGCTGGCAGCATTCTGCAATGCTGAACGGGTTACTTTTGTGGGGTCAATTACGCCGGCCTCGATCATATCTACATAAGCATCCTGGCTGACATCGTAACCAACATTGGTTTTTTCCTGCTTGATTCTTTGTACAACCACTGAACCTTCCAGGCCTGCATTTTGGACGATCTGCCTTAAGGGTTCTTCAATAGCGCGCTTTACAATATTAACGCCGATTTTCTCATCGCCTTCAAGTTTTAGTTTATCTAAAGCAGCGATAGTACGGATAAATGCTACGCCACCGCCTGGAACGATTCCTTCTTGGGTAGCCGCACGGGTAGCATGTAATGCATCTTCAACCCGGGCCTTCTTTTCTTTCATCTCGGTTTCAGTAGCAGCACCCACATTAATTACCGCCACACCCCCGGCTAATTTAGCCAGGCGTTCCTGCAGTTTCTCTTTATCATAATCTGAATCGGTATCATCGATTTGTTTCTTTAACTGGGCTATCCTGGCGTTAATGGCCTGATTCTTGCCGGCGCCTTCGACAATTGTGGTATTTTCTTTGTCAATCTTTACTTTCTTTGCCCGGCCGAGATCTTCGATATCAATATTTTCAAGCTTGATCCCCAGGTCTTCGGTTAATGCCTTGCCGCCGGTAAGAATAGCGATATCTTCAAGCATGGCTTTACGCCTGTCCCCATAACCCGGGGCTTTTACCGCGCAGGCAACAAAGGTGCCGCGGATCTTGTTAACCACTAAAGTTGCCAAAGCTTCTCCTTCTACTTCTTCAGCAATGATCAATAGCGGCTTGCCTACGCGGGCGATCTTCTCCAGCAAAGGCAGGATATCCTTGATAGAAGATATCTTTTTCTCATAGATAAGAATGTAGGGATCCTCTAAAAGCACTTCCATTCTTTCGGCATCAGTCACAAAATAAGGGGAAAGGTAGCCTTGATCAAATTGCATACCTTCAACAACATCCAAAGTAGTAGCGGTGGATTTGGCCTCTTCTACCGTGATTACGCCATCCTTGCCTACCTTATCCATTGCCTCGGCAATCAATTCACCGATGTTAGTATCCGAGTTAGCCGCGATGCTGGCTACCTGGGCGATCTCTTTCTTATCTTTGATAGGAGTGGAAAGCTTTCCCAGCTCCTCAACTATTTTCTCAACCGCTTTTTCAATCCCGCGCTTTAACTCCATGGGATTTGATCCTGCAGTGACATTCTTTAGTCCTTCGCGGTAGATCGCTTCTGCTAAAATTGTGGCGGTGGTGGTCCCGTCACCGGCGATTTCGGAAGTCTTCTCGGCAACCTCCTTGACCATCTGCGCGCCCATATTTTCAAAAGAATCTTCTAAGTCAATCTCTTTAGCTACGGTTACACCGTCTTTGGTGATCGTGGGTGAGCCGAATTTTTTGTCAATTACGACGTTGCGCCCCTTAGGACCTAAGGTTACTTTTACCGCGGCGGCCAGTTGTTCTACGCCGCTTAAAATCTTGCGGCGGGCCTCATCACTGTACACTAATAACTTTGCCATGTTTCCTCCTTTAAATGAGCACTAAACTTACGGAGCACTCGTTTTCGCTCTCTGCGACGTAAGGCCCTTCCTTTAATTGATTAGGAAGGCCTACCCTTGTGGGTAAGTTTATGTGCGAATTATCCCGACGAGTATACCGAAATTATCGAAGAGAATTTCGGTATATCTTACGAGTCGGGAACTTGTCCATCTACTTAATGATTGCCAAAATATCTTCTTCGCGCAAAATAAGCAGCTCTTCCCCTTCTTTGGTGGTTATTTCGTTCCCGGAATATTTTCCGTATAATACCTTATCACCGATTTTTACTTCAGGGACCCGCACAGTGCCGTTTTCCAGCACTTTGCCTTTCCCTACTGCTATGACTTTAGCCTCCTGCGGTTTTTCCTTGGCAGTGTCAGGCAGGACAATACCGCCTTTGGTTTTGCTTTCCGCCTCCAAAGGCTTGACCACGACGCGATCACTTAATGGTTTGATATCCATCTTGTCACCTCCTAGCCCACAAGGGCACACCCGCGCAACACCATATAAGCGCGGGGTGTTACTGGTTATTAATTTTATCTTAGCACTCTTTTTCCTAGAGTGCTAATTATAGATAAAAAAAATTTCTTGTCAAGAGTTTTTATTTGAAATTTCTGTAAATCAGGTTAATTCCTTTTAAGGTGAGCGCGCTGTCAAAACGGTCAATATTATTGCAATACCTGCGCATTAACGCGGCGTTGCCGCCGGTCGTGATCACTCGGGCTTGAGTCCCCAATCTTTTCTTAATCCTGTTATTCAGCTGTTCAGCCATCCCCGAGAAACCATAAACCATGCCGCTGAGGATGCTGCTTCGAGTGTCTTTTCCGATAAACTCCTTTGGCCTGCTGATTCTTATCTTGGGCAATAAGGCGGTTTGGCGGTTAAGCGCGTCGATAGCCAATCTTAAGCCGGGAAGGATCAGCCCTCCTTCATAAGCGCCGCTTTTGGAAATAACATCAAAAGTGATCGCGGTTCCGAAATCTACCACTACTAAAGGCGCGCCATAAAGTTTTGCAGCGGCATAAGCATTAACCAGGCGGTCCTGGCCGACTTGGTTTGGCCTGCGGTAAAGGTTTTTTATGGGCACCTTTATGTCTTTACCTATTATATAGGGCCTTTTGCCGGTTATACCTGAGATGTCCTTTGCGATAACCCTGGTTATTCCGGGGACAACGCTGGAGATAAGCGTATCTGTGACCTTTAGAGATATTATTTTTTCAAGCAGTTTATTGCGTGAATATTTCTTAGTGGGTATATCAAAGGTTTTTTTAAGGCCTGCCCCCTTAAATACCCCGAAGCTTATATTGGTATTGCCGATATCAACTGCCAGTAGCATCTCTTAGCTCCTCGATCTTGTCTCTTAAGACGGCTGCTTTTTCAAATTGCAGGTTGCGCGAGGCCATCTCCATTTCATATTCTAACCCGGATATATATTTATGCAACTGGTATTGCTCCGGCGCTTCCCCGGTGAGGCTCTGGATGAACTCATCGGCCTCTTCCAAGCCTTCAATTCCTTCTTTGATCGCTTTCTGGATGGAGCGGGGGGTAATTTTATTTTTTTGGTTAAACTCAAGCTGCGTTTTTCTTCTGCGCCTGCTTTCCCTGATCGCCTTTTTCATGGAGAGTGTAATTGTGTCGGCGTACATGATCACCGTGCCGTTAATATTGCGCGCGGCCCTGCCGCCTACCTGGATAAGGCTGGTGGCGGAACGCAGGAATCCCTCTTTATCCGCGTCTAATATTGCCACTAATGATACCTCGGGCAGGTCCAGGCCTTCACGCAACAGGTTGATCCCGACTAAACAGTCAAATTTTTTCTCGCGCAACTCCTTCAGTATCTTGGAGCGCTGGATGGTTTGTATCTCGGAATGAAGGTATTTTACCTTCAATCCTTTTTCAGCCAGGTAATTAGCCAGGTCTTCGGAACTCCTTTTGGTCAGCGTAGTAACCAGCACCCTTTCGTTATTTTTGGCGCGCCTGGTTATTTCATTGATCAGGTCGGAAATCTGGTTCCGGGATGGTTTGACTATGATTTCAGGATCAATTAATCCGGTGGGCCGGATAATCTGTTCGACCACTTTATTGCCGCTGAGCTTGAGTTCATACTCATCGGGAGTTGCCGAAACAAAAATAAACTGTTTGTTCAGGTTGTCAAACTCGTTGAATTTAAGGGGCCGGTTATCCAGGCATGAGGGAAGCCTGAAGCCGTAATCAACCAGAGTTTCTTTCCTCGCTTTGTCTCCGGCATACATCCCCCTTACCTGAGGAATAGTGACATGCGATTCATCAACTATGGTTAGAAAATCCCCCTGGAAATAATCAATCATGGAATACGGACGGCTTCCCGCGGGCCGGCCGGAAAGATGCCGGGAGTAATTCTCGATACCATGGCAGTAGCCGATCTCTTCAAGCATCTCTAGATCGTAATTTGTGCGCGATTCCAGGCGGCTGGCTTCAAGCAGTTTATTTTTTTCTTTTAAATTTTTAAGCTGCACGCTAAGTTCATCTTTTATGGATTTTGTTGCCCCGGCAATCCTGTCTTTAGAAACAATAAAATGTTTTGCCGGGTATATGGCTATCCTCTCAACCTCTCCTAAGCTCTTGGCGGAAACCGGCTC
>JBAZQO010000057.1:0-5647 GCA_041645145.1 Candidatus Omnitrophota bacterium
CGAAGTGTTGATTCAGTTCATGGCTTTCGATGGGGTATGAGCGCAGGTGGAAAAAACAAAAAACCGCCCCAGGGTGTAACTTAATTTTTCGAAAAAATTGTCTTGACAAATGGGTCCACCTTACTTCATGGCCTTGAGCGCCGATACCAGGCCACATTTCACCACCATTGCAGATTTTATAGCCACCATGGACAAGGAGATCGTTCATCTTTTTCGTGATGTGTTATTAGTATGCGATGACTTGGGCTTGATCGGCAAAGAGATGTTTGCCATCGATGGATGCAAGCTGCCATCGAATGCTTCTAAAGAATGGAGTGGCACCAGGTCTGAGTTTGAGAAAAAGGCCGCCAAGATGGAGACAGCCATAGGCATGATATTGGAGAAGCATCGGGAGCAGGATCAAAACCAGACAAACATACAAAACATAAATCGTGAGAAGAAGTTTGTAGAGACCCTTGGCAAGAGGATTTCCAAGATTAGGGAGTGGTTGAGTACCAACGATGACAAACCTGGCAAGACAGGTAAACCGAGAAAGAGCAACATCACGGACAACGAGTCTGCCAAGATGAAGACCTCCCGCGGAGTTATCCAGGGGTATGATGGAGTAACGGCAGTGGACGGGAAGCATCAGGTTATAGTTCATGCCGAGGCATTTGGAGAAGCGCAAGAACACGACTTATTGAAACCGATGGTTGAAGGAGTGCGGGAGAACTTTCATGCAATTGATAAAGAAGGAGACATTTTCAAAACCACCCAGCTTACAGCAGACAGTGGGTTTCATACGGAAAAGAACATGGAGATGCTGTTTACCGAGGGTATAGATGCCTATATAGCTGACACCCTTTTCAGGAAGCGCGATCCCCGGTTTGCCGATTATGAGCGTTACAAGGAACGCAGCAGGAAAGAACGAGCTGGTCGGAAGGGGCACACTCCACTTTTTAGTACCAAAGACTTCATCTTTGACAAAGAGTTGCGTTATTGTTTATGCCCGGCTGGTAAACGACTCTACCGCAGTGGCGCCAACGTTGTAGTGAAGAACTTTCGGGCATATAAGTTTAAGGGACCCAAGTCTGCGTGCCTTCCATGTGCCCTTCGTTCCCAATGCCTGCGGTATCCGGAGCGTACAGAGATACGGCAAGTTGCTTATTTTGTGGGAAGGTCGGCAAAAGGCGAGATTACTTTTACAGAGAGGATGAAGCGGAAGATTGACTCTGCTTTAGGTAGAGTTCTTTACGGGAAGCGGCTGGCAATAAGCGAGCCACCGTTTGCCCATATCGCATCAGCTATTGGGCTCGACAACTTCACGTTGAGGGGTAAAAGGAAGGTAAATACACAGTGGAATCTCTTTTGTATCGTACACAACGTGAAGAAGATACACCGATATGGATTGGGATTTGCCTGATATACCCAAAGGATAGAGACCGGATAAAGCAGGGATGAAGCTGAACAAAGCAACTCCACCCGATATCTTCACAGATTGAAGGAAGGGCAATAATGCTCCACCGGAAAAATGCATCGTCTGTGCTAAGTTAAAAGTCTGAAAAAAATCGGTCTTGGTCAGGAAACTACTCCCCTGTAAAAGGACTTTTTCTACAGACTCGTTATGCCAATAATGAATTGCCGATAATTCCGCCCTTCATTTTTTTGCTTGACATACTACAAGTACTTTCGTACAATAGTATAAAAAGCAATAAAGGAGGGGATGATCATGCAAACCTATAAGATTGAAATTGACAAAAAAGTCTGGAATTACCTGAAGAGCAAGGCCGAGCCGTTTGAGGACACCCCAAATTCGGTATTAAACAGAATCCTCCTTGGGGGACAGATGTCTCGCCCGCATGAGGCAAATAGAACGACCGCAGTTGGTATCCCAACAAGTTTTCCCGATGGAATCCCTAAGGCATTGGCACAGATACTTGAAGTCATTCACGAAGTAAAGAAATCGGGGCGAAATAGAAGGGAAGCAACTAACCTTGTGGCCCAAAGAAGAAATACAGCTCCTCAAACGGTCATTGACAAGTACTGCAGGCAACTTGGCAAGAGGGCTTATGAAATTGACCGGCTCCTGGAGGATCAGAACTTAGGGGAGTTGAGGGCATTACTGGAAAGGAAATTTGTCAACCATCGGGAGCTGATAACCTCCTTTTTTGGGTCTCTAAATAACAGGAAAAACATGGAGGAGCATCATGCATAATGAGTTTACAGCAATTATTGAAAATGACGGAGATTGGTATATTGCATACTGCCCTGAGGTTCCGGGGGCAAATGGGCAAGGCAAGACAATCGAGGAATGTAAAGCAAGTTTGGCGGCAGCGATCTCACTTATGCTGGAAGATCGGCGTGAGGACGCCATGCGCGGATTACCAGAAGACGCAATTCGCGAGGTCGTCGCAGTCTGATGAAGAGACAAGCTCTCATACGGCATTTGCGTCGGTATGGTTGCTACCTCAAGAGAGAAGGTGGCGCGCATTCTCTGTGGATGAATCCATCTACCGGTACCGTGGAAACTGTCCCTCGGCATACCGAAATACCCGATAAGCTTGCCAGAAAGATTTGTAAAGGATTGGGAATTCCTGACATCAATAAATAAATATAAGAGGAGATGAACTCAATGGCATAACAAGAAAATCCAGCCGATCGCTTACAGCTCCGGCTGATTTTTGCCGTTGAATCTGTAGGAAAAGGGTAAAATAGAGGTAAAGTGATTGTAATCATGAGCATTTTATTGTAATATTGTTGCAACATTGGAGTTGGTAACCGCTTAACCATTTACCGAGGTGTTGCATGGCACGTTACAAACCCTATTCATACGAACAAGGTAAATTCATCCCCATACATTTCGAGAAACAAATCCTTCCCGGCACCTTTGAATACTCTCTGAACCATCTCATCGATAACGAGCTTGATCTTTCCATCTTTGATGATCGCTATAAGAACGAAGAGACAGGGGCGCCCGCCTATGATCCGAGCATACTCCTGAAGATAGTTCTCTTTGCGTATTCCCGGGGGATCATTTCCAGCAGAAGGATTGCCCAGTGTTGTGAGGAGAACATCATCTTCATGGCCTTGAGCGCCGATACCAGGCCACATTTCACCACCATTGCAGATTTTATAGCCACCATGGACAAGGAGATCGTTCATCTTTTTCGTGATGTGTTATTAGTATGCGATGACTTGGGCTTGATCGGCAAAGAGATGTTTGCCATCGATGGATGCAAGCTGCCATCGAATGCTTCTAAAGAATGGAGTGGCACCAGGTCTGAGTTTGAGAAAAAGGCCGCCAAGATGGAGACAGCCATAGGCATGATATTGGAGAAGCATCGGGAGCAGGATCAAAACCAGACAAACATACAAAACATAAATCGTGAGAAGAAGTTTGTAGAGACCCTTGGCAAGAGGATTTCCAAGATTAGGGAGTGGTTGAGTACCAACGATGACAAACCTGGCAAGACAGGTAAACCGAGAAAGAGCAACATCACGGACAACGAGTCTGCCAAGATGAAGACCTCCCGCGGAGTTATCCAGGGGTATGATGGAGTAACGGCAGTGGACGGGAAGCATCAGGTTATAGTTCATGCCGAGGCATTTGGAGAAGCGCAAGAACACGACTTATTGAAACCGATGGTTGAAGGAGTGCGGGAGAACTTTCATGCAATTGATAAAGAAGGAGACATTTTCAAAACCACCCAGCTTACAGCAGACAGTGGGTTTCATACGGAAAAGAACATGGAGATGCTGTTTACCGAGGGTATAGATGCCTATATAGCTGACACCCTTTTCAGGAAGCGCGATCCCCGGTTTGCCGATTATGAGCGTTACAAGGAACGCAGCAGGAAAGAACGAGCTGGTCGGAAGGGGCACACTCCACTTTTTAGTACCAAAGACTTCATCTTTGACAAAGAGTTGCGTTATTGTTTATGCCCGGCTGGTAAACGACTCTACCGCAGTGGCGCCAACGTTGTAGTGAAGAACTTTCGGGCATATAAGTTTAAGGGACCCAAGTCTGCGTGCCTTCCATGTGCCCTTCGTTCCCAATGCCTGCGGTATCCGGAGCGTACAGAGATACGGCAAGTTGCTTATTTTGTGGGAAGGTCGGCAAAAGGCGAGATTACTTTTACAGAGAGGATGAAGCGGAAGATTGACTCTGCTTTAGGTAGAGTTCTTTACGGGAAGCGGCTGGCAATAAGCGAGCCACCGTTTGCCCATATCGCATCAGCTATTGGGCTCGACAACTTCACGTTGAGGGGTAAAAGGAAGGTAAATACACAGTGGAATCTCTTTTGTATCGTACACAACGTGAAGAAGATACACCGATATGGATTGGGATTTGCCTGATATACCCAAAGGATAGAGACCGGATAAAGCAGGGATGAAGCTGAACAAAGCAACGCCACCCGATATCTTCACAGATTGAAGGAAGGGCAATAATGCTCCACCGGAAAAATGCATCGTCTGTGCTAAGTTAAAAGTCTGAAAAAATCGGTCTTGGTTAGGAAACTACTCCCCTGTAAAAGGACTTTTTCTACAGACTCGTCAGGTGGAAGCTTTCTTATCTTTTCAACAATTTTTATAACCTTACCATCAATCTCTCGACATACCTCTGGATAGCGCTCTATGAGCTTATTTTGCATCTCATCAAACTGATCCTTTGATAGATTACTTCGGCTCACCATAAGTTTGCCGAAACGGGCCATTTCAATAGGCCCAAGACGGAAATAATCGTCTGGTTTCACACGTTGCTTTTGTGCCGCAAAGTTTTTCGCTCGACGTTTCTTACGGTTCTTCTTGCCCATTATTAGCTTTGGAGTTTATTTATTAGGGGAATTAAGACTTAAGAGATTCTGCCGATATTCTTTTTTTGCATAATACCATGGTCAGCCAGAGCCCGCAGTATGTAAAGTCCGGGGGATGTTGCTCAATTTCTTCACTTATTCTTGCTTTTCGGAAATCTCATCCACCCTCGCCTTTCAACTGCTCCGGAGTCCGCTCCTCAAGCCACAGCTTGCAGACATTCTTCCAGCCTATCCTGCGCCATTTCTTAAATACCGCCTTTAACTCATTTAAGTCCTTCGCTTCCAGAAGATCTTTCTGGGCAACTTTCAAATCTTCGAGAGATGCAATGGCTGGCATAATTTACTCCGTCTTCGGAAATTGAATACAATAATAAGAGAAAAGGGGGCAGATGTACTAGCTCAGTAATTCGGTAACTTTTTGGAGTTCATAAAATGGAGGGTTTCATAATTCAACCCTCCATTTCTACCTTGTATTCTTTAACCGAATAGGCCAGTCTTAAACAAAAAAAGGCGACCTCCCTCTTTGCTCCTATAATTAAAAAGTAGAGAAAGACGCCCTCGTGATTGCCCCTTTGTGATTAGGGTTTATAAACTCATTATTATTATTTAACCATACACTTTCTTATATCTCAATTTTCAGAAAGAATCTAGGCTTTTTTACATTGTGTCATCGAACGACTTTATGTATAATGCAGATATATTTTGGTAGTGTTTGTTAAAAAAGAGACCCGATCCAATTATATATTGATTGACTGCCGGTAATTTTGCAAAAGTTATATAAAAACCAATAGTTTTTATAACCCTAATCAGGAGGCAATAATGGAAGGATGGACCGAAGAAGAAATTAGGAACAA
>JBAZQO010000058.1:0-5571 GCA_041645145.1 Candidatus Omnitrophota bacterium
GGAGATTTGGCCTTTTTAGCCGGAATCTGGGATTTGGGGCCCAGGGAGATAGTCAAAATGACGCTGCTCCCTCTTGGTTCCATAGTGATAATGCAGGTTTCATTCTCCCGCTCAAAGTTTAAAAGCCTCTGCCCGTATTCGGTGATATTTACCAGGTTCCAGTTGTACATGGGCATCTGTTCTCTGTAAAAATTGACTACCTGGTCAGGATTATTTTTACCCTGGTATTTTAAGACGCCCACGCGTACCCCTGAGCTTTCAAAAGAGTATGACTGGCCAGGCAGGTTCTTTAAACCGACAGGGACCGGAATGTCCGTAAATTTCAGGATTGCCTGTGGCTCAAGAAGTCCGGGATTAGTCGTTCCCTTATTATCTGAAAGGGTTGAACAGCCCATAAAGGCAGCGGTTAGAATACAGCAGGCAGCAGACAGGAAAAAAAGTTTGCTGATGAATTTCATCTCCCCTCCTTTTTAGTCAGGAATTCTTCTACGTCTCGATAAATTTTATCTATTTCATTTTGGGTCAATCCAAAATCCAGCCCTACCTTTATCAGTTCGGCCGGGCTGATAATATCTTCCGGGGTATGACTGTCATTATTTAAAATTAATTTTGCCCCGTATTTTCTGGCTTGTTTTATTACATGCGCGTTAGTTTCGCTGTGTCCGCGCCGGCTGGTAATTTCCAGGAAAATCCCGCGCTCTTTAGCTAACTTCGCGTCTTCATCGGAGATTAACCCCGGGTGGGCCAGAATATCAATATCTGCCATCAAGGCTTGGCGGTTCGTATCTTTTGCCACCGGCTCAACCGGGGTTTCGCCGTGGGCAATAATAATTTTAATCCCTTCTTTCCTGGCCAGTGATGCAAGAGGCTTAAACTGCTCCGGAGGAAGATGGGTTAACTCGATCCCGGGCAAAACTTTTATTGCGGAGTTTTTCGGCCAATGCCGGCAGAATTCCACAATTGCTTTTGCGGCCTGCTTGATATTACTGTAATCGGCATGATCCGTGATAGCGATTACCTTATAACCTTTGTCCTGGTAGCGCACCGCTACTTCCGAGGGGAGCAGGTCACCGTCGCTTAAAAAAGTGTGCGCGTGTAAATTATACATAATAATAGTTTTTAGTGCGCCTGGCAGGAGTCGAACCTGCTGCCCAGAGTTTAGGAAACTCTTGCTCTATCCGGGTGAGCTACAGGCGCAGATTTATTCTCCCTGAAACTTAACTAAAGAATACATAGGGTACTCTTTTAATTTGTCTTTGCCGCCAAGATCCACCAGCTCAATGACAAATCCTATACCCAGGATTGCTCCCCCCAGCTGTTCTACCAAGTCAATCACCGCTCTTACCGTGCCGCCGGTAGCTAGAAGGTCGTCAATGATCAAAACTTTTTCACCCGGGGTAACCGCGTCTTTATGGATTTCCAGGGTGTCTGTGCCGTATTCTAATTCGTAGGTAGTTGAAATGGTTTCATGGGGCAGCTTGCCTTTTTTGCGCACCGGCACAAATCCTGCGCCGATTTTATACGCTAAGGACGCGCCGAAGATAAAGCCGCGCGCCTCCACCCCTACTACCTTGTCAATCTTCAGGTTTTTATATTTTTTTGCCAGCAAGTCCACAGCTTTTTTAAAAGCCGCTTTATCTTGAATTAAAGTAGTAATATCGCGGAAAAGGATCCCGGGTTTGGGGAAGTCAGGTATATTCCTTATGGATTTCTCTAAAAGGCAATTATTTTTCATAGTTCCTTCTCCTGGCCGACGACAAATTTTCTTAATTTTCTTAAAGCCGCTTCTTCAATCTGGCGGATCCTCTCCCGTGAAACCCCCATCTTTTTGGCAACCTCTGCCAGTGTTTGCGGTTTAGCGTTGTTCAGGCCAAAGCGCAAGTCTAGGATTTCTCTTTCCCGTTCGGACATAACCTCCAGGAGATTATCTATCCTTTCCCGGTCAAGCAAATGCTCTATTCCCGCATCCGGAGGTATGGCATTCTGGTCCTCCACCAAATCTGAGACCTGATTATCGCTGTCTTCGCCGATCGGCGCTTCCAGGGAAGAAGTGGTGGTAGACATCCAGAAATTTATCTGTTCGACTTTGTCGGGCGCAAGCTTTAATCTCTTGGCGATATCAACGTCGGAAGGAATGCGTTTTAATTTTTGGCTTAAGCGTTCCTTATTCTTTTTCCATTTGGTAATTAAATCGTTCATGTAAACGGGGATCCGGATCATCTTGCCTTGTTCGCTGATTGAGCGGGTAATCCCCTGTTTGATCCACCAGGCGGCGTAGGTTGAAAAACGAAAGCCCTTGCGGTGGTCGAATTTCTCAACCGCCTTCATTAACCCGAGGTTCCCCTCCTCGATTAAATCAAGAAATGGGGTTCCCAGGCGCATGTATCTTTTGGCGATATTAATTACCAGGCGAAGATTAGCGCGGATCATATCTTTGCGCGCAACCTCATCCCCGCGCCTGATCCTCTTATTCAGCTCGATCTCCTGTTTCGGGGTTAAAAGAGGTATCTGTCTGACTTCCTTAAAATACGTTTTTAATGCTTCCATAGGTTTTTATTGGGTTTTTTTATTCTTTAGCACTGCCTGCGCCGCGGCCAATTTCGCGATCGGCACTCTGAACGGCGAGCAGCTGACGTAATTCATTCCCACATTATGGCAGAATTCAACGGATTTTGGTTCTCCCCCGTGCTCACCGCATATACCGATCTCCAGGTTTTTGTTGGTTGCGCGGCCGCGCTTAATGCCCATTTTAATCAGCTCGCCGATCCCCTCCTGATCAATGCTCTGGAACGGGTCTTCCGGTAGAATACCTTTCTTAATGTAATCCGGCAGGAATCCGCCGATGTCATCCCTTGAAAAACCAAATCCCATCTGGGTCATATCATTGGTCCCGAAGGAGAAGAATTTGGCTTTGGTGGCTAATTTATCCGCGACAATTGCCGCGCGCGGGATCTCGATCATTGTTCCCAGAAGATATTTCAGCTTCTTTAAGCCGTATTTGGCCAGCACTTCCTTATATATTTGTTCGGCAATTACGAACTGATCCTCCAACTCCTTTACATCACAGACTACCGGGATCATGATCTCCGGATAAGGATTTTTGCCTTCCTTGACTAATTCAGCAGCCGCCTCTAAAATCGCGCGGATCTGCATGGCGCTTACCTCAGGATAGGTTACGCCTAAGCGTACCCCGCGATGGCCCATCATGGGGTTTGATTCATGCAGGCCTTCTGCCCTTTTGGTCAGTTCTTGCATGCTGATCTTTAAGTCGCCGGCCAACTGCTCGAGCTTTGCCTGCTCGCGCGGGACAAATTCATGCAGCGGCGGATCCAGTAAACGGATAACCACAGGAAAACCATCCATGGCCGCGATTGTTCCTTTAAGGTCTTTTTTTACGAAGGGGAATAATTCATCCAGGGCCTTTTGCCTTTCTTCCACTGTTTTAGAAAGAATCATTTTGCGCAGTAAGAAAAGCGGCTCATCCGAACCTTTGCCGTAGAACATGTGTTCAGTGCGGAAAAGGCCGATGCCTTCTGCCCCGAATTGGCGCGCTTTCGCGGCATCAAGCGGGGTATCGGCATTGGTGCGCACGCCTAATCTTTTTATTCCGTCGCACATTCTCAGGAATTCCGAGAGGATCATATTTTCTTCGGAGACAACCATCATAGGGAGCTTGCCTTCATAGACATTACCTTTGGTCCCGTTTAAAGTAATCCAGTCCCCCTCCTTAAGTGTCTTGTCTCCGACGTGCACCAGTTTATTTCCAATATCAACATGCATCGCGCTGCACCCGACAATGCAGCATTTGCCCCAACCGCGGGCAACTAAGGCTGCGTGGCTGGTCATGCCGCCGCGGGCGGTAAGGATCGCCTGGGCCGCGCGCATGCCTTCAACGTCTTCAGGGTTAGTTTCTTCGCGCACCAGAATTACTTTCTTCCCGGTCTTCGCCCATTCTACCGCATCGTTTGATGAAAAAACAATCTGGCCGCTTGCCCCGCCCGGCCCGGCTGGCAGGCCTTTAGTAAAAGGTTTATTTTCCAGTTCTGCCTTTGGGTCGATGATCGGATGCAGTAATTCATCAAGCTGCGAGGGGGTTACGCGCATTACTGCCTGTTCTTTTTTAATTAACTTCTCTTTGACCATATCTACGGCCATGCGCACTGCTGCCGGCCCGTTGCGTTTGCCCACGCGGCACTGCAGCATAAAGAGCTTTCCTTTTTCAATGGTAAACTCAATATCCTGCATATCATGATAGTGCCGCTCCAGGCGGTTCTGGATACTGTGGAGTTCTTTGTAAATCCCGGGCATTGCTTTTTCCAGGGTGAGCAGTTCTTTATTGTGGCTGCTGGTTGAATATTCATTGATAGGCGCCGGGGTGCGGATACCCGCGACTACGTCTTCACCCTGCGCGTTAATTAGGTATTCGCCATAGAAATTATTTTCCCCATTACCGGGATTACGCGTGAAAGCAACACCGGTTGCCGAATCATTGCCCATATTGCCGAAGACCATGGTTTGCACGTTTACTGCCGTGCCCCATTCATCCGGGATATTCTCGATCCTGCGGTAGCTGATGGCGCGTTTTCCGTTCCAGGATGAAAATACCGCGCCTATGCCTCCCCATAACTGCTCCATCGGCTCATCGGGAAATTCCGAACCCAAAACTTCCTTGATCTTAGCTTTAAACCCGGCGCAGAGTTTTATCAGGTCATCCACCTTTAAATCCGTATCGCTGGTGTAGCCTTTTGACTTTTTCATATCAGCCATGATCTTTTCTAGCTGTTTGCGGATCCCCTCATCGCCTTTTGGCTCAATGCCCGCGGCCTTCTCCATAACTACATCGGAATACATCATGATCAGGCGCCGGTATGCGTCGTAGACAAAACGTCCGTTGCCGATGCTCTGTTTAATTAAGCCGGGGATTGTTTTCTCGGTCAGGCCGACGTTCAAAACCGTCTCCATCATTCCGGGCATGGATTTTCTGGACCCGGAGCGCACCGAAAACAACAACGGGTTAGCGGCATCGCCGAATTTCCTCCCCATTAATCTTTCTACTTTTTCCAAGGTTTTCTGCACCTGCTCTTTTAATTCCTTGGGGTATTTCTTTTTGTTCTGATAATAATATGTGCAGACCTCTGTGGTGATGGTAAAACCCGGGGGAACCGGCAGCATCAGGTTCTTGTTTCCGGCCATCTCGGCAAGGTTTGCGCCTTTGCCGCCTAGGAGGTTCTTCATGCTTTCATTTCCGTCCGCTTTGCCGTCGCCGAAGGAGTAAACGTATTTCTTTGCCATTACTTTTTAAACCCTTCCTTTCCTTGTGTATTAATTAAGTTGGTTAGTCAGATATTCCTTTAATTTATCTACTGAGATTCTTTCTTGTTGCATGGTGTCTCTTGCGCGCACAGTTACCTGTTTGTCTTCCAATGTCTGCACATCCACGGTTACGCAGTAAAGCGTGCCTACTTCATCCTGCCTGCGGTAAAGTTTGCCGATAGCCCCAGTGTCGTCATAGACCGCAACCAGGGATTTTTTTAAATCCTGGGCAATTTTTCTGGCTAACTCCACGATTTC
>JBAZQO010000059.1:0-5547 GCA_041645145.1 Candidatus Omnitrophota bacterium
CAGAAGCTGAAGAATCCCTCTGGCAGGCGCTTCGTTCTGATGGGCTTGGCGTTAAGTTTCGCAGGCAGCCGGTTATCGGCCCATATATCGTTGATTTTGTATGTTTTGAAAAGAAATTAGTTGTAGATGTTGATGGCGGACAACATTGTCAGAACCAGAGCGATAGCGTTCGGGATGAATGGTTTAGCAGCCAGGGCTTTGGGGCTTTAAGGTTTTGGAACAACGATGTCCTTGAGAATTTGGATGGGGTGGCGCAAAAGATCGAAGAACGTTTAAAATTCCCCCTCCCTATCCCTCCCCACAAGGGGGAGGGTATCTCAATTGGCGCAACATTCTGGAAAAACAAAAGATAGATAGTTACCACTGAAAAACCCCTCTGTTCATACCATATATTGTAGTTGCCCGATTTATCGGGCTCATCGTAGTTGCCTGATTTATCAGGCTTCGGTTGATGCCCCATAAATTGGGCAACTACAGGAGTTTTTCAGCGTTAACTAGATAGATTAGAAGATAAAACTTTTGACAGAACGCCTCACGAAATGAGGGGAAAAAATGAAGAAGGCGCTTCTGATAATCCTGACAGTTGTCGCGGCAATTAGCGCAAGTTTTTCAGTCTTTGCCGGAGAGGATAAATCTTCGGGTAAGGTTATCGCCTATTATTTTCATGGAACTATGCGTTGTCCTATCTGCCATAAGCTTGAGCAGTATTCAAAGGCGGCGATAGAAGCTAATTTCAAAGATGCGCTTGCGTCCGGAAAGTTGGAGTTTAAAGTTATAAACGTAGAAGATAAAGGCAATGAGCACTATGGAAGTGATTATCAGCTTTACACCAAATCGCTTATTTTATCATTGGTTAAAGACGGCAAGCAAATAAAATGGATTAATCTTGATAAGATCTGGGAGTATGCCGGCAATAAGCAGAGATTTATTGATTATGTAAAGAGCGGGGTTGCTGATTTCCTGAAGGAAGCCAAATGACAGATATTTTGATTGGTTTTGGCTCGGCATTGTGGCTGGGTATATTAACCTCGATAAGTCCGTGTCCTTTGGCCAGTAATGTGGCAGCCTCATTCCTCCGCTTGCGCTTCAGTCTAAGTTTGGGGTAACGCTGCCCTTCATTTACGGAATCGGTATAGGTTTGTCGGTATTAGTGTTTGCTATTGCGATTGCCGCGGGCGTGGCTTCGTTAAGCCATTGGTTTCATAAACTGACAAGGTTAGAATATTATATGCGTTTAGTTACAGGGGCAACATTTGTGTTAGTGGGCGTATATTATACCGCTATTTATATATTAAAGCTTTTTTGAAGTTTTCTCGGCTTTGTAGCAATTAGAAAATTGCATACTATTGTCGCGCGAGCAAAAATTTTCTGAAAACAGAAAAATTATGGGCGAGATCGCAGGGGCTTTGGGAATTTAAGGAGGAACTCATGCCGACAAACAGCGTTAGCGCAAAACTGCCTGTTTTTGAGCGCTATCTTTCTATCTGGGTTATTTTATGTATTATCTGCGGTATTTTTTTCGGTAAAGCGTTTCCGCAAGTAGTAGATTTTCTGAATCGAATTGAGGTAGCTAAAGTTAATATACCGGTAGCTATCCTTATCTGGCTGATGATTTATCCGATGATGGTGCAGATTGATTTTTCCAGTATTGTCAAAGTCGGCAAGAAACCAAAAGGATTGGCAATAACCTTAGTTGTTAATTGGCTTATTAAGCCATTTACTATGGCTTTGTTTGCCGTTATTTTTTTGAAATACTTATTTTCCGCGTTTATAAATCCGGTATTGGCTAAAGAATATATAGCCGGGGCGATCCTTTTGGGAGCCGCGCCCTGTACGGCAATGGTCTTTGTCTGGAGCTATTTAACTAAAGGAAACCCCGCCCATACCCTGGTTCAGGTTGCGGTTAATGACCTTGTAATTTTGATAGCTTTTGTCCCTATTGTTAAATTTCTGCTGGGAGTGAATCAAATCACAGTGCCTTATGATACCTTAATATATTCTACGATTCTTTTTGTGGTTGTGCCTTTAGCGGGCGGCTATATTTCTAGGCGGCAGCTGATAAAATATAAAGGCGCGGTTTGGTTTGAGAACGTGTTTTTGAAGATATTGAAACCTGTCACGATTTTAGGCCTTCTTTTGACTTTGGTTTTGCTCTTTGCTTTTCAAGGTAAGATTATAATCGAAAACCCATTGCACATTTTTTTAATCGCTATTCCTTTGACTCTTCAGACGTATTTTATTTTTGCCGTTGGTTATTTCTGGGCAAGGAAGTGGAGAATCGAGCATTCAATTGCTTCTCCTGCGGCGCTTATTGGGGCAAGCAACTTTTTTGAGTTGTCAGTTGCGGTTGCGATTTCTCTTTTTGGATTAAAGAGCGGAGCGGCCCTGGCTACAGTCGTTGGAGTCCTGACAGAGGTGCCCATAATGCTTAGCCTGGTTAAATTTTCTAATAAGACCCGTCATTGGTTTGCCGGGGAAGAAAAAATACACCCGTAGGTTATAATGTAAATAAAAGGGGCTGTTTAGGAAAAAATTTACTTAATTAGTTAACACTGACAAACTCCTGTAGTTGCCAAATTTATTGGGCCCGATAAATTGGGCAACTACAATACATGGTATGAACAAAGGGGTTTTTAAGCGGTAACTAAATAGGAATTCCGCTTACAGCAAAAATAGCGTCTGTAACCTTCAGGCGCTATTATTATTGGTGCGGAAGGAGGGAGTTTCCCGTTTCTCTAAATTAAACCTTTTGGAAACGGGATCCCGCCTTGCAAATAACCAATTGGCGGGAGAACCCACAATAATTTACTGCGGAGGAAGAGACTTTCCCGTTTCCCTAGATTAAACCTTTTGGAAACGGGATCCCGCCTTGCAGATAACCAATTGGCGGGAGAACTCACCATTGAATTACAATTTAGTGCGGGAGGAGGGAGTTTCCCGTTTCTCTAGACTAAACCTTTTGGAAACGGGATCCCGTTTCTTCCAGGTTAAATGATTGAAACGGGAGAACCCACAACAATTTAATGCGGAGGAAGAGACTTTCCCGTTTCCCTAGATTAAACCTTTTGGAAACGGGATCCCGCCTTGCAGATAACCAATTGGCGGGAGAACTCACCATTGAATTACAATTTAGTGCGGGAGGAGGGAGTTGAACCCTCATGGGTTGCCCCACTGGCTTCTGAGACCAGCGCGTCTGCCATTCCGCCACCCCCGCGAAATTTGTTTAAGTATAACCTAGCTTTAGCCTTCTGTCAATCCTTGCCTTGTCTACGAACTACCGCTATAGTGTTCGAGTGAGCCTGTGGATAAAGGTGAGGCGAATCGAGGACAAGGTTTTTCCTTCTCGACTCGGCCAAAATTATACTTCGAGCAAAGTCGAGAAGAATAATTTTGGTCTCGCTCGAAGTATAACTGCGGGGGCTCGCTCAAAGGAGATTTGGGGGAAGATAAAAGCGTTGCCGCAGAGGGAATTTCTTGGTATAATAATTTTCCCAAGAAAATCGCCTTTGGCGATGAATTCTTGCGATTTTCCGTGGTTAGGAGTTTATATTTGCATTTACCATAAAAACAGGGGTGGAGGGATGTTTTTTGCTTCTTTTAAGGTTAGCGGGTTGGCTGTAGCGCAGATTTTTGTGCTCGGGGGATTAGGCTTCTTTCTGGTAAAAAAAAGCGTGCTCAAAGAAGCCTGTTTGGATAGCTTAAGCCGCTTAGTGGTGGAAGTTACCCTGCCGATTCTTGTTTTTTGCCAGTTAATCAAGGATTTCCGCTTCAGCCTTTATCCTCACTGGTGGTTTTTCCCATTATTGAGCTTGTTGATTACGCTTGCCGGTTTACTCTTGGGATATATATTTAGCGGATTCATTCCCGGCAGCCAGCACAAAAAGCAGTTCCTTAGTTTGGTTGCTTTTCAGAATTCCGGCTATCTGCCGCTGGCATTAATTGCGGCATTACTGCAAAAAGAGCAGGCAGATACTATGCTCACCTATTTATTTTTATTTTTAATGGGTTTTAATCTGGTAGTCTGGTCATTCGGCGTGTATTTGCTTTCCGCGCAGGAAAATAAAAAAATGGAATTAGGCAGCCTGTTTAGCCCGCCGGTCGTTGCCTGTATATTGAGCCTGTTGATTATATTTTTGGGCGGGCATAAATTTATCCCGCAGGTCATTCTCAAGCCGCTGCGTTTAGTGGGAGATTGCACTCTGCCGCTGGCAATGCTGGTAGTAGGAGGGAGTTTAGCCGCAATGCGTTTAGGCCAGATCGATAAAAAGGCAATTACGCTAATAATTTTATTGAAACTGATTGTTATGCCGCTATTGGGATTAGTGTTGCTTTTAAAATTCCGGCTTCCTGCTCTCCTGGGGTTTTTGATTTTAATGCAATTAGCCGTGCCTGCGGCAACTTCTTTGTCGGTGATTACCCGGCACTATAAAAAAGAAGACCTCTTGATCAGCCAGGGGGTATTCTTTAGCCATGTCGCTTGCCTAGTGACCTTGCCGCTATTTTTAAGTTTATATTATACGCTGGGTATGCTATGATAGGTAAAATTATCGCCACTAACCGCAAGGCCCGCCGCGATTACGCGGTATTAGAGGCTTTTGAATGCGGCATTGAATTAAAGGGGAGCGAAGTCAAGTCCTTGCGCGCCGGCAAGATCACTTTAGATGATAGCTATGCCGTTCCACAAGATAATGAAATCATTTTATATAACACGCATATAAGCCCTTACGCGGAAGCAAGTTACCTGAATGTCGAGCCCGCGCGGCCGCGCAAGCTCTTGCTGCATAAAAGAGAGATTGTCAAGATCATCAGCCAGTTATCGCAAAGGGGCTTGGCTTTGGTGCCGCTTAAGGCATACTTTAATGATAGGGGCTTTGCTAAGATGGAAATAGCGCTTTGTAAAGGCAAGAAGCTTTATGATAAGCGCGAAGATATCAAGAGCCGGGAAACTGACCGGGAAGTGCGCAGGATGATGAAGGGGAGAAGGAAGTAAACAATAGAAAATTTATGGGGGTGAAAAGGGCTCGACTTAGGTAAGCCGGGTAAGAGCAGCATGCCGCGGACGCAGGGTTGGCCGTGTCAAAAATCCTTGCACAACTAAACGCAAACAGACTAACGTCTGCTTCGGTATCTCCGCTTAGGCCAGCAATGGTCCCAGCGGGCGTACCGACGTTCGCAGTCCTTCCTCATTAAACAGGAAGGCCTTAAACTCAAAGCTCGCCTATAGCTTGAGTTTGAGCGGTTAGTAGGCTGGCTTCGGAAAATTAGCCTTTGGGCCGAAGCGAGATTCAAAAAGGCTGCGGCCTGAAAAATTCTGTCTGCTGAAGTTTTCAGGAGTAAGCGTAAAAGACAGACTAAGCATGTAGCGGCTTTTATCAGATTACTTAGGGACCCCGGTTCGATTCCGGGCACCTCCACCAAAATTTTGGTAATAGTTCAGCTCTCGGAAGCGTTCCGACGAGATGTGTCATTGCGAGCGATTTTTGCGAAGCAATCTTTTTTAGATTGCTTCGTCGCTGTCGCTCCTCGCAATGACAAAGTACTTCTAAA
>JBAZQO010000060.1:0-5312 GCA_041645145.1 Candidatus Omnitrophota bacterium
GTTATTACGCGCTTTACTCCAGGAAACAGCATAACCTGGAATTCTCTACCCAGGATTACCTTGATCTGCAGCTATGTTTTAATCTGGCCTGGATTGACCCGTCATTCCGCCAGAATATTCCGGAGCTGAAGAAAATAATGCTTAAGGAAAGGTTTTTCAGCGAAGAGGACAAGCAGATTGTCCTGGATAAACAGCTGGAGATATTAAAGAAGATCATCCCCACTTACCGTCTTTTTAAACAGAATAACCAGATTGAAATAAGCGTTACCCCATATTATCATCCCATTTTGCCGTTACTATGCAGCACCAATGTTGCCAAAGAAGCAAACAAAAAAACAACCCTGCCCAAAGAAGAATTTAGTTATCCCCAGGATGCCAGGGAGCATATAAAAAGCGCGGTGGAATTTTATAAGCAAAGATTTGACAGCGCGCCGCTGGGCATGTGGCCGTCGGAGGAGGCGGTAAGCGAGCATATCCTGCCCGCTATCATTGAATCCGGCATAAAATGGATCGTTGCCGATGAAGCGATCTTATTTAAATCTCTAAAGTCAAAAAAACGGGATACAAAACTGCTTTATCAGCCTGCCCTGTTAAAAAGGAAGGGAGGGGCGCTTAATATTGTTTTTCGCGACCGCAACCTTTCAGATCTGATCGGTTTTGCTTACCATAAGATGAAGGAGGAGGACGCGGTAAATGATTTCATGTCACACCTTGAGAAAATCCACAAGGCATTTAAGGGTAAGGAAACTTTGGTTACCATTGCCATGGACGGAGAAAATGCCTGGGAGTTTTTCAGGAATGACGGCCATGACTTCCTGGAATTATTTTATAAGCGCCTAAGCGAAGCTGACTTTGTTAAGACTACAACCGTAAGTGAATACCTGAAAAATAATCCGGCGAAATTGGAAATTAAGCACTTAAGCGCGGGCTCCTGGATTTACGGCGAATTCGGAAAATGGATAGGCAACCCATACAAAGTAAGGGCCTGGGAGCTGCTTACGCAAGCCAGAAAGGCCCTTGCAAAAACAAAGGAACCGAGTGCTTTGGCCTGGAAACAAATGTACATCCTGGAAGGAAGCGACTGGTTCTGGTGGTACGGGGAAGACCCGGATGGGTCATTTGACCTCCTCTTCAGGCAGCATTTAAATAATTTTTATCATTTTATCGGCCAGAAACCGCCTGAGTATCTAAAAAACCCCTTAACTCCTTGACATAGATAAGGTTTTGTGTTATAAAATAGATTCAAATGGACAAGAAAGAAATCTATGAGCATCTGGCGAACATTTACCTGGATGCCTCTTCAAAATCATCAAAGAAAAAACGCAGGTTAAAATCTTATCCTAAGCCGGTACGGAATTTTATTCTGGCTGCCGGGTTGATAATTTTTGTCTTAGGCGGCGGCATTACATATTATAATATCAATAGCCGCAGGAGCGGTGCGCAAATCGCCTTATTATTGTATCAGGATGCGGCAAAGATAAACTTCAATTTTGACCCCGCCAGGAAAGAAACCTTCTCCCTGAATTTAAAACAACTGAGCTTAGCCGGATACAAAACCCTGGCCTTCGCGGTAAGAAAAACCAACCCCAAAGATGTTATTTCTTTAAAGGTGGAGTTTGTCAACCGCTTTAACGAAAGAGGCGAGGTTTACGTAAAAGATATTCCGGGCAAATGGACTGACCAAAGAATAGATTTCAGCCGCTTTACAAAAATGAATGACTGGCGGCAGATGAAGAGCTTGGCTTTTACCATCGAAGAGTGGAACGCCCGCCAGAAATCGGGAATAGTTTATCTTGATAACATAAGGGTTTTAAAATAATTTTTTAAGGAGGAGCTCATGCGTATTATCTCAATTGCCAATCAAAAAGGCGGTTGCGGCAAGACAACTACATCCATAAACCTGGCCGCATCACTTGCTTCAGGCGGCCGCAAAGTCCTGCTTATTGACCTTGATCCGCAAGCGCACGCCACAAGCGGCCTTAATATTAAGGCAGATTTAAGTATGTATAATGTCCTTTCCAAGATCAGCCACAAGAAATCCCGGATTGAAGAGATCATCCAGAATCTGGATGAAAATTTTGATATCGCGCCATCCTCAATAGTCTTAAGCACCTTAGAGCAGGAACTAAGCGGTGAAATCGGCCGTGAATCCCGGCTCTGGGAGATTTTAAAGGAGTTTAAGGGAAACTATGACTATATTTTAATCGATTGTCCGCCTAACCTGGGGATCCTGACCATTAATGCCATCCGCGCGGCCGGTGAAATAATTATCCCTGTTGAGGCAAGCAGATTCTCCCTGGAAGGCTTAAGCCAGCTAAACGGCATTATCAACCTGGTGAAGGAAAGGCTAAGCCACAATGTGGATTTTCGCGTGCTGGTAACTAACTTCGACTCCCGCCTGCGACATTCCTTTAAAATGCTTGAAAAGATCAAAACCGATTACAAAAACAAGATGTTCTCCAATATCATCCACGTAAACGTAAAATTAAAAGAGTCGCAGAACGAAGGACTGCACATTCTTACCTATGATAAATACTGCCGCGGGGCAAAGGATTATTTTTCGCTTTCCCGCGAAATTATTACCCAGGAAAACGCGCCCGCGCCATCCCAGGCTTTGGAAAAAAGCATGGAAAAACGCATGAAGGAAATCCTTAAAGAAACCTTGCCGAAATTAAACACAATCACTCTTACGGTAGAGGCCCCCGACGCGAAAGAAGTTTATTTAGCCGGTGAGTTCAACAACTGGAAGCTGGATGAAAATAGCCGCATGGAACAGAATAACGGCTGCTGGACCAAACGTTTAAACCTGAACAAAGGCTCCTACCGCTACCGTTTTGTTATTGACGGTAACTGGATTGAGGACCCCGCTAACCCCACAAACCAGTTAAATCCATACGGCTCCAGGGATTCTTTACTGGAAGTGAATAAGTAATTTATTTTGAGGAAAATACCTATGACAAACCCGCAGGATGAACAGGAAATTCGCGAAGGCAAATTTTTTGCCGTAATCTCCTATGTTTCTTTTCTCTGTATAATAACCCTGGCCTTAAAGAAAACCAACAAATTCGCCCTTTACCATGCCAGGCAAGGCCTTGTGCTTTTTGTCATGGAAGTTGTGGCATTCATACTCTCGATCATACCTTTATTAGGGTGGTTGATCGGAGTTTTCGGGTATGCCTTGTTCCTTTTAGTATCAATCTGGGGGATCATGCAGGCTGCCTTAGGCCTATACTGCCGCATACCGGTTGTAACAGAAATTTCTAAGAAAGTGATCCTTTAAATAAGGATAATCCTATAAGGAGGTGTCGCTATGGCTTTAAAAAAGAAAAGGAAAGTCAGGAAAGCGGCGAAAAAAACGGTAAAGAAAACGGTAAAAAAGGCCGTTAGAAAAAAGCCGGTTGTAAAGAAGAGGGCTGCAGCAAAAAGAAGGCCGGCGGCGAAGAAAGCCGTAAAAAAAGAAGGTAAGCTTATAGGTTCAATCACCCATTATTTTCCGCACGTGCAGGCCGCGGTAATCAAATTAAAGGCCCCGCTGGCAATGGGAGAGACGGTAAAGATAAAGGGGCATACCACAGACCTTACTCAGATCATAACCTCCATGCAGATTGACCGGGTAGACATTTCCAGCGCCAAAAAAGGCGATGAAATAGGGCTGCAAGTAGCCTCCCGGGTCAGGCAGCACGATAAAGTTTATAAAGTATAAATCTTAGGGGACCTGTTTCTGTTTAACAGGTCCCCTAAAAAATTGCTATTTATAGGTAAGTACTCGTAATAAATACACATTGATTGCAGGTAGGTACTCATAATAAACCTGGCGTTAAGAGTAGGTAAAAGTAAGTAAATGCGTCCTCGAGGAAGGCCTAGGAAGTACAGGATAGTCAAAATTGACCCTAAAATAAGCCAATTTAGCCCCAGAGGCAGGCCGGGAAGGCCTGATGAGGTAGAGCTTAAAATTGACGAATTTGAAGCTTTAAGGCTGGCAGATTATCAGGGTTTGACACAGAAAGAGGCAGCTAAATCCATGCGTATATCCCAGCAAACCTTTAGCCGGATCATTAGGAAAGCGCATAGCCTGATCGCAAAAGGAATAACTACCGGATCCACCATAAGAATACAGGGCGGCCAATACGTGATCAGTTCCCGCCAGAATCCTACCGAAAAACCAGCAAATCAAGCATAAAACCTTAGATGAACAATAGCCAAAATCCGGCTTGAGCGCCTATCATAAGGGCGTTTTGGTTCGATTTCACCCCATAGGTGTACTTCCTATAATATATCTTATGTTAACTTGCTAATCTTGCGTAAGTGTATCTAAGCCAATGAGGGACAAAGGGTTATTTAATTATGTTTTTAAGCTGTGGAAAAGGCAAATCTTCTTTACTTAAACTTACCGCTGTTTTTTAAGCTTAACAATTCAGGCATGATTTATGCGGCAGTTTCCCGGGATTTTTTGCGTTTAATTAAAGATTTTAGTAGCGGGTTAAAACCGTGATTGCGGGATAAATTGACCCCTCTCCAAAGCGGTTATTTATGCGGTCCAGGGCCTGAATAAGCCCCTCCCTGCGGATTTCTTCCCTGAGTAAAGGCTGATAGATGCCCCAGGAAAGGCTGCCACAGGTAACCCCAATTGCCCTGATTTTGGGGCTTTTCATTAGACTTACCGGGATTCTACTGGATTAGTTTATCTATCTGCCAGCGGAAGGTGGAATTATCAAAAGATATTTGATAAAGCTGGCCCGCGCAAAGCACGGAAAAGTAGTTGATCAAGGCCTGGCCAACGCGTTCCTGCCAGTTGTAGGTGATATTTTCAATGTTATATTCTTTATCATGCCAGGTAAAACTCCGGGGAAAGATCCTGGCGTGCTTAAAATAAGCCAGGACCTCAATGCGCTCATTTAAGGCATCCGGCTCAAACCTGTCCCAGCGCGCCTTAGGGCTAAAACTATTTTGCTGCATGTTTAATACTTCCTAATTACGGTAATCAGCTTTCCGATGACCTTAAACTCTTCAAAAATTGGAGGGTAATTCGCGTTAGCGGCTTCCAGGTGAAACTTACCGGCTTTACTACGCAGCCTTTTTAAAGTAACTTCATTATTATCCAATAACGC
Organism: Candidatus Omnitrophota bacterium; assembly: GCA_041645145.1. Classification (GTDB taxonomy): domain Bacteria; phylum Omnitrophota; class Gorgyraeia; order Gygaellales; family Profunditerraquicolaceae; genus UBA6249. Next base: position 5,109 of record JBAZQO010000060.1, read on the forward strand.
GGCAACTATATCATTATTGTCGGCATTGGGGCGTTTCTTGATAATAGCGACATCGCTATCCAATATCCCGGCATCGATCATACTGTCGCCTTTAACCCTTAAAGCAAAAACATCATCAAAGCCCAGGCGGCCAAGGAACAAATCATCAGCATCAACATAACCCTGGATTTCCTCATAAGCCAGATTCGGCTTGCCGGCCATTAT
>JBAZQO010000061.1:0-5287 GCA_041645145.1 Candidatus Omnitrophota bacterium
CACCGTCTGAGGCCTGCTTGCCGCAGATAATTAAATCAAATTGCCCCAGCTTTTTGATTGCGCCTGCCAAGGTGTAGCTGGTTGCCCAGGTATCGCTTCCGGCAAATGCGCGGTCGCAAACTAAAAAACCTTCATCAGCTCCCATGGAGATTGCCTCGCGCAAAGCTGCCTCTGCCTGAGGAGGACCCATAGTGACTACGCTGACCTTACCGCCGAATCTTTCTTTAAGGCGCAGCGCTTCTTCGATGGCGTACATATCAAAGGGATTGATGATCGACTTCACCCCCTCACGTATCAGCGTATTGGTTTCAGGGTTTATCCTTACCTCGGTCGTTTCCGGAACCTGTTTTATACAAACAATTATATTCATCTCTTACTTAGCCATTTCTTTAATCAACTGCAAAGCGATAATGCTGCGCTGCACCTGATTTGTCCCCTCGTAGATCTGGGTGATCTTGGCGTCGCGCACATATTTTTCGATCGGATAATCTTTCATATAGCCGTATCCGCCGAATAACTGCAGGGCATCCACCGTAACCTTCATGGCAACATCCGAGGCATACATTTTAGCCATTGCCGATTCTTTAGCCACATCCTTAATTCCGGCGTCAACCATCCTGGCGCAGGAATAAACCAGGGCTCTGGCAGCTTCGACTTCGGTGGCCATATCCGCTAACATCCACTGGATTCCCTGAAAACTGGAGATGGATTTACCGAACTGCACTCTTTCGCGCACATATTTTACCGCCAATTCCAGCGCACCCTGGGCAATACCTAATGCCTGGGCAGCAACCCCCGGCCGCGACATATCAAAAGTGCGCATGGTCACGATAAAACCCATGCCTTCTTTGGATAACAGGTTTTTAGCGGGGATTTTGCAATCCGTAAAGATAAGCTCACGGGTGCTTGATGCGCGAATCCCAAACTTATCCTCTTTTTTGCCGAAGGTAAATCCGGGCGTTCCTTTTTCCACGATAAACGCGGAAGCGCCGCGCGCGCCTTTTGTCTTATCGGTCATAGCAATCACAACATAAGTTTCCGCGTCGCCGCCATTGGTAATAAAATGCTTTAAACCGTTCAGGATGTAATGCTCCCCTTCTTTTTTAGCGGTAGTCTTGATTGCTGAAGCATCAGAACCAGCTTCGGGCTCGGTAATGGCAAATGCCGCCACCTTTTTGCCGCTCGCTAAATCCGGCAGGTATTTTTTCTTCTGCTCCTCATTCCCGCATAAAACAATCGGGAGGGTACCTAAAGCGCTGGCTGCATAGCAAACCGCGATACCGCCGCAGGCGCGGGAAAACTCTTCGGTAGCCAAGCACAAATTCATTATGCTGGTGCCCAGACCACCGTATTCTTCAGGGATAAACAAACCAAACATATCCGACGCTGCCATAACCTTCAAAACATCCCAGGGGTACTCCTCGCTGATATCATATTTTGCGGCAACCGGCCGAATCTTCTCTTCGGCGATCTTATGGCTCAACTCTTTAATCATCTTCTGTTCATCAGTCAGCAAATAATCCATAATTTTCCTCCCGTTAGTTAATGCAAAAATTATAACATAAAAAGATTATTTTACAAGATTTTTAGAAGAGGGATCTCCCGGCAGTCGGGGAATTTACAGCAGTTGATGCACTCTGCCCAGATTTTATGCGGAAGGCTGGAGTGTTTGATCCTTTTAAAACCTAACTTCTTAAAAAATCCCGGTTTATAGGTAAGCACGAAGATTTTCTTTGCTCCCATGACTTTGGCTTCCGCAAGGCAGGCGGTCACCAAATCCCGGCCAATGCCTTTTCCCTGTTTATTTTTAACAACTGCCAGGGATTTGATCTCCGCCAAATCATCCCAGGAGATATGCAAGGCAGCGCAACCAGCCACCTTACCCTTGTCTTCATAAACCCAAAAATCCCGGATATTCTCATAAAGCTCATTCAGCGAGCGCGGCAGCATGACATCCAACCTGGCAAAACAGCCGATCATCCCCTGAATCTGTTTTATATCTTTAATTTTCGCTTTTCTTATCATATATTTTGGGGACAGTTCTTGCCTTGAATCCAGAAACGTCCCTATTTGATTTCTGTGCCTTTGGCCACAACGACAATTCCTGATTCACTGACAAAAAACTTTTTCTTATCTTCTTTTAAATTGTAACCGATAACCATGCCTTCCGGAATGCTTACATCTTTATCAATGATCGCCCGCTTGATCTTGGCATACCTGCCGACATTAACACCTTCCATCAGGATTGAATCATAGACCTCCGAAAAGCTGTTTATCCTGACATTCGGAGAAAGAATAGAACGCTGCACGCGTCCGCCGGAAACTACACAGCCCTCCGAAACTATGGAATCAAGCACCAGGCCCACCCTTCCCTCTTCTTTATCCCCCGCGTGCACGGTCTTTACCGGAGGATACTGCTCCTGAAAGGTCCTCACCGGCCATTCCTGATCATAAAGATTAAATGTGGGATTGGCCTGGATTAACTCCATATTCGCTTCATAATAAGCGTCAATGGTCCCGATATCCCGCCAATACTCTTCATTTCTATTCTTATCGCGAAAATCAAAGGCCACGATCTTCATCCCCTTCTTTAACATCTGCGGGATGATATCCTTGCCGAAATCATGCGAAGATTTATTATTTTTGGCATCCTGGAGCAACTCCTGCATCAGGACAGACTGATTGAATACATAAATCCCCATAGAACCATAAATCTTATCCGGCTTTCCGGGAATAGTCTTGGGTTCTGCCGGCTTTTCGTAAAAGCCCGTAACCCGGCCCTCCGCGTCCGCCTCAACCACACCCAGATACCTGGACTTACTTCTATCCATCTCTACTACTCCAACCGTCAGGTCCGCATTTTGCTCGCGGTGCACATCGATCATGGAATAATAATTCATTTTATAAATATGATCCCCGGCCAAGATCAAGACCTCATCCGGCCTGTCCATTTCCAGGGTATAAAGATTCTGGTAGATCGCGTCGGCAGTGCCCATATACCAGGAGTCCCCGACACGCTGCTGCGCGGGAAGCAACTCAATGAACTGTCCTAACTCGGAAGGCAGAAAATTCCATCCCAGGCGGATATGCCTCTGCAAAGAGGCAGATTTATACTGCGTCAGGACATATATTTTACGTAACCCAGAATTAATACAATTGCTTAAAGTAAAATCAATAATGCGGTAGATCCCCCCGAAAGGGACTGCCGGTTTAGTACGGTCATTGGTCAGAGGCAGAAGCCTCTCCCCTTTTCCGCCCGCCATAATAAATGTTAAAACCTTGCGCATCATTTTTAAAGGAAAGCTCCGGTTATGCCGCGCCTGATCATCATCACGGCAATTGCCGCCAGTAATATATACATTATCTTTGAGAATGCCCGCGTGCCGCTTGAGCCAAAAACCTTCATAAGCGCATCCGCCTTAACCAGGGTAAGCCAGACAAAAGACATGTTTAATATTAAAGAAACTAAAGTAGCCAGGGCGCCGAAACTGTTCATCATTATAAGCGTAGTAGTCAACACCGCAGGACCTGTAATTAAAGGCGTGCCCAAAGGAAATACGCCCATATCTTTATTCCGGGAGCTGGTTAATACGCTTTTCTGCGCGCCCGGCAACAAGAGCCGCACTGAAATAACAAATAAGAGGGCTCCGCCGGCAATCTGAAAATCAGGTATAGTTATGCCTAGAAGCGAAAAAACCCATTTTCCTATGCATACGAAAATAATCGCTAATATCGTAGCAGTGGTAACCGCGTCCAGGATTATCTTATTCTTCTGGGGTTTAGAAGAATTCTCAACCAAAGACAGGAAAATAGGAATATTGCCGATCGCATCCACCGCCACAAACATCGGGATAAAGCTGAGTATATATGGTTTAAGTATATCCATCATGCCTATATTATATAAAATACCTGGCCAAATGGCAACAAAAATAATGAGGCCACAACTTAGCGAACGATAGTGAAGCTAAGTTGTATGGCCGAATTATCCCTACAGCTGCAAGAAAATTTTAGGCGCAAAGCGACACAAATTTTCGCAGCGTTTAGCTGTAGGGATCTTAATTAAGTATTGTGTCCCCGGAATTTTTTCATCATTCTTCGGTTTCAATAGCCTGCGGGACTTGACCAAACATAAGGAGGAGTGGTATAAGGCCCTCCAAAACTATCCCGCAACGCTATATATCCGGCCGCCCCTTGCGGAGTTTTCCCCCCGCTGGTGCAGCGATCCGCCTGCCCCCACCACCCATACGCGTCAACACCGGTTCGATAAGCAAAATAATACGTGTCTCTGCAATTGCCATAAGAAGGGAGCTGATTAGAGGCCGTACCTACGTTTACATTGGCGTATGTTATGCCAGTCACCGTCCCATTCTCCAGGTAATATTGGTAGGCAAGCTGGCGCATTTGTCCTAAGTTCTGCCTTGCTTCAGCGCCGCGGCTTGTTTCCACTGTTTTAGAGTATTGGCTAACACCTACAGCCGCAAGTATCCCGACGATGATGATGACTATGATTATTTCGATTAAGGTGAAACCGCGTCCCATTTTATTCATCTTATTAATTAGTTTATCACCTTCTATTTTTTTGTAAAGTTAATTTGCGGAAGTAAAATGAACGAACGCCGTAGATGTCTTGCCGACGGATATTGTGTAGCGTGCATTAGAAATTTTTCGGCAATTGTGCGCAAGGATTTACGACGAACGGAGGACTTTCATTCAAGCGTAAGTCTGTCCGGGAGTGAGTCGTAAACCGTAGCGCACGGCGAAAAATTTCGCACGCGAACAATATCCCGAGAGCAAGACATCGCGGTTCCGGTGGATTAAAAATACTCCTGATAAACTTCTCTGAAGCGGTTTAATGCCTTGATGATCAGGTTGCGGGCAGGCTTGACTATCGGCAGAATCCCCACAGTCTTGTTCTCAAGTTCTTCGCAGATCATCCCAAGGCAAGTAAGATAAGTCAGGTATTTCTGCCCGGATAAATCGCTGTTTTCCTTGATGAAAGCGGAAATCTCCGGGTTACTTATGCGGCCGATCTTTACCGGTATGCCGATAACACTCTCCATCATTTCAATGAAACCATCGGTCAATAATGTCCTGCCGGCCATGATAAAATGATCAATTTCATAAAGCGCTACTTTTCGCTGGACGATTTCCTTTATCTGGGTGCAGATTAAACGGCTGGAGCCGGAGACCATTTGCGCCACTTCCCTCTGTTTTATAGGCTTGTAGAACTCATCCTTCTTGATCAGGATCTCTTTATCCTCAGCGATATTATCGGCATCCCCAATAA
>JBAZQO010000009.1:0-29190 GCA_041645145.1 Candidatus Omnitrophota bacterium
TAACCACCACCAATTTATCAAGCTTCCTCCTTAAGCCTGCCTCAATGATCAATGCCGCGTCCAATATAACGATCCTTTTTGCAGAATTCCTGATCCGCCGGAAAATTTCCTTTTTTACCTCCGGGTGCACGATGGAATCAAGTTTTTTCAAAGCGGGTTTATGAATAAATACGACCCCTGCAAGTTTGGCGCGGTCAATATTTTTGTCGGCCTTAAGAATGCGCGGCCCGAAAAAACTTACGATCTTTTTATAAACCGGCCCTCCCCGGTAAAGAGACTGATGCGCCACCCTGTCGGCATCAATCAGTTCGCAAGCGCGGTTTTTAAACATCCTGGCGACTGTGCTCTTACCGCTTCCCATGTCTCCGGTGACCCCTATTACAAATTTATCCTTCTTTTGCTTTGGCATATAGCTGGATGTATTTTTTAGCGGAAGCCTCCCAAGAGAAATCGCACCGCATGGCATTATTCATTAAAGCGCTCCACTTTTTCTTATCTTTAAAGGCTGCCAGACACCTCTTAACGGTTTTAAGCAGGTCATCTTTGGTATGCCTGGAAAAAACAAAACCATTATCCTTATTTATGGTATCTGCCAGGCCCCCGGTCTTAAAAACAAGCGGGATCGTCCCGTAACGCAAACTGATCAATTGCCCCAGGCCGCAGGGCTCATAACTTGAAGGCATAAGAAAGATGTCGCTGCCCGCGTAGATCTTATGCGCCAGAGGGTCATCGAATCTCAGATTTAAAGAAATCATTTTAGGATGCTTCCTGGCCGCTTCACCCAGGATCTGATGGTACTTTAAGTTACCGGTCCCCAAGATAACTAACTGCGCGCCCAATTTAGAGATATCCGTTAGACCATCCGCGATGATATCAAAACCTTTCTGTTCTGCCAGGCGCGAAACAATCCCCAAAACCGGAATATCATTATTAACCTCCAGGCCGCATATTTTTTGCAGCTCGGCTTTATTGTAAACCTTATTTTCTATAGTCGCTTGAGAAAAATTCTTGATAATAAATTTATCCGTATCAGGGTCCCAGATAGAATAATCCAGGCCGTTCAATATGCCGCTTAAGACATTCTTACGCCGGCTTAACAGGCCCTCTAAGCCGAAACCAAACTCTTTCTTCTGGATCTCCAAAGCGTAAGTCGGGCTGACAGTATTGATAAAATCCGAAAAGATTATCCCGCCCTTAAGCAGGTTTACCCGGTTATAAAATTCAAGGCCGGAAATATTAAAAAGGCTCTCATCCAGGCCAAGCTTCGCGAAATCATCTCCGGGGAACAGGCCCTGATAGCCGATATTATGAATGGTCAGGATGCTTTTCATCCTGCCGTAAAAAGCCTGTTTAGCGTATAGATTTTTTAAATAAACGGCGACCAGGCTTGACTGCCAGTCATGCAAATGCAGGATATCGGCCGCAAAATTTATCTCTTTTAATAGATCCAGCGTCCTGCGGCAGAAGAAAGCAAATCTCTCCAAATTATCCTTATAATCTCCCTGTTTATCCACATACAGTCCGGCGCGGTTAAAATAAAGGTCGTTTTCTATAAAGTAAACTTTTATTTTCTTGCCCACAAGCGAAGATGATATACCCTTTACGCATTTGTATCCAGGCATGACTATAATCACTTCGCACCCGAGCTCCTCTAAGGCAATAGGCAAAGCACCTGCCACATCGGCAAGCCCTCCGGTCTTGGCAAAAGGCACTACCTCTGAAGCAACCATAACTATCTTCATCTGATTGCCTCCATCTCCAGCCAATTGGCGCCCTTTTTCATATCCACCTTTATCGGCACATCCAGTTTCATCACATGCTCCATTTTATCTTTCGCTAGCCGCGCCAAAATATCCAGCTCGGAAACCGGCAGGTCAAAAACCAGCTCATCGTGAATTTGTAAAATCATTTTACCCTTCAAGCCCTTCTCTTTGATCTGCTCCGCTATCTTAATCATCGCCAGCTTTATCAAATCGCTGGCTGTGCCTTGAATAGGAGTATTTACCGCCTGACGCTCGGCAAACTGCCGGATACCCATATTCTTATTGTTGATCTCCGGGATATACCTTCTCCTGCCCAGGAGTGTGGTGACAAACCCCTCATCCCTTGCCTTCTTGATCTGCGCGTCGATATAATCCCTTACCTTGGGATAACGTAAAAAATACGCGTCAATAAAATCCTGGGCCTGCTGCACCGGTATTTCCAGGTCCCTGCCTAAACCATACGCGCTCTGGCCGTAAATGATCCCGAAATTCACCCTTTTAGCCGTCTCGCGCATGCTATCCTTAACCTCAGATTCAGGAACATTGTAAATCAAAGAAGCCGTCAGGCGATGCACATCATGATCGCTGTGAAATGCCTTAACCAAAGTATCATCCCCGGAAAGATGCGCCAGCACCCTTAACTCTATCTGCGAATAATCGCAGGATAATAAGCAGTTCTTTTTTCCTGAAGCGATAAACGCCTGCCTTATTTTACTGCCGATATCCGTTTTAATCGGGATATTCTGCAGGTTAGGATTGCTTGAGCTAAGCCTTCCCGTCTCGGTTCCGGCCTGATTAAAAGATGTATGCACCCTTCCGGTTTTTGGATTTACCAGCCTGGGTAAAGCATCAACATAAGTATTCTTAAGCTTGGTCAGCTGCCGGTACTCCAATAAAAGAACGGGCAGTTCATGTTTATCCGCCAGGCGCTTCAGCACCTCTTCATCAGTAGACGGTCCGGTTTTGGTTCTCTTGATTATCGGAAGATTCAGCTTATCAAATAGCACCTGGCCCAGCTGTTTGGGAGAATTGATATTAAATTGCGTGCCGCTTGCCTTATAAATATCCGCGATTAATTTTATCAACCTATGCTCGATATCCCGGGAAAGGGTTTTAAGCAACTCTAAATCCAGCTTTATCCCGTCCTGCTCCATTTGCGACAGGACGCTGACTAAGGGCATCTCAAGGTCGCTAAACAGCCGGAATAAATCCTTTTCTTTCAGGGCCTTTAAAAGCTTCGGCTTTAATTTAACCACTAAAGCCAATCCATCTTTTGTTTGCAGGCCTTCATCGCGGATAAATTCCCCCAGGTTTTCCAGAGCCAAATCCGTAAGCGCGTAACTTGAGCGCGACGGGTTTAATAGGTAGGAAGCGATCATGATATCAAAATCCAAACCATTTAAAATCAAACCTTCTTTAAACAAAGAAACTTTTAGCGACTTTAAGTCATGGCCTGTCTTCTTTATCCGGGCTTGCGCTATTGCCGCGCGCAGCTCTTCACAGGCCGGCTTTGCGCTGAAAAATTTGTCATCTATGGCAAAGAACAGATCATCAACTGAGCCGCCGTAAAGCGTAAGCTCATTGCAATGGCTTAGTAAATCTTTTAATTGTCCCGCATCGCAGCTATACAGCTTAACTTCAGCGGTTTTATTTTCTTCTAAAGGAAGAGCTTTAAGCAGGCTTTTAAATTCCAACTTCTTAAAAATCCGGGATAACGCCGCGTAATCCGGCTCCCTGACTTCTGCTTTTTTTAAATCCAGCTTCAGGCCCAGGCGCTGGCGCAAATCAACCAATTCCTTATTTAATTTTATGCGCTGGATGTGTTCGGATATCGCCTGCTTAATCTTCTCCGGCTCTACCTTTGATATATGCTTGAGCATTTTATCAAGAGTGCCGTAATCCAGTATAAGCCTTGCGGCTGTCTTCTCCCCGATCCCCGGAACACCGGGGATATTATCCGCGTCATCACCGGCCAGCGCGATAATATCCGCGATCCTTGCGGGTTCTACCCCAAAACGCTCTTTTACGCCCGCGGCATCATAAAATAAGCCGTTCTCCTTATAAGGGTTAAAAACCACAATATGCTTATTAACTAATTGCAGGATATCTTTGTCGGAGCTGACAATAGTCACGCGCATTTTCTTCGCAGCGGCCTTTCTGGCCAGCTCGGCAATAATGTCGTCGGCCTCAAAACCCTCTTTTTCAAAGATAGGGATCCCGTAAGCGGCGATAATCTCTTTGATCACAGGTATCTGGCTGCTTAAACTGTCAGGCATAGGCGGCCTTTGTATTTTATACTCTGCGAATTTTTTAACGCGGAAGGTGTCGCGGGAAACATCAAAACAACAAATCAGGTAATCCGGTTTCTGATCCTTGAGGATTTTATTCAGGATATTCAAGAATCCATAAACGGCATTTGTCGGCTGGCCCGAAGAGGTAGCAAGGCCGCTTAAGGCATAAAAAGCCCGGTAGCAGAATGCAGTTGTGTCAATTAAGAATAGGCTCTTATCAACCATTAACTATAATGTTAAGGAATGCAATATAAGGAAAGAGGTTTTTGCGGTACGCTGCTCTATCGAGACAGAGCCCTTGACTCTGTCTTCTCAATAAACGCTTCAATCTCCGGGTTATCCTGGTCTAAGTACTGGGCATCCAATGCTTCTTTGAATGACGCAGCCAGATCACCTTTATTAAAACTCAGCTTGGCCTTCCGAAAGTGATCCAGGGCAAGCGCTTTATCATCTTTATTCAGTACGGATTTGGAAGCTGAAACATCTTTCAGTAAACCTAAAACATCATCTTCGCGGCCATAAGCAACCGGCTGATTGGATAAAGCCGTGCGGACCTCATTAAGCCGGCTGACCGCTTTCTGCGTCCAGGGATCATCCGGCGAACCAAGAGTAGCCCTTTGACCCCAGTAAAATGCCGCTTTATCTAATTTTCGCTGATTCTCATAAAACAGCGCCAAATTTGCATAAGCGCCTAGATAAGAGGGATCAACCTTGATCGCTTTTAAGTAATTTTCCTCTGCCTGCTGGAGCAAACCTTCGCTTTCATAAACAACCCCTAAATCATTATAGGTAACACCATAACCCGGATCAATGACAATAGCCTTCTGATATAAACTCATCGCCATTTCTAGATTACCCATGCGCTGATATTCCAGCCCTGCCTGCCGGTATTTCACGGCCTGCTCCCGCATTTCAGCAGAAATGCCTTCTTTGGTAGAATCGGCTGGTTTGCTTTGCGCGAAAAGCATACCCGCAAAACAAAAAACGCATAATGTTATAACAGTAGAAATTACGAATTTAGGCAGGTAACGGTTATTCATTATTCTTTAAATATTATATACTCTAAAATCAGCGCGTCAAGTAAAATCTAGATAATCGGGTCCATGGTTAATGCCGGATGGGCCACCTTTTCCAGGTAAACCAGGAGATCCTCAGAGCTAGTTGCCACTGACTCATCGGCAATTTTATCCAATAGATCCGGCATCCCCAGCTCCCCCGCTCTTTTCTTTAATTTATCGCCTAAAATCTCTTTCAACTCCTTAGGCATCCAGACCACTCTCTTTAATCCGCCTTCAGCCGAGATAAATTTTTTGCTTAATATATAGAGCTTCCCGACACCCAGGAATCCCGGCGTCTGCACCCCTCCCCCGACTGAGCCGGCTAAAGTGGTAAAGCTCATTCCCGAAGGAGTAAGCCCGGAATAATCGCGATGCACAACCATCACTCCGTTTGCTTCAGGGACGATCGCCACAATACATTCAAAACATCCGCAGGATGACTGCGGCCCGTTCATCAATGAATACATGCTCACCGCGTCAATGGTCTTGTTTGATTTCTGCCGCACGAATTCATTGATGTTATCCCATTGGCCGAGCCTTGAGTCCAGGAGAGTCCCTTTGGTAATCGGCTGATTCGGGCCGGTAGGAATAATTTCAAAAGATGCCTTGGCGTCAAGCCAGGAGTATGCCCCGCATAGGCCTAAACGCTCAGGGGTAACAACGCATACATGATTAGGGGCAAAGGATTGGCATAATAAACAGGAATAAAATGTATCCACGCTCTCATCGGTCATCCCTTTCAGGCGCTCATCACGCTGGTCGAAAACCTTTTGAGCATCGGCAAGCAGCTTATCCACATCCGCCTGGTTAGTATAAAGCCTGACCTGTACCTTATCCACTATGGCGCTGTATTCCTGATGCAGCATGGCGTGCAGGATAACCCCCAGGTGCTTAAGCCTAAAACCTTTGGCAAAGGCATCCTTGGAGATCCTGATCCAGACCATATCGCGCTGGCCCATATGCATAAGCCCCATGGCATAGTTTACAAAACGGTGGATCTGTCGCTCTAAGATCGGCTCAAAATCCTTCTGCATCTTGCGGCCAAAGACATCTACCGCGATGGCCAGGGGCAGGGATTTTGACCCCGCAGGAAGCTGATCAACATCAGGGCCGATCAACTCTACCTTACCGTCGTCAATAAGGGCCTCCTCCTTCATGCTCAGGAATTCTATAGCCGCGCTGGCCTTGCCTCCAAATTCAACCGCCAATTGTTCCTTGCGCACGCGCTCCCCTTCAAATGCCGCGGCATACGGCACAGGCACAGCCACCTGGGCCATCTTCACTTTTATCCCGCGGGTCAATATGCATTTAGACGGCAGCTTATTGTAATCTTTCTCCGTAACCAAAGCTTCAAACAAAGTAGTATCTATCTTTCCTAGCTGCGGGACCTCCAAATCGGTAATAATCGGCAGGCCAAAAGCCAAAGCCCCTAATCCTGTTGCCACTAAAACTTCGTCAACATGGCCTAAAAGCAGGACAAACGCCGAGACGCGGTTGCGTATATAATTGGCGATCTCCTCCCACTGGCCGGATTTAAACCCTCCGTAAATCAAAGGCGCGCGCACCGCAAAATTCACCGCGTAAATCGCGGATAAATAATCCTCCCCCAGGGGGACAATATAATTCTCCAGCCCCAGTTGGACCCCTTTATTCTCAAGCTGCTGTTTAAATGTAATGCCGTTAACATTGCCCGCCAGCAGGCTGACAATGCTTTTAGATTGAAAATCGCGGATTAAATCCACAGCTGCCTGTTCATCCTTGGCCGGCCCAAGGATTACGGCAATCCCGGAAATTCTGCCGTCAACTAACTGAAGGCCCAGAGAGCGCAAAATATTATCGGGTATAAACCCTATGCCGCCTTTAGGATGTTCATTATTTGCGATAGATAAAGCCGCTAATATTTCTTCACAAATCAGAGTTGCCACCCCCTTATTCAGGATCCCCCCTAAAGGGGCTATATTTAATCCGGTCTTAGCCGGGATATTTTTACTCAAACCCTCTGCCTCCTTTAATGCAACCTCGCAGTCAACCAGGGTCTTTACTTCAATGTTAAGCAGCGCGTTAATAAGCGGGAAATAATAATTGGTTTCGGGAAAGGCAATCGCTGAATCTTTTCCTTTTTTAACTATCTGTTTATTTAACGCGTCTTTAGTAAGATTTAATACCGTATCTGTTCCTTTTGTCCCAAGTTGTATAAGTAATTCGGCCATTTCTTCTCCTTTATCCGTAAAGATAACTAAACATACGCCGATTGCTTTTCCGCCTTTAAATTTAACCGCCTCTGCCCTGCCCTCGCCGACAATCTCCTGGATCGGGCTGTCAATCACTTCAATATCCGCGGGCAACTCTCCTTGGAACTTATCCGTGCTTATGATCTTGATGCCGACTTTATGTTTTTCCTGAATTAACTTAGCCAGACCAAGCGCCGCTTTAGCCGGGCCGTCAATACAAACGGTATCATTGATAAGATACCCGTCTAACTTCTTAAAATCATCCTCGGAGCTTAATAATAATACGCCCTTTTTCTTTGCTCCGGGTATCTGGGGTAGGCTGGCCATTTATAATCCGCTCGCCTCCAGCACCTTCGGAACCACCTTATCCCACCCAATGGGCATGATATGGATCCCCCGGCACATAGGTTTTAATTCTTTGATCAGGCGGCTGGCAATTTCAATTGAAGTAGCCACTTTATCTTTGGTTTCCTCCATCTCTTTAATCAGGTTATCCGGGACAAATACACCCGCCACATTCTTATTCATGTAACGGGCCATGCCCGCGGATTTCAATAAAACGATCCCTGCCATAACCGGTACCTTGACATGCTTTATCTTAGAGAGAAAATTCTCAAAAGTTTTTATATCATAAACCGCCTGGGTCTGAAAAAATTCTGCCCCGGCAACGATCTTTTTCTCCATCTTCATAATCTGCGGCTCTAATGGGTCTGAACCCGGGTTAACTACCGCGCCCAGGCAGAATTTCGGCAAAGCCCCATCTAACTTATTTCCCTTCATATCAAAGCCTTCCTGGAGCTTCCTGGCTACCTGTAATAATTGAACGGAATCTAAATCAAACACGGGCTTTGCTTCCGGGTGATCACCTAAGGCTGGGTGGTCTCCGGTTAAAATCAGGACATTTTCGATCCCCAACGCGGCTGCGGATAATAAATCGGATTGCAAAGCCAGGCGGTTACGGTCGCGGCAGGTTAACTGGTAAATCGGCTCAAAACCCTTTTGCTTAAGCAGGGAACTTACTACCAGGGAACCCAGGCGCATTACCGAGCTTTGTAAATCCGTAACATTGATCGCATCTACCCTTGTACGGATAAGCTCGGCATCCTCCAGTAATTTTTCAGTCTGGATACCTTTGGCTGGGCCGACCTCTGAAGTAACCAAAAACTTCCCTACCTGCAGTTTTTCTTTGAAAGTCATTTATAATTTTTAAGCCTTTATGGAACCTGTGGTAAGCTTTGCGCTACCTGATTCTTGCCTTCCAGATAACGGTACGCGAAAACATAGGCTAATACCGTTACGGGGATAGCCACAATTATCCCTACTATTAAAGCTAAAAGACCCAGCAATAATACGCCTAACAAAAGGAACCATAATAAGAATAGGTTAAAGGCATTCCCCTTGGTCAGCCTCATGCTTTCCTTAAGTGCCTCAACCGGCCCCATTTGTTTATCCACGATCAAATAGGTATAAAGGCCCATCCTGATTATGAGTATGATCCCCGGTACAATTAATAAAATAAGGCCTGCGAGCACTGCCAAAAAGTAAAGAATCGAAGCGAGAAAATACTTGATGAAGAGGCGGTAACTTTCAAAGAGCTCGGAAACTTCAAATTTCTCTCCGGCATAAACCTTAAGGCCTATCCTGGTTATTCCCAGAGTCATGATCATACTAACCACCGTTGAGCAGACCTGGATAATAAAATATGCAAAAGGCATAGTTTTTTCAAAATTCTTTGAAGAATAGCTGAACATGCTGCTGATTACTATCCAGATCAGTGTAACCGCGATAAGGCTCCAGAAGTTTTCCTTGGTCTTCTGCCATCCGAATTTTACCGCCGCCCCAAAAGGGAACTTATCCTTCTCCATGCCTTACTCCTTTCTTAAATACTACATTGCTGCTCTTTGGCAGCTTCCACTAAATTGCGCATTAACATCGTAACGGTTAATGGACCCACCCCTCCCGGAACTGGGGTAATATATGCGGCGCGCTTTCCCGCCGCTTCAAATTCCACATCTCCCACAATTTTATCAGCCAGGCGATTTATCCCTACATCGATCACCACAGCGCCCTCTTTAATCCATTCACCTTTAATCAAGCCAGCCCGGCCAACAGCAACAATTAAAACCTCTGCTTTTTTAACATGCTCCTCTAATTTTCCGGCCTTTGATGTGCCGATGTGGCAGACTGTAACCGTGGCAAACTTTTCCAATAATAAAAGCGCTAATGGTTTACCGACTATCTCGCTGTGCCCCACAATTACAACTTCCTTCCCATATAAATCCACCCCGCTGGCATCCAGTAATTCCATTACTGCCGCGGGTGTGCAAGGCAAGATTTTCGCGCGGCCGGATAGGATCTTTCCGATATTTGCCGGATGCATCCCCTCTACATCCTTTGCAGGGAGGATAAACTGGCTGATTTTTTTGTAATCTATCTGATGGGGAAGAGGCATCTGGATGATAATCCCATGCACGCTTTTATTCACGTTTAATTTCCGGATAAAATCGATTAAATGCGCTTCCAGAGTATCCTCGCTTAATTTATGCAGCTGATATTCTATGCCGAGGGCCTCGGCAAGTTTCTGCTGTGATTTTACATAGCTTGCCGCTCCGGCATTCTCGCCGATCATGATGCTGGCTAAGACCGGCTTGCTTTTCAAAGAAGCGACCTCGCGCCTGATCCCTTCTTTGATCTTCTCGGCTAAAAGCTTACCCTCTAATAATTTTGCCAACGCTGGCCTCCGTGTTTTTACGTATTTTCTGGACAATTGTATTCATCTGCTGCATTTCTTTTCTGATTCCCCGGGCCAGTATCTTCTGGCCCAAACTTTCTAAATTGATCTCTATACTAAAACCGGCGCAAACAAAAGCCGATTCCAAAAGAATTGCCGCTACCGCGACATCGCTGATTAAATTAATATTGCCTTTTTTTATTAACGGCGGACATAATTTGGCTGCCTGACAGCTTAGCCTGGCCAGCATAAGCGGCACATCCAATGCTTTTCTGATATCCTTGCTTTGATAGGCAACCACATCCAGGTCCACCAAATCCAGGAGATCCTTCCTTAATTTCTCGGACTTAGCCAGGATATCCTTCAGCTCCTTTTCAAAGGCCGCGTATTTGGGCTTACCCAGAGTAAAGTTAACTACCATGCTGATCAGGCTTGCCCCCATAGCTGCATTTAAGGCCGCTGCCGATCCTCCCCCCGGAGCAGGAAGCCTGGCGGAAAGGTCATCTAAGTATTTAGTTAGATTTTGATTTTTATATTCCATAGCTTAACTCAAAAGCATTTTTAATCAGATCTATCTCCGGTGGATCTTGAGCATATAAGAGCGTTACGACATCAAAGCGCGCCGAGTGTTCAAGCAGGTTATTTTCTTTCAAATAGCAGAGCGCGGCTTTAGAAATCTGTCTTTGCTTATGCCGGGATATCGCTTCTCCGGGAGAACCGAACAATGCCGAATGCCTGGCCTTTACCTCCACGAAGCAGATAACGCCTTTATCATCGGCGACAATGTCAATTTCGCCGAATTTACTTTTATAATTACGCCTGATGAGCTTATACCCTCGCGCCTTTAAAAATTTTACTGCCGCATCTTCCGCTTCTTTGCCGAAATCTAAATTTTTTCCAGGCACTTTAGAAAACTCTTTCTGTGAATGGCCGCAGGCCCTATTTTTTTTAAGATCATGCGGTGCGCCAGCGTAGGATAGCCCTTATGTTTATTAAAACCGTATTGCGGGTAAAGCTTGTGGTATTTTTCCATCAGTGCGTCCCTGTTTACTTTGGCCAGTATAGAAGCAGCGGCGATGCTTAAAGATTTACTGTCCCCCTTGACAATACTCTGGTAAGGAAGGTCCAGATCAAACCGCATATTACCGTCAATGATCACAAACGCGCGCTTTCGCTGGGTGGGGCTTAATTTTTTCAGCAATCTTAAGATCGCCTTTTGCATGGCAAGCTTTGTCGCTTGCAGGATGTTGATCCGGTCGATCTGCTTATGCCCCACTGCTGCTATCGCGTACAGGGATTTGTTTTTTATTTCAAAGAACGCCGCTTTGCGCTGGGCTGCTGTTAGCTTTTTAGAATCATCAACGCGGTTAGTAAACCGAAAACTTTTTAAGATCACTGCTGCTGCCACCACCGGCCCGGCTAAGGGGCCCCTGCCTGCCTCATCCACGCCGATGATCAAATCATAACCGCGGCTTTTAAGCTTTCTTTCGTAACGCAGCACTATTTTGCTTTTTCGTCGCTATTCTCGATCTTAGTGGCGTGTTTGCCGACCTTGCTTCTTAAGTAATAAAGCTTGGCCCTTCTGACCTTACCGGAGCGGATGATCTCAATACGCTCGATAGCCGGGGAATATAGCGGAAATACGCGCTCGATCCCCTCGCCAAAAGAAACCTTCCTAACGGTAAAATTTATCTTGCCCCCTGAGCCGCTCTTGGCGATCACCACCCCCTCAAAAGGGTGCAGGCGGAACTTATCCGGGCCTTCCGGGATCTTGGTGAGCACCTTAACCGTGTCCCCGACATTAAATTTGGGCATCTCTTTCCGGACAAAGGCCGCTTCGATCATTTCTAACTTATCCATTTGTTTGTTGCTCCTTTCTATTGCTTTTATTTTTAAGTAAATCCGGCCTTCTCTCTTTAGTCCGCTTTAAGGCCTCCTGTTTTCTCCATGCAGCGATTCTATCATGATCCCCGGAAACCAAAACTTCCGGAACCGGCCACTTTCTGAATTTAGCTGGCCGACTGTACTGCGGATATTCTAATAGATTACCTTCGAATGACTCAAAATTCAAGGAATTTTTATCTCCCAATACTCCGGGGATAAGCCGGACTATGCTATCCACCAGGACCATTGCCGGAAGCTCCCCTCCGGTTAAAACATAGTCCCCTATGGAAATTTCCTCATCCACCAGATATTGCCTTACCCTTTCATCCACCCCCTCGTAATGCCCGCAGATAAGTATTAAATTCCCGCGCCTGGATAATGCTTTAGCTTTGCTTTGAGTAAATCTATCTCCCTGGGGACACAGTAATATTACTTTTGCCTTACCTCTGATCTTTTTCTTAATCTTCTCTACTACCGCGAATATCGGCTGCGCCTGAATGAGCATACCTGAGCCTCCGCCAAAAGGCCGGTCATCAACCTTGCGGTGTTTATCTAGGGAATAATCCCTTAGATCATGCACGAAGATCTTGACCTTACCTTTTTGTTGCGCCCGTTTGATAATAGACTCATCCAGCACAGCAGAAAACATCTTAGGGAAAATAGTAATAATGTCTATGCGCATATCTGGTTATTATAACCGCTTAAAAACATCTGCTTGAATTGGCTGAACCTGTCCTCTTTGATCGCCTGGCGGATCCCACGCATCAAATCCAGGAAGAAATAAACATTGTGCAGGCTAAGTAAAACCAGTCCCAGCATCTCTTTGGCGTTAAACAAATGCCGAAGATAAGCCCGGGAGAAATTCTTACAGACATAACAGGAGCATTTTTCATCCAGCGGACGGAAATCTTCCGCGTATGGAGAATTGCGGATAATCATCTTGCCCGAACTCGTAAAGGCAGTGCCATTCCTGCCGTAACGCGTGGGGATCACACAATCAAACATATCCACCCCCCGGTCCACTGCCTCCACTATATCAAAAGGATAGCCTATCCCCATTGCATAGCGCGCCTTATTCTCCGGAATTATACCCGCGACCAGCTCAAGGATATTATATATTAAATTGCTGGACTCGCCAACAGAAACCCCTCCGATGGAATAACCCTCAAAATCCATATCTACCATTCGCTTTGCGCACTCTTCGCGCAGGTCATCATAAGTGGCGCCCTGAATAATACCGAATAATGATTGCTTCCCCTTTTCATGCACGGCAAGCGATCTTTTTGCCCAAGAGATAGTCCTCTCCATAGCTATTTTTGCCTGGTCTCTGGCGCAGGGATAATGCACGCATTCATCAAGTGGCATGATAATATCCGAACCCAGGTCTTTCTGGATCTGGATCACATCTTCGGGGGTAAGGAAGTGTTTCAGGCCGTCAATATGCGACTGGAATTCCACTCCCCGGTCATGCATTTTGCGAAACAAAGCCAGGCTAAAGACCTGATAGCCTCCAGAGTCCGTAAGTATGGCCTTATCCCAGCCCATAAATTTATGCAGGCCTCCGGCTTTCTTGATCACTTCTATGCCGGGGCGCAAATATACGTGATAGGCATTTGCCAGGACTACCTGCGCCCCTGCCTCCTCCACATCTTTAAGCATAAGCCCTTTGACCGTGGCATGCGTGCCTACGGCCATGAATGCCGGAGTCTCAATTTCGCCGTGAGCAGTAACCAGCTTGCCCAGCCGCGCTTTGCTATTTTTATCCTGATGAATTAGTTTAAACATATTCTAGAAACTAATAACCTGCTGAAATGTTTTTGGATCTATGCTCACGCTTCCGGTAAATGGAAAGTTAAAAGATAGTGTAGTAAGTAATATCAGCGCAATTAATGCACTCAACATAGATGCCATTATCGCATGGTTAATAAATTTATCCGAACCGAAAAAGAATGTAAAACTTACGGTCGTTATCGCACCTGCCACCAGAACAAACCATAATACAGGGTGCACCCCGGTTCTTGAATCTATTATACGCGATCTTCTCATTTCGCGCAGTTCATCAAGTTTATGTATTGATTCAGCAAAAAATATACTTTCCTTCTCCGTTTTTGGTTCATAGGCCGTATAAAGTGCCCATATATTTCTCAATATGCCTTTGGCTTTTTCGCTTTCCTGGCCACGGCCAAGGACTGCCCATTCTTCACTTACAACAACGCTCGCGTATTCCTTTATAAGAGAACGGGTGTTGTTTTCAAATACTTTCCCGAATGCGGCGCTAGACCTGTGAAGATCAACTAAGCAGTTAGCTTCTGTTTCTGTATGCATTCCAGCCTTATCAAAATTTTGCCATGATATGACTACGACAAAAGCAAGTAATACCGTATAGGCCATCGCGATTGCCTGAAATATTGCGCTGGCTAAATCATTATGCGCTTTAAACATCTGGCGCGGAACAAATCGCCATACGATTAAAAGCCCTGCTACCGACAACCCCACCGCGAGACAAACCATAATCGCCCCTAATGGTATTATAGGTATATAAAACAATATTCTCTGTACAAGCGGCATTATCCCTCCTTTATGAGCTACTGCTCATTTTAAAAACTAAAAAAATGCATTTAGCGTCCACCTTGTCTTATTTATCGCGGGTCCTGTCGATGATTGTCTCTCGCAGCACCGCTTGCTCGCCCCGGCGAGGCTCGCTGCGCTTCGGCAAAATTCTCGCTCTGCCGGGACTCCTTTAGCGGGGCATCCCTGCCCGCTCGAATTTTGAGATACTGCTCGAGTCCAATCCTCGCCCCCCCGCTAAAATAATCCTTAGCTCATTTTTCCTTACTTTATTTTACTTCTTGGTTTTTATAAGTAATTCTAAGATTGTTATGAGCCTCTGCATAGTCGGGTTTATATTTAATGGCTGATTTAAACTCCTCTATTGCCTTGTCTGTTTCTCCTGCTTGACCATAAATAATTCCAAGAGCATTATAAGCCTCCGCGAAATCTGGCTGGCATCTAATGGCTGACTTATGCTCCTCTATTGCCCTGTCTGTTTCTCCTTGTTTTTTATAAATAACTCCAAGGTTATAATGAGCCCATGCGAAATCAGGTTTATATTTAATAGCTAACTTAAATTGCCCTATAGCCTTGTCTAATTCTCCTGTCTGAGTATAAGTAACTCCAAGATTATAATAAGCCCATTCATAGTCGACTTTAAATTTGATAGCTAACTCATACTCCTCTATTGCCTTGTTTGGTTCTCCTGTTTTAGCATAAGCAATTCCAAGATTATTATGAGCTTCTGCGAAATCAGGTTTATATTTAATAGCTAACTTAAATTCCTCTATTGCTTTGTCAGTTTCTACTATCTGGGCGCCAAGATTATTATGAGCCGCAGCGAGATCAGGTTTATATTTAATGGCTAATTTAAATTCCTCTACTGCCTTAGCTATCTCTCCTTTTTGAGCATAAATAACCCCGAGATTATTATGTGCTTCTGCAGAATCTGGCTTATGCTCGTATGTTACCTTGACTGTTTCTCCAAAAGTCAGAATTGTCTTCCGTTCAAAATTCCCAATAATAGGATGGGTGGTATCTATATACAAAGATTTACTAATTTTATCTTTTGTAAGAATATTATATACAAAAGATTGATTTATTTTCTCACCTCCAACATTCAAATACCGATATTTTATTATAAAAATACCAGTATCTTCCTCTACGGGAGCAGTTTTAACAATCAACCTTACTTTATAATAACCTCCAGAAGACAGCTTTTCAGTACTTATTTGTAAATTGTTTGAATGGAGCTTAGTCGTCTCCGTAATTACGCCTTTTTCAGCTATGCCAAATCTATCAGTGGTATTAAGTGAAAAAAAGATCTCTTCGCAACCCTGTTGGGAAGAAATCTCATACTTTACTATGGATCCTATCATATCCATATCTATCTTGAAATCATATGCTTCGGCTTGCTTACTTTTATTTCTAACCCACAGAAAATATTCTCTAAAATCTTTTTCCCATGTGACCCCATCAATTGGCAGCCCCTCTGCGTAATTTAATGATGAAGAGGTTATAGAACAATCAATCTCTGGAATTGCAATTTTCAAAAAAGGAGTTAAGAGTCCAAAGATAGTGGCCACTAAAGCAAATGCTATAACTAATACGATTCGATTAGGAGTAGGTAGAAGGGCGCACACTACCCCCATAACACTAAAAATAGCAGCTAAAACTTGAAACAATAATTTCCATGGCATTTTTAACTCCTTTTAATTCTGGGGACACATTACTTAATTATCTTTTATCTGAGGAATTAAATGTCGTGTCCCACTTTCTTCCTTCTTTACTTTATGAAATACAGCGAGTTGCAGGCACCTGTTTGAGATTTATGCCCAAAATGCGCCTAGGCAAAGTAATGAAATAAAAAGATTACAATCTTATTCGAAACCTATCCGCTACTAATTTCAAAGTTTCAAAATCATCTATATTGAAAATTTTCAATATGCCCGTAGTCTGAAAGAATTTATTGGTCTCAACTGGCTCTTTCAATAAGTGAGGATTTTTAAGCTGAAACCATATTTCAAACATTACGGCAGATTGAGATTGTCTATATTTCAAACATTTATTGGATGCTATATGTCTAAATAAATGACATGCCTCAATAATACGAAAAGGTAAAGTATCGGTTTCGTAAGATAAAACTGCCTCCGGATCATTATCAGCGTGTTTAGAAAAATTTTGCGCTTTGCGTATAGTTTTAATCCATAGCTTCTTATATTCTGGCTTTATCTTATCTGAATCATGGAAGGGAGCTTCGATGCCGTATTTCTTACCTAGTGGTATTAACACGCCTAGAACAGCACCTATCAATGTTTCAATAACTATAGGGGAGGCCTTATCAAAAAACAAAAAGATAGCTTCATTTAATTGCATTTCTGCTACTTGAATTTTGCTAATACTGATCTTCATTCCTAACTTCCCATTAAGCCCATATTCTAATAAATTAGATCACCTCGCTCTATGCCGATGAAGTGTGGTTAGCGGATGGCTTGGCTTGATTTCGAGCAGGACGTGGAGGCAAGGAGCGGGCACGGTTGCCCGGCTATCTACGAAGCCTGGCAGAGCGACGCCAGCCGACCCGAGCGCAGTTGCGGCACGCTGGGCCGCAACAAGCGTCCCTACGAGAAACAAGCCAAGGCAGACGCTACATTAGAATTACCTAATCTAAATCGTTTAGTGTTACTACCTGGTTGCCTTATAAACCCTGAAGTAATTTTTGGGCTAAACGATGCAATTCAGGATTAGCAAGAGCTAAAACTCGTTTTTTTACTACCCGCGAGAAATACTCTTTTTCAGTTTTTGTTAATTTCTCATTGCGTAGCCTTTTCAAAAACAATTCTTTTTGTTTTGGAGAGAAAACCTGAGAGAGCGAATATTCGACCCCCATCACCTCTTTAACTGAAAGAAGATCGTCAAGATGCGCCTGCGTCTGTCTAAAATAATTATCGAATGTAGCCTTTACTCTTTGGCTGGACATAACACTATTCTGAACAAAAAGATCTTGATTATTTTCGAAGGCCACCAAATACCTCTCGTACTGCTGCTTAGTATCTTCACTGTTAAAAAGCGAATGCAGTTTATCCACCCATGAGAATTTTAAGTTTAACGTTTTATATAGCGCAAGTGAGAATTCTATCAATAAGGCAAGATTTACCTTATCAGAGGGCGATTTAAGATGTTCTTCCACCTTATCATAATCAAATAGGCCCTTTTCAGCGCTATTGGCCAGGACTACAGGGAATCCTTCCCAAAGCCTACGGTCATGAGATTCAACTAAATCTGCAAGGGTCGAATTAGCCTCTTCATCTCTCTCGACCTCTAAGAGCGGAAACCCCAATGAAGCTAATCTTTTCAAAAGATTCTCTTTTCCCATTTTTATACCACTTCCTTTTGTGCCAACCTTAAGAAATGTTCCCAGTTTTTAATAACAACCTCTTCCGATACCTCATAAGAAGCTGTTTCGCGAAATCGTTTTTCCAGTTTAGCCAAGTCTATCTCGCTTCTTTTAATCTTCAGCAAAGTCAAACAGTCCTCATTATCTATAGCCGCACCCCTGAATAATTTACTTATTATTATATCGTAATAATTAAGTACCCCTAAGTAAATACGGTTAAACTCTTTAACCAACGTATGGTTCCCTTCCTTCAAGGGCGATTCCAATAATTGAGTTGTGTGTATAGAATTACCTCTGAACAAATCAAAGATGAAACCATCCTCTCTCGACCACCCCCACCCGCTTGCTGATTTATACCCAAGTTGCTGTAGGATATTAACTAAATAATCATGCTCATCTTCATTAGGAACAAGCAAATCTATATCTTTAGTTGAGGCCTTAACACCTAAGAGTGTCATTGCTGTCCCACCACAAGCGATTAAATGCACTTTCCTTTTCAGGAAACTGTCCCAAGCGCTTATCCTGTCTAATAAACCCTGTTTATCTATCCGATATTTCATACAATATATTGTATGTTATTATACAATCCTCTGTATTAAAGTATACAATAAAAATTGAGTTTGTCAACAAATTATAAGCATTGCGTCGCCGTAGCTGTAAAACCTGTATTTCTTCTCAACCGCCTCCTGATACGCCTGCTTGATCAGTTGTTCTCCACCAAAAGCGCAAGCCAGCATAAAAAGAGTGGTCCGCGGCAGATGAAAATTAGTAAGGAGACAATCAACCAATTTAAATTTATAACCCGGGTAAATAAATAAATCCGTATCCCCTTCTTTTTTACCGGATGCATAAGTCTCTAAAACCCTTAAGGAAGTTGTGCCGACGGCAATGATCCGGCCTCCCTGCGCTTTTGCCTGGTTAATGGCCGCAATGGTAGCATCAGGAACGATGAAATGCTCCGGCTCCATTTTATGCTCCAGGATATCTTCGCACTTAACCGGACGGAATGTGCCTAAGCCCACATGCAGCGTTACATAAGCCAGGCCAACCCCGCGGCCGCTAATCTCCTGAAGTAATTCCTGCGTAAAATGCAATCCCGCAGTCGGGGAAGCAAGCGCCCCTTCATTTTTGGCATAAACCGTCTGATAAGCAACTTTATCTGAATCCTCGGGCTCGCGTTTTATATAAGGCGGCAAAGGCACGATGCCATAATTGTATATGGCGTCGGCGTCAGCCGCTTTAAAGCTGATCTCACCGCGCTTGCTCAATATGCCGATGACTTTTCCTTCCGCGAAAAATATTTTTTCTCCGGGCTTGGTGCGGCTTGGCTGGACCAGGCAAGAGAAAGTTGTAGCGCTAATACGCCGGGTCAACAATATCTCAACCCTGCCTCCGGTGGCTTTTTTGCCCATCAAACGACAATGTAACACCTTTGTATCATTAAGCACCAAAAGATCGTTTTTTCTTAAAGAAGATACTACATCCTTAAATACGCAGTGGCTAAGTTTTCCCTCCTTGCGGTTTACGATCAGGAGCCTGGAGTCCTGCCTGTTTTTAAGGGGGTATTGAGCGATCAGCTCTTTGGGGAGCGGGTAATCAAATTCAGAAAGTTTTAGCATGATTTAAGGAAGGGCTGGATAAGATCAATTCAAATAACCGATTATCTGGTCGGTTAAATCGTCAATTGAGAAAAATACAACACCGTCGGGTTTCAGATCCGTGATCATCTTGTATTGGTTAAAAAACAGGTCCGGGCTATTTTTCATCAAAAACAGGCCCATGCCGATATATATTTTACCTTTAGCGCGGTGGCCTAAGGCGGATTTGACTACCTCTTTGGCAAACTGGTTATCTTTGGTGTAGGCCATCAACACGGCGTAATCAATAAGGCCCTCTTCAAGCCAGGCTGACCAGTCCTGGAAGGCATTGCTGTAGGCGCGTTCCGTAAGCGGGATTACCGCGCAGGAAACCAGCAGATCCGCTGACTTGACCTTTACTAAACTTGAAATCTTGCGCACCAAATCCGTAACTTGCTGGCGTTTCCAATTATCCCAGGCCAGATACTCATCCTCGTTATTTAATGCCTCCAACACATTAAGCCCGGTTTTCTCCTTAAAGCGCTCCACATTCTTTATGCCGTAACCGTAAGTCAGGCCGAACTTCATGAACCTTGACCCCGGCACAAACGGCACAGGCGAAGGATAACGCGTATAATCCAGATGCAGGCCGCTGATCAACGGATAACGGTTGATGATCTCATTGATAATGGTCAGGACATATTCCTCTACCCTGGGGTCACCGGGTTCTAAAAATATCTGCTCCTCCCTTAAATAATATTTATCCAACTCCATTTTGGATTCGGTTTTTGAGAGTCTTCCATGCTGATCGCGGGTTAAAATTGAGTTGCCGAATTTATTTAAGATATCCGCTTTATCATTCTTGCCTAAGCTTAAGACATTAACCCAGGCAAAGACTTTGATATTGTTCTCCTGGGCCTCTCTGAGCAACAAATCAAGCGTGTCCATCCCGGCTGCCTTGACCATCTGGTCATATTTTGATCTATCGCAGGTCCTGGAATCATAATAAGCATTGCCGGATTGCAATAACTGCAGGTAGATCTCGTTGATCTTTGCCTTTTTGCATTGGGCAATCAGTTTATTCACCCCGTCTTTTGAATAAAGCACGGATTTAGCGGAAAACACCGAGACCCAAATCCCCTGGCGAAAAGTTTCCTTAGCCTCTTCGCTTTGCGCGAAAGCTGCTGGTTGGAGAACCATGGTTTGGCTTCCGATAGCCAAAGCCACACCCAACATAAGCAGGAAACAGGCTAAAGATAAAATTACAGTTTTATTCCTCAATTTAGCGTTTTTTTGCATCGTTCGATCTCCGAATAAATACACCCGCAATATTTCTGACAATAGATCCCCTTAAGCCTCGCTTCTTCATGCGCCTTTCTAAAACCGGGCCGGAAATCCTCGTAATAAAAATCCACCCCTGCCTTGCTCGCTGCCTGGCTGCCCAACTGTTTTAGCAGTTCCTGATCCTGATACGGGCTAACCAGCAGGCTTGTGCTAAAGGCGCCAAATCCGTATTCCTTTGCCTGGGTGGCTGTTTTCTGCAGCCGCAAAGACCAGCAGATCGCGCAGCGCTCCGGCCTTCCTTCTTTGGTATTAATTGCCTGGAAAAATTCAGATGGCCTGTACTCCGGGCACTCAGCCTCTATCTGTAGATCTTTGCTTAAGGCCTCAAGCGCCTCTTTGCGCCTGTTATATTCGCTAAAAGGATGAATGTTGGGATTATAATAAAACGCTTTAACCTTGAATCCTTTATTTTTTAGCCTTTCTAATGGGTAAATCAGGCAAGGCGCACAACAGGTATGTAATAATATCTCCATCGCTAAAAACTGCTAAAAGGCCTCTTGTTGTTGCTCTTTATTGAATTTTAAACCAAAATGTTCAAATGCCTTTTTAGTGGCTAAGCGGCCTCTGGAAGTGCGTTTTAAATACCCGGCTTTTAAAAGATATGGCTCAACCGTATCGGCAATAGTATCCACCTCTTCATTGAGGCTGGCAGCTAAAGATTCAACACCCACCGGACCGCCGTTAAATACCTCAAGGACTAATTTTAAGACCTTGCGGTCCAGTTCATCGAAGCCTGCCTGATCAATGCCCATCTCATTAAGGATCTTGGAGGCAACAGTGGCATCCACCTTTTTCATTTTTAAAACCTGGGCATAATCCCGTACCCGGCGTAAGAGCCGGTTGGCAATACGCGGGGTCCCGCGGGAGCGCCTGGCAATTTCCAAAGAAGCCTGTTCATCGATTTCAACTGCCAGGAGCCCTGCTGAATTCCGTATAATCTTAGCCAGGTCCTCTACCTTATAGAAATCCAGGCTGTAGAGTATACCGAATCTACCGCGCAAGGGCGCGGCCAAAAGGCCGGTACGCGTAGTCGCGCCGATCAAAGTAAAAGGCTTAAGATTAAACTTGATGGTCTTGGCGTATGGCCCTTTATCGATCACAAAATCTATTTGAAAACTTTCCATCGCAGGGTACAAAAATTCCTCAACTACCTTGGACATCCTGTGTATCTCATCGATAAAAAGAATGTCCCCTTGCTCAAGGTTAGTGAGTATGCCGATTAAATCTCCGGCCCGCTCAATAGCCGGGCCGCTGGTTGCGGTGATCTTGGCACCCATCTCATGCGAAATAATATGCGACAAAGAGGTCTTGCCCAGCCCCGGAGGCCCGCTTAAAAGCACATGCTCTAAGGGCTCCTTTCTTTGTTTGGCTGCCTGAATAGCGATCTTCAAGTTGTCCACGATATCTTTGTGGCCAACAAACTCGGCAAATTTCTTGGGCCGAAGGGATATATTTAAAACCACATCCTCTTCAGACTCTTTGATATCGTTGATTATCGGATTAGCCTTAAGCAGGGTTTGTCTGGTCGCTTCGCTCATAAGGTATAATGTTTTCCTTGTTCCTTAATATGGTTATATCTTCGAATGCCGCGTCCTGCCTGGCAATAATCTCCTTCATTTTTGCAAGCTCCAAAACCGCCAGGAAAACTACAATTATCTCCATTTTGCTTTTAGCCGAGCTGAATAATCCCGAGAGCTTAACCTCTGTCTGGACTAAAAGAAGATGCAGAATATCATGCACCTTCTGCTCAACGGTAAACTGATCTTTGATTACCTCATAAAAAACTTCCTTGGGAATATCTTTTAAGGCCCGGGAGAAAGCGCTGATCAGATCAAATATACTGGCCTCAAAGTAAACCTCTTTTTTGCCTTGCGCATTGGCATCAATAGGCGCCTCTGTTTTCGGGCGCTTAAAAACATCCTGCTGGATGATCTCTTTTTCCCTTAACTTTTCGGCGATCTGTTTAAACTTCTCATACTCCAGGAGCCTCTTAACCAAATCTAGCCGCGGGTCCTCCTGCTCTTCTTGCGCCGATTCTTCAGCCGGAAGCAGCATCTTGGATTTTATCTGCATAAGGGTTGCTGCCATAACCAGGAACTCACCGGCAATATTTAAATCCAGGAGCTGCATAAGATTAATGTATTCAAGATACTGCTGGGTAACTTTAGCGATGGGGATATCATAAATGTTGAGATGATCCTTTTTCACCAGATAAAGCAGCAGATCCAGCGGCCCCTCAAACATCTCTAATCTTATTTTATAATTCATCTTTTTTATATCTTAAGCAGCTCTTTTACTTCCGCAATGGTCCTGGCCGCTACGGCGGATGCCTTCAGTCTTCCCGCCGATAATATCTCAAGGATATGTTTCTTGTCTTTAAGTAAAGCGCGCCTTTTTTCCTGGATAGGAGCTAATAAACCGATAAGTTTTGCGGCCAGCTCTTTCTTGCATTCAGTGCAGCCGATTTTAGGTTCAGCGCAGCGCTTTTCCCCCTCCTCTTTCATCGCGGGGAAAAATACCGCATAATAACTGAAAACATTGCATTTGTGCGGATGCCCGGGGTCGCTTAAACGGATACGCGCCGGGTCAGTGAACATATTCTGTACTTTTTTGCGAATAATTTCCGGCTCTTCGGATAAGGCAATATAATTATTATAACTCTTGCTCATCTTGCGGCCATCCAGGCCCAAAAGACGCGCGCTTTCGGTAAGCAGCGCCTTAGGCTCAGGAAAAGCAGTATCTTTTTTAACGGGGTAAAGGTGGTTGAATTTACGGCTAATCTGGCGGGTCAATTCCAAATGCGGCAGCTGATCCTCCCCTACCGGCACAGCATCGGCTCTATAAAGCAGGATGTCCGCAGCCTGCAAAACCGGATAGCCTAAAAACCCGTAGGTGTTTAAGTTGCGGTTAGTCAGTTCGCGCAGCTGCTCTTTGTAAGTAGGGCAACGCTCAAGCAGGCCCAAAGGCGTAATCAACGAAAGAATAAAGAAAAGCTCCAAATGCTGCGGCACTTGAGACTGGATAAAGATTACGGATTTATCGGGATTGATCCCGCAGGATAACCAGTCAATGACATTATCCAGCATATTGTCCTTGAGGTTCTCGGGGTTTTCATACTCCGACATCAGCGCATGCCAATCCGCAACCATAAAAAAACAATCATATTCATCCTGGAGCTTTATCCAGTTATCCAAGGCACCCGCCAGATGGCCCAGGTGTAACTTTCCCGTAGGCCGCATCCCGCTTAATATACGCTTTTTCATAGTTTTCTCGCGATCTTCTCTATTTCGTGGGCCTCGATAACATCCCCTTCCAGAAGCTGGTCAAACCCGGCTATGCTCATGCCGCATTCAAAGCCTTCGGCGACATCGCGCACATCGTCCTTAAAACGCTTCAGGCTTGAAAGCTTGCCTTCAAAAGCAACCTGGCCGTTACGCAGGAGCGTTACCAGGCTGTTGCGGTTGATCTTACCCTTGGTTACGAAACAACCGGCAATTATCCCTGACCTGGACAATTTAAAAACCTTCCTTACTTCAGCCCTGCCTAAAAATACCTTCTTAAGCTTTGGCTCAAGCATCCCTTCCACCGCGGCCTTGATATCATTAGCCAGTTCATAAATAATACTGTATATTTTTACATCAATGCCTTCCTTGGAGACCAGCTCCTTGGCCAGGTCATCGGCGCTGACATTAAATCCCAGGATCAACGCATCGGATGCCACTGCCAGGATTACATCTGAGGTATTGATATTACCTACCCCTGAATGGATTATATCAATCTTTATCTCCGAAACATTCAATTTATCCAGGGTATCTTTAATCGCTTCCAGAGACCCCTGAACATCCGCCTTGATAATTAATTTCAGCTCCTTGATTTTCCCCGCGAGAATCTGGGCATGCAGCTCTTCCAGGTTTACTCTTTTTACGATCTTTATCTGCTGCTGCCTATCTTTCTCCGCGCGCGCCTCTGCCAGGTTTTTTGCCTGTTTTTCATCTTCGATCACAAAAAACTTGTCCCCGGCAGCCGGAATCCCGCTTATCCCCAGGACCTCTACGGGAGAAGCAGGGCCTACAACCGTTACCGCTTGAACTCGGTCATTAAGCATAGCCCGGATCTTTCCGTATAAATTACCTACGATTATATTTTGATTCAGGTGCAACGTACCATTCTGCACAAGTAAAGTGGCTACCGGCCCCCTGCCCTTGGCCATCTTCGCTTCTACGACGACCCCGCTGGCAGAACGGTCAGGATTTGCCTTTAACTCCATAACCTCAGCCTGCAGAAGGATCATCTCCAGCAAACTATCTATACCCGCTCCTGTCTTCGCGGATACGGGAACAGTAATAGTTTTACCTCCCCAGTCCTCGGCTGCCAGGCCTATCTCGGATAACTGTTTCTTAACCATGTCAATATTGGCCTGCGGTTTATCTATTTTATTTATGGCAACAATGATGGAAACTCCGGCAGCGCGGGCATGATCAATGGCTTCCTGGGTCTGCGGCATAATCCCGTCATCCGCGGCAACTACCAGAACTACTATATCCGTAATACCGGCCCCCCTGGCGCGCATAGCGGTAAATGCTTCGTGGCCCGGGGTATCCAGAAAAGTAATTTCTCCTTCGGGAAGAATAACGCGGTAAGCGCCGATATGCTGGGTAATCCCCCCGTGTTCACCTTCGGCAACCTTGGTTTTACGTATAGCATCAAGAAGAGAAGTCTTGCCGTGATCAACATGGCCCATAAAAGTAACTATGGGTGGCCTGGCCTTAAGCTGTCCGGGTTTATCTTTTTCTTTATGTTCCTGCAAGGCTATTTCTTCGGCATCCGGGGCCCTCTTGACCGCGCAATTATACTTTAAGCATAACTTACTTGCCACCGCTTCATCCAGAGCCTGGTTAATCCCTGCCATTACCCCCATACCCATAAGCTGCTTGATAAGCACCGACGGCTTCTCCTGCAATCTTATAGCCAGGTCCTTAACTGTGATCGGAAGCTCCAGTTCAATCTCTTTACCTGGGGCAGGCAGAGAAACAACCGCTGGCTGGAGAGCCGCGGTTTGGCTTCCGCTTGCCAAAGCCGCTGGCTGGAGAGCCGCTGGCTGGAGAGCCGCGGTTTGCCCTCCAATAGGCAAAGCCGCGGTTTGGACGGGCTTTACTTCAGGCGGTGCAGGCTCATGTTTTACCGGATGCAAAACCGCCGGCTTGACCTTAGGGAGTTTTTCGTGAGTATGCACAACGGCCTTATGTTTAACCGGCTTAAGGGCGGCCTTTGGTTTTACCGCGTGCGCCTTACCGGCTACTTTTTTAGCCTTTAAGATAACTTTAATTTTGGGCTTGACTATTTTTTTAGCCGCTGTTTTTTCTTTTTTTGTTTTTGGCATGATCTCTTCCTCTGGTTGGAAAACCGTGGTTTGGCTTCCAGTAGCCAAAGCCACTTATATTAGAAAGCTTTAAGACAGCTTCTTCGCTTCCGCGATAATCTTTCCCGCTTTTTTCTCCCCGATACCTTTGATCTTCATCAAGCCTTCTGCTTTAGCTTTAAGTATATCCTCTATACTTTTAATACCCGCCTCTTTCAAGCTCGCAAGAATCTTATCACCGATTCCTGACAGGACTTCTAAAGAAGAACCTTTTTTCTTGGTTTCTTTCTTGGTTTCCTTCTTCGGTTTCTTCGCCTTCTTTGGTTTCTCCTGGACCTTGACTTCCACCTGAACCTGGGGAGCAGCTTTTTCCTCAGGCTTACCACCAAGCGCCTCAGCGGCAATCATACTCTTAGTACGGATATCCAATTCCCAGCCGACCAGCCTGGAAGCCAAACGCACATTCTGCCCGTGCTTACCGATAGACAGGGAAAGCTGGTCATCATCAACCACGACCGACGCCTTCATCTTTTCTTTATCTAATTTTATCTCGGAAACCTTGGCAGGAGAAAGAGCAGCCTTAATATATTCGCGCACATCATCATTATGGCGGACGATATCGATCTTCTCCCCCTGCAGTTCGTTAACGATATTTCTTACGCGGCTCCCGCGCATACCCACACAGGCGCCTACAGAATCAACTTTGTCATTCTTTGAAGAGACCGATATCTTAGTACGCTCTCCTGCCTGGCGCGATATAGCCTTTATCTCCACGATCCCCTCGTAAATCTCCGGAACCTCCAGTTCAAAGAGCTCTTTTACCAGATTAGGATGCGCGCGGGACAAAATAATCTGCGGGCCTTTGGTATCCTTCTTGACTTCTACAACATATGCCCGGATGCGCTGCCCCTGCTTAAATTCCTCCGCGGGGGATTGCTCGCGTTTGATCAGGATGCCTTCGGCTTTACCCAGGAGATCCACGATAATATTGCCTTTTTCAAAGCGGTAAACCGTACCGCTGACAATCTCCCCCACGCGGTTCTGGAATTCATTAAAAACCACATCCTTCTCCGCTTCGCGCATCTTCTGAATGATTACCTGGCGAGCGGTAGAAGCGGCAATGCGCCCGAAATCAATACCGGTTACCAATTCATTGTTGCGAAAGACGCGGATATCGCCGGTTGAACGGTCTATCTCTACCTTAAACTCTTCATCCGGCTTTAAATCAATCACCCTCTTGGCGGCGGAAAGCAGCGCGCTTTCTACGGCCTCAAGCATGATCTCCTTCTTAATCCCCTTTTCGCGTTCGATCTGTTCGATAATTGCCAATAGTTCCTGACTCATTTTATTCTCTCCAATTTTAATGAGCGCTTGACTTACGGAGCGCTCTCTTATATTATCAACTTTGCCTTGTTTATTTTTGTTAAGGGGATCTCTAAAACCTGCCCCGAATCATCGATGAATACGCTCGTATCCCCTGCCGAGGTAATCCGCCCCTGTACCTGTAATTTACCGTTTACCGGCTGATTAAGAAAAAATACCGCCTGCTTATTCAGGCAGCGCATAAAATCTTTCCTGGACATAAGAGGCCGGTCAAGCCCCGAAGAAGAAACCTCTAAGATATAGCGGACAGGAATTATATCCTTTTCATCCAGTAGCTGCCCGAGTGAGCGGTTAAGGCTTGCGCATTCATCCATAGTTATACCGCCCTCCGGCTTATCCACAAACAGGCGCAAAACCAGGTCCCTGCCTTCATACCTATGCGTAAACTCAACCAGCTCAAAGTTATTTTCCGCAAGATTTTCGCCGATAATCTTATTCAACTGGACAAGTATATCCTGGTTAACCATGGTAGAAATCCCTGATCTTTGCCAATATCTCCCCGGCAGGTTTAATCAACTTTTCCTGCGTGCGCCGATTCTTTAACTCTAATGAATTATTCCTCAATGATTCTTTACCCACGACTACCTGCAGCGGTATGCCTAAGAGATCGGCATCCTTGAACTTTACTCCCGGCCGCTGATCCCTGTCATCGAAAAGAACCGAGAAACCCGCGTCATTTAGCTGTTTATAAAAATCCTCTGCCTGGCGCATAACCTCCTGGTTAGTTACGTCCAGCGGTAAAACTGTAATTTGATAGGGTGCAACCTCTTGGGGCCAGATGATCCCGTCGGCGTCATTATTCTGCTCGATGATCGCCGAAACCAGGCGCGATACTCCAATACCATAGCAACCCATAATTATCGGCTTAAGCTGGCCCAGGTGGTCGGAAAAATTAGCCTGCATTACCTGGCTGTATTTTGTTCCTAATTTAAAAATGTGCCCGACTTCAATGGCATTAACCTTATCCATGGGGGTCTTGCATCCTGGGCAAAGCGCGTTTTCTTCTTTATGCGCCTTAACCTGCCGGCATTTGGCGCACACCAAGACTATATCTTCGCCAAGAGGCGCCTGGACCATAAATTCATGCGAGACCTTTCCACCCATAACTCCGGAATCTGCTTCTGTAATCAGTATATCCAAACCGCATCTTTTAAATATCCGCTTGTAGGCCTCATACATCAATTCATAATTCCTGTCTAAACCCGCCTCATCCTGGTCAAAACTATACGCGTCCTTCATCATAAATTCACAGGCGCGGATCAACCCGAAGCGCGGCCGGATCTCGTCGCGGAATTTAGTCTGTATCTGGTATAAAACCAAAGGCAGCTGCCTGTAACTGGAAACCTGGCTTTTGACCAAATCCGTAATCACCTCTTCATGCGTGGGCCCCAGGCTTAATTTCCTGCCCCGGCGGTCGGTAAACTTAAACATTACCTCCCCCAGGTCCTTGTCGCGCCCGGTCTTCTGCCAAAGCTCAAGCGGGTGCAAGGCCGGTAAAAGCAGCTCACTGGCGCCGCATGAGTTCATCTCCTGACGGATAATCCCCTGGATATTCTCTAACACCCTGAATCCTAAAGGAAGATAAATATACGCGCCGGCCATAAGCATACGTATTGCGCCTG
>JBAZQO010000062.1:0-5058 GCA_041645145.1 Candidatus Omnitrophota bacterium
CTTCGGATTCATCAACGCTTTTGCCTTCGGCATAAGCTGGACAGCCAAATTCAGTAATAAAAGCCGGCTTACCTACCTCCTCCTTAACCTGCCTCCAGAAAGCCCCAAACCCGTAATCTCCGCGATAAGCATTGGTGCCGAAAATATCTATATCCGGAGTATTTTTGCCGAACTTATCCAGGAATAAAATATCCCCACTGCATATGGCCACCGGATGCTCCGGATCAATTGACTTGATAATTTTGGCAACCTCATTGGCAAATTTAAAAAAGGTCTCAGGCTGCTCATTGGCATTACAGGCGTAGCCGTAAACATTTTCATTACCCAGCAACCAGAATAAAATATAAGGCTCATCCTTATATTCATTGACCATCTGCTTAACCGACTCAATCATATTTTTCTTCTGCTCTTCATTATTGTAATCCGTGCCGGGATTCCAGGCAGCCCCGGACCCAAGGGCGTATTTGCCGAGGAAGTCCCCCATGATCACCCGGATGCCGTAAGTATTATAAAGATCGCGCAGGAGCTGTTTGTTTACCTTAAGCGGATGATGGTAAAGCCGGATGGTGTTTACCCCCATATCCTGCATCAACTTAAAATCCCCTATGGCCGGTTCATCCGCATCCTGCAGATTATTCTTGTTTTTGTCGACAAAAGCGTCATATGGCCCGTCAATCTTGCCATTCTTGTTAAAGTCCTCCTCCATCCAATTACCCAATGTTCCTTCATCCGGAGACTGGCCTACCTTAGTCGGGGCATAAGTGATCCCTTTAATTATGTAAGGCTTACCCTCAACTAATAGCTGCCAATCATCATTCTCATACTGCGCCAGGCGCACCTTGCCCTTGCCCACCTTTTTCTTGATACTTAAAGAATCAGCTGTGGGCTTAACCTTAGCTGCCTCCTGCGCCAGGTCAACCTTAACTAACCTTCCCGGATTAGCCAGGGCGATATCATTAGAAATATCATTGTCAAAACCATTGATAATGTTAATCACCGCGCCTTCCAGTTTATAACCCAACTGCGGATTGCGCCTCAAAAGAAAATTTATCTTGGCAATAGCTGCCTGCCCCACATACCATGGGGTATGCCAATAGGTCCAGCCATAGCTGCCGGGAAAATGCACGACAATAGAATAATAACATTTAAGCGCCTGGGTAATCAGCCCTGACCGCTCAAGGATTAACCCGGTGCAGAATAATTTGACCCCCTGCGGCTCGCTGGAGCTCGCCCATTTTAAAAATGCCGCCTCCAGGTCCGGGGAATAAACAAAATCCCAGAGGTCCCCGTCCAAACGCTTTTCTTTTATCGCCTTCTTTAATTCCGGATCCCGCCTTATTGCGCCGGAATTGGGATAAACACCTTCACCTGCCGCGGCCATCAAGCCCGGCTGATCGGTAATTAAATACCGGTAATCCTTGGTCCCGATATCCTGAAACTGGCCGTATTTTGCGTAATCCACAAAACTTTCTGTGCCGGGTTCAAACAAAACAACTTTTGTCGGCAGCTGGCTTACCTTCTTCTTCTCTTCTATTTCAATAGAGCCGGTCTCGATTTTCTTTATGCTCTGCTCTGAAGCCAATCTTATTGACCAAAACCAGCCGCGGGGATCCCATGCCTGGCCATAAGAATATTTATCGACAATCAGCTTGAATATCCTCTTGGCATCATCAATTTTCTGCTGGCGCATCAAGCTCTCTGCCTGGATAAAATAACAGGTGGTTACATCATTTAATGCCTGCACCGCCTCAATCTCTTTTTTGTTCTTAGGCAGGGCATTTAAAGAAGCCTGCTCCTTCGCTGCCTGCCCCTGGTATAAATCAATGCACTCCTGCGTATATTTAAAGGTAGCCTCAATCTCTTTTTTGCCATGGGCAATCCAGGCCTTAGTGGTCAGCTCTCCGGAGGAAGGTTTGTTCTCAGCAAAAACAATGCTGCTGTTTAAAGCTAAGAAGATTATCAAAAATAAATATTTGCGCATTATCCTACCACCGCTCCCTGGGTGACCCCTTTGACTATATACTTCTGCATCAACAAATACACTATAATAATAGGTAAGGCGGTAATGGTCAAACCCGCCATTAATAACGGATAATTGGTAACAAACTCCCCCTGAAAAGTCTGCAGCGCGACCTGCAAAGGCATAAACTTCCGGTTATCAAAAATAATCAGGGCTAAAATATATTCATTCCACACGGTTAAGGCATTAAAAACAATCACCACTGCCAATACCGGCTTAGCCAGAGGCAGGGCAACATGCCACCAGATTCCCAGCTTTGAGCAACCGTCAATGCGCGCGGCATCCTCCAGCTCCTTGGGCATCTTATCAAAAAAAGTCTTGAGCAGGAAAATGCTGGTGGAAAGCCCGACGTTGATCATGCACAGGATATAGCCGATAGGGGTGTTCCTTAAATGCAGTTTGTTTAACAAAACATAAAGAGCGACAAAACTTCCCGGGATGGGGATCATCATTGCCGCCATAAACATAATAAACAGCCACTTGCTTCCCGGAAAACGCAGGCGGCTGAAAGCATAAGCAGCCATGGAGGAGATGATCACTATGCCGAATACTACCGAAACAGTATAAATAATGCTGTTTAAAAAGTTACGGCCAAACCCACCTTCTTGCCAGGCCCGGACATAATTCTCCAGACGGAACTGATGCGGGATCAAAGAGATGTCCTTAAAAATCATATCCTGGGTCTTTAAGCTGGATACGATCATCCAGAGCAGAGGGTACAGGCAGGTTATCGCCACGCTGATCAGAAAAAGGTGGATCAACGTATTTATAACAACCTTTTTACTCTTATAATAAAGTACGTTCTTCATTTTAAGTTAACGGCTTTTCTTGGAAAACCGGTATTGGATAAATGAAATTGCCACCAGCACCATGCCGAAAGTAATGCCCTGGGCGCAGGCATAACCAAAACGCGATGAGCCACGCATGGAGGCTAAGATCCTTAAAACCGGCACTGAAGTATGCCCGGCAAACTCGCCTCCCACAAGGCTGACGATTAAAACAAATACCTGCATTGTGCCCAGCACCGTAAGGATAGCCACTAAAACCATGATCGGGATCATCAAAGGTATGGTTATATTCCTGAATGACTGCCAGGCGCTGGCTCCGTCCACGCGCGCAGCCTCATAAAGCTCGCGCGGAATAGTCTGCAGGCCAGCTAAAAAAATCAGGAAACCCCAACCAAAACCTTTCCAGCAATGCACTAAAGCAACGGTAGTCAGCGCGGTATTCGGGTCAGATAGCCAATTATGCACTAAGTTAGGCATGCCCAGTCCCACAAGCGTGCGGTTAATGATATCCGCCCCGTCAATGTCGTTAATGATAAAACGCCAGGCCATGCCCACGACCACCTCTGATAAAACCGGGGGGATAAAAAATATAACCCGGTAGAAATTTTTCATCCTGATTTCGCGGTCGCATGCCCAGGCAAGCATGAACGCCAGGATGTTCTGAAAGGTAAGCGCGATAAGCGTAATATAGCTGGCATTCCACATCGACTGCCACCAGTTTCTGTCCTGTAGAAAAATCTCTTTAAAATTCTGCAATCCTACGAATGTCCTGGCAAAAGAGATACCGTCCCACTCAAAAAGCCCCAACTGAAAAACCCAGATAAAAGGAATGACATAAAATACGGAAAAGATAGCTACCGCCGGCAATACAAAGGTATAATTTTCCAATGCTTCCCTTATTTTCATCTTGCTCTTTTCTTGGCTAACTCGCGTTCCTTGATCTTCTGCACGTCACTGGCCACCTGCTCCGGAGTCTTCTCTCCGATAATAATCGACTGGATACCGCGGTCAAAAGCCTCAATTACCAAAGAGAATTCCGAGACTCCCCAGACATTCGGATGCGTGGCATAATCCATGCCACGGGCAAACTGGGCCAGTATCTCCGGGATCTTGGATAAACTATTTTTATTTGCAGGCAGGTTATTGGTCTCTTGTGCTAAATAGGCCTGCTGATCCTGATCAGTAAGCCAGGCCAGGAACTTCACAGCCTCTTCTTTGTTCTTCGAACGGGCATTAACTATAAAAGATGAACCTGCCCCTCCCCAGATAGCCATAGGATATTTATCCGATGCCTCCGGAGGGAGTATTGCCCCGTACTCCAGATCAGGATTCATCCCCTTATAAACATTCACGCACCATGAGCCGTTAAAAGCAAAAACCGCTTTTTCATTCGCGAAGAGCTGTTCGGCGGATTTATTGATCATAGTAACTATGCCTTTGGCCAAGACACCGGACTCCTGCATCTGTTTAAAAATGGAAAATACCTTGATCCAGTCCGGGTCAGTATAAGCAACCTCCCCCTTGATCGTGGCCAATACCTTATCTTTACCCATTATATTAAAAGCGTAGTTATTCGCCAGGCAATCGATCATCCACACCTCGCCCCAACCGGAAACCAAACCCTGCATTCCGGCAGACTTTATTTTATTACCTATATCCAGAAACTCCTGAAAAGTTTTGGGCGGCCGGTTGGGATTTAAACCCAACTGCCCAAAAAGCTTCTTATTATAGACCATCTGGATAGTCATGATATCTATGGGCACCCCAAATATGCCCGGATTGATCCCATAACTATTACCCGGGGCAAATTCATTCACCGCCAGGGCCTTGGGAAATAACTTATTCTTCCAAATACTATTATTAGCCTCCATATACGGGGTGATATCCAGGATGTGGCCGGCCTTAATAAAGGAAGCAAAATCCCTTTTTTCACCTAAGATACCGAAGATATCCGGAAGGTTTATCCCTTGCGCCGCGGCGCGGATCTTCTGTGAATAGGCGTCTGAGGGGGCATAAAGTTCGAAGTTTACCTTTATGCCGGTTAAAGCTTCGTATTTTTTAGCTAACGCCTGAAAGGCGGGGTTCCTGTCCGTCATCCAATGCCAGACAGTAATGGTGGGCTTAGAATCAATCTTTTGTCCGGAACAACCTAGAACTGAGAATAACGCGAAAATACACAGAACTGCGTTCCTAATCAACATCCTCATACTCCTTCCATTGATCACGAATGTAAAACTTAACATATTTTCA
>JBAZQO010000010.1:0-28452 GCA_041645145.1 Candidatus Omnitrophota bacterium
CTTGACCATGGAAGCCTTGATGGTAATACCGCGCTCCTTTTCCAGCTCCATATCATCAAGCAGCTGGTCACCTTTGTGGCGTATATCGACAGCTCCAGTTACCTCCAATATACGGTCAGCCAGAGTGGATTTTCCGTGATCAATATGCGCAATAATAGAAAAATTCCTAAGTAGGGTTTTATCCATCTATTTTATAAACTCAAACATCTTATCTACTACCTGTTCTATGGAAAGACAGCTTGTGTCAATATAAATGGCGTCCTGCGCCTTGCGCAAAGGAGAAACCTGACGGGTAGAATCGATTTTATCCCGGTTAGACAAATCCTGTTCCACCTCATTTAGCGAGATATCCTGGCCTAAACCTTTCAGCTCCTTGAAACGCCGAGCTACCCGCACGCCGCTTGAGGCATCGATAAAAAACTTTTTCTGGGCATCCGGGAAAACCACTGTCCCGATATCCCGGCCGTCCAAAACACAATCTCCTTTAAGGCCTAATTCCCTTTGCATCTTTACCAAAACTTCCCGCACCTCTTTTATTTTAGCCACATCCGAAACAAAACGGGTAATCCGCGCCTGCCGTATATCCAGGGATACATCCCTGCCGTCAAGGATAACGCTCAAACTACCGTCAGGGTTATTACGCAGGTCCAGCTTAACCTTAGCTGCCAGGGCATTTATCTGTTTTTCATCGCTTATGGGTATATTATTTTCCAATGCTTTTAAAGTTAATGCCCGGTACATTGAGCCGGTATCGATATAAAGAAAACCCAATCTTTTAGCTAAAATTTTGGCTACCGTGCTTTTTCCTGCACCGGCCGGGCCATCGACAGCTATGATCATCTACTGCACCTTCAGTAAGCGCTCACGTTTTTTCCTAGCAGCGGATAATATTTTTGTCAAACGCTGCATATCCTTATTCTCTAAGGCCAGCTTTAATGCGGCAAGCTTTGTTTGGAAGGAAGAAATTGAAGCTAACAGGTTCTTACGGTTACTTAGAAAAATCTCGCTCCAGAGTATCTGGTCTGAACCGGAGATGCGCGTAGTATCCTTAAGGCCTGTGGAACTTATCTTTAAGAATTTATCCGGTATAGTTCCCATTAAAGAAAAAGCTACGGCATGCGGCAAGTGGCTGGTAAAAGCCAAAACCCGGTCATGCCTGGCCGGCGGCAGTAAAAATACCTGTGTTCCCAATTTGCGCCAAAGCGATTCAATCTTATTTAAAGCGCTCTTTTTGGTGCTGGCAATTGGAGTAATAACACAAATAGAGCCTATGAAAATATTTGCCTGGGCATTTACGATCCCTTTCTTTTCGCTCCCTGCCAAAGGATGACAGCCGACAAAATTAGGAATGAGGCCGCTTAACCTGGATACGATCTTTTCCTTGGTACTAGCCACATCAATTACCAGGCAATCTCTTTTTAACCTTTTTGCTAAATTTGGCGCGATATCCATAATTGAATCAACAGGGGCAGCCAGTATGACTAAATCTGCGTCCCGCGCCGCCCCTAAAGAAGAAGTGACGCGATCAATGGCGCCCATTTGCTTAGCCAATTCCGCGTTCTTCTTATGTTGGCTCAAACCTATAACCTGCCCGGCCAAATGTTTTCTTTTTAAGGCCAGGCCCATAGACCCACCGATTAAACCTGTGCCAAAGATCACGACTTTGTTAAACATTTTCATGAAATTTTTCTCCCTACCGCGACGGCAATGCTTTTCAGTTCATTCATAAGGCTGGAAAAATTATCAGGGATCAGGGATTGAGCTCCATCCGAGACAGCCTCCTCGGGATGGTTGTGCACCTCAATGATCAAGCCATCCGCGCCAGAAGCTACCCCGGCCTTGGCCAAAGCCGGAACCAACCCCCATTTTCCGGCTGCATGCGAAGGATCAATAATTATCGGCAGATGCGACAGTTGTTTAACTACCGGCACAGCGCTTATATCTAAAGTATTGCGGGTTGAATCCTCAAAAGTGCGAATCCCGCGCTCGCAAAGAATAACCGAGAAGTTCCCTGCGCTTAATATGTATTCAGCAGACATAAGCATGTCCTTAACAGTAGAAGCCATGCCGCGTTTTAATAGTACCGGTTTTTTAGCAGCCCCAACCTCCTTTAAAAGGTTAAAATTCTGCATATTACGACAGCCAATCTGCAGGATATCCGCAAAATCGGCAACCAGGCCTACATCCCGCGGATCCATTACCTCGCTTATCGTAACCAGGCCTAGTTCATTGCCGACCTCTCTGAGCATCTGCAAGCCCGCTTTACCTAACCCCTGAAAACTATAAGGTGAGCTCCTTGGCTTAAAAGCTCCTCCGCGTAATACCGTTGCCCCGGCTTTCTTGATCTCCCTGGCGATTTCAAATAAGCTGTCGATATTTTCAATGGAGCAGGGCCCGGCCATAACCACCACTTCCTTGCCGCCGATTTTTACGCCTTTACCGAGGTCAATTACCGAATCCTCTTTCTTAAACTCCCGGGAGACTAATTTAAACGGCGAAAGCACAGGGATAACATTTTCTACTCCGGGGAAAATCTCCAGGGGGGTAACCCGCAATACATCCTCCGGCCCGATAACTCCGATAATCGTCCTGCTTGAGCCCTTTGAAAGGTGGGGAGTCAACCCTAAAGCCCTGACCTTATCGATTATATGATTAATCTGGACCTCTGTTGCTTCGGGCTTTAAAACGATGATCATCTAGTTTTTCTCCTTAGCGCCGGGTGTTAAAACTTTTCTTAGAACACGCACAAACCTCTCATTTTCCTTCTGCGTGCCGATGGTCACACGGATAAAATTCTTCAGGCCATACTGTTTCATATCCCGGACGATCACCCCGAATTTAAGCATGGACCTGAATACTTCCACTCCATCAATACCCGCGTCTATGAGGATAAAATTCGCTACCGTTGGCAGGAAACCCAAACCCATAGATGAAAGCGCCTGATACATAAAATCCTTACCCTGCAAAGTCAGCCGCCGCGTTTTTTTAAGGAATTTTTTATCTTCCATGGCAGCCAATGCCGCTACCTGCGCCAGTATATTTACGTTAAACGGCTGCCTGACCCGCTCCATGAAAGAGGCTAGTTCCGCGTTAACGATGGCATAACCTAAGCGCAACCCTGCCAGG
Organism: Candidatus Omnitrophota bacterium; assembly: GCA_041645145.1. GTDB lineage: Bacteria > Omnitrophota > Gorgyraeia > Gygaellales > Profunditerraquicolaceae > UBA6249. The sequence continues at coordinate 3,127 of JBAZQO010000010.1, forward strand.
CCGTACGCCTTGGAGAATGTTTTAAGGAGAATAACGTTTTTCCTGCGCCTTAAATAACTCAAAGAATCCGGATAATCATCTACATCGATGAATGTATCATAGGCCTGGTCAAAAACAACCACTACCCTCTCAGGAAGCGCGTTTAAAAACTCCTCAACCTCGTATTTAGTAACATAGGTGCCGGTGGGATTATTGGGATTGGCGATAAAAACCAGCTTGGTTTTCTTATCCACCAGCTTAAGCATTGCCCCCAGATCATATTTAAAATAGCGCAGGGGAGTTTTTTTAACCTTGCGGTCGTTGGCCTGCGCGATAATCTCATACTCCAGAAAAGTAGTATCAGAGGTAACGATATTTTCATCAGGCTCAACCAGAGTCTTGATCAGCACATCAATCAGCTCATCTGAGCCATTCCCCAACACAAAGTTTTCCGGATCTAACTTGAAAAATCTAGCTAAGCGTTTTTTTAAATAATAACCCTGCGAATCCGGGTAACGGTTAACCCCGCCAAGGCATTTCTTCATCGCGCTGATTGCCTTAGGAGGCACTCCAAAAGGATTTTCATTAGAAGCGAGTTTAATTACCTCATTTAACCCCATCTGCCTTTTAGTCTCTTCTATAGGCTTACCGGCAACATAAGGTTTGATATTTAAAACATTTTTACGCACCAGTTCCTTCATTTTTAATTACTCACCCGTAGGGTATGAACCCAGGATTCTTAAATAATTGCATTTCTTTTCCAATTCACGCAACGCCTTTTTAACCTTTTCGTCATCCTGATGCCCCAGGATATCGATGAAAAAATAATACTCCCAGGCCTTTTTCTTTGACGGCCGGGATTCGATCTTGGTAAGATTGATCCCGTATTTACGAAACGGCAGGAGCATATCATATAAAGCCCCTACGCGGTCTTTCACCGAAAAAAACAATGATGTCTTGTCGTGTCCGGTTTTAGCCACATTATTGGCGCCTATTACAAAAAACCGGGTAATATTATGCGGTGAATCTTCGATCCCGCTTGCCAGCACTTTTAACCCGTATACCTTAGAAGCCAGGGTCGAGGCAATCGCGGCGCTATGTTTGTCTTTTTTCGCCATTTCCGCGGCGCGGGTAGTGCTGGCAACATCTATTAATTCCGCGTTAGGGAGATTTTTCTGCAGCCAGTTCCGGCACTGGCCGAATACATAAGGGTTGGAATAAACCCTCAGAATTTTATCTTTCGGGCAATTGGCTAACAGATTGTGCGATACATCCAGGACGATCTGGGAACAGATCTTCAAATCTGAATCCACGAAAACGTCTAAAGTGTGGCTGACCGCCCCTTCGATTGAATTCTCAACCGGCACAACGCCATAATCCGCATCCCGGCGTTGGACCTGCGTAAAAACATCGGCAATCGAATTGCAGGCCGAATAGCTTACCTGAGAGCCGAATTTCTTTAATGCCGCCAGGTTGGCAAAGCTTGCTTTCGGCCCAAGATAGGCGATGGTAAGAGATTTCTCCAATGCCAGGCTGGCTGACATAACCTCGCGGTAAATCGCCTCAAGCGCTCCTTTTTTCAAAGGCCCTTTATTTAAACCGGCAACTTTACGCAAGACCTGCATTTCCCGTTCAGGGGAATAGATGCTTTTACCGTTGTTGATTTTTACTTTTCCTATCTCTTTGGTTACCTTGGCACGCAAATTTAACAAGCTGATTAACTTGGCGTCAAGTATATCAATTTTCTTGCGCAATTCCTCCAGGTTCATTTTCAACCTCCATGTCGTAAGACCGTAGTTTGGTTTCGCTAATAAAATCCTCAAAGTTCGGTAAATTCTCCAGTGACTTTAAACCAAAATGCTCAAGGAACTGACGCGTTGTGCCGAAAACAAAGGGCCTGCCCGGAACCTTTTTCCTGCCTGAGATGCGGATTAGGTTTTTTTCAAGCAAGCTTTTCATTACCCCGTCCACGTTAACATTTCTCAGGGATTCAATCTCTGACTTGGTTAACGGCTGCTTATAGGCAATGATCGCCAGGCTCTCAAGGGCGGGTTTTGACAATTTATCCACGCTGCGGTCTTTATAAAGCTTTTTTAAAAAAGGGGCAAAGGCAGAGCAGGTGATCATCTGGAACCCGCCGGCGATTTCTACTATGCGAAAACCCCGGTTCTGCGTTTCATATTCGCTCTTTAGCCCATCAACAATTTTACGCACCTCCCCTGATTCCGGATTGCCCAAAACCTTTTTAAGCTGCTCTAAGGTTACCGGCTTTTCCGAAGCAAAGATCAAGGCCTCTACCGCTGATTTTAAATTATTTTCTTCCATACCTACCTCAAACGCCTTTGTTTATATACCAGGTTAAGCAACTCTTCAGTACTGCTAACACCTGCATTATCCTCCAGCACCTTTTTTAACATACCTAATGCTTCGCCGCGCTTATACTCCAGCTGTAATAAAACCTCAAGCGCCTCTTCAGAGATATCCTTAGGCATTGATTTGCCTTGGGGTTGGCGATCCTGGATCAAGCCGAATTTACCTACCTTGTTCTGCAGCTTAGCAACGATCTCTTTTGCCCTTTGCTCGCCTATGCCAGGCAGGCCTTTTAAGAAACTTAAATCCCCTTCGTCAATTGCCTTGGCGATAAGCGAGATAGGCTTATTTAAAGCCTTAAGCGCCGCGCGCGGCCCAATACCGGAAACTGTAATAAAAACTTCAAAGAAATCTTTTTCTACCTGATTCAGGAACCCGATGAGGATAGGGATACTCCTGGCCGGCTCAACCTGATGGTAATGATAAGTGATGAGGTTGATCCTGCTGTCAGGCCCGATTGACTCATCTATACGCTGCATCACGCAGGCCGGGATCAAAACATCGTAACTTAAACTGCCTGAATCCAGCACCAGGTAGTTCGATCCTTTTTCCAAAACCTTTCCGCAGATCCGCGAAATCATATCTTCACCTTTACGATATAGCTATGCGCGATAGCCAACGCCAAGGCATCAGTAACATCCATATAAACAGGCAAACTTTTTAATCCTAAAGTGCCGGCAACCATTCTTTGCACCTGGCTCTTAGAAGCCAGCCCTTTGCCTACGATTGCTTTTTTTATGCGCGTGGCCGCGTATTCAAAAAATGGTATATTTTTTTCCGCCGCAGCCAGGCAGATTACCCCCCTGGCTTGCCCTAAAATATAGGCGGTAGTCGGATGACGGTAATGCGAATATATTTTCTCAAGCACCAGGCAATCCGGGTTCGTATCCTCAATTAATTTGATCACCCCGCGATATATTTTATCCAATCGCTTTGGGGTTGGGTCTTTTGCGTTAGTCCGGATTATACCTGCTTCACGTAAAGCTAAAGCAGAACCTTTGACCTGGATAACTCCGTAACCGGTAATGCTCAAGGCAGGGTCAACGCCTAAAATAATCATTCTTTACCGGCAACCTCATCCAGAATTTCATCCGGGATATCAAAATTGGCATAAACCTGCTGCACATCATCATGCTCCTCCAGCGACTCCACCAGGCTTAAAACCTGCTTGGCTTCACTTCCCGTCACTTTAACCGTAGATGACGGGATCATGGTTAATTCGGCATCTTCCCATTTAATCCCCTTATTCTGAAGCGCCTGCTTGACCTTCTCTAAATCCTGGACCGCGGTAAAAATCTCATAGATGTTGTCATCATGTTTCATATCTTCGCACCCCGCATCAAGGACGATATTCATCAATTCATCCTCTTTGACCTTATCTTTCGTTACTGATATATAGCCCTTTTGGGTAAACATCCAGCTGACTGCGCCCGCGCCTGCCATATTCCCGTTTTTTTTCGACATAATATTGCGCAATTCGGCAGTAGTGCGGTTTTTATTATCGGTTAACGAATCAATTAAGATCGCGACACCGCCCGGGCCATAGGCCTCATACATAACCGCCTCGTAAACTACCCCGGGAAGCTCACCCGTCCCGCGCTTAATCGCCATCTTTACGTTATCTGAAGGCATATTCGCTTCCTTTGCTTTTTGCATTATTGCGCGCAGGCGGGGGTTGGTATCCGGATTTCCTCCGCCGTCGCGGGCGACCACTGTAAGCTCTTTGATGATCTTAGTGTAGGTTGCCCCTTTTTTGGCGTCGGCTATGCTTTTCTTTCCCTTATTTGTCTTCCATTTCGAATGACCTGACATCTTGTTCCTCCGTTTGTTGATCTTTATTCATTTTTAATTTTATAAAGCAGGCAGAATAAGCCGGGTTCTGTCTTAGCGTGATTATCCACGCCGTTAGTGGCTATTCCTCTCAATTACCGCGTTGCCGCGGTAACTTTAGCAGCTTACCCTCCCGCCCTTACCCGGATCACTCCGGGATTTTCAGACGGATAGCCCTTAACCTACAATAAAGTAGGGTGGGCGGGACTTTTGTGCCTTGCTCCGCGTAGAGATTGCCTCGTTTCACCCGCCCCGCTTAGCACAGCGGGGCGCTCGTCTCTGTGGCTCTGATCCGTCCCGCCCTTTTGGCAAAGCCGTCAATAAAAACATGGCTTGCCAAAAGGGCGGGAGATGGGCATTACCCATTACGTTATCCGCTGGAGCCCGGACTTTCCTCCCGCCATTTATTCAATGACGGGCAGCCACATTCTGCCTGCTTATTGTCAAAGATTTCTTTAGTGTTTTCTTAATCGCTTCGGTTGCTAATTTATCCGCTCTGCGATTTTCTTCACGCGGAATATGATTGATCAGAACCTTTTCAAAGCCGGTCAAAAGGCGCGTTACCCGGTTGTATAAATTTATTATCCCCGCGTGCCTGACCTTGTAAACCTTGTTTAATTGCCTGGCTAAAAGCTGGCTGTCCGTATTAATTTTTAAACTTTTAGCTTTTAGCAACAGCGCTTCTTCAAGTGCATATATAAGAGCGGTGTATTCAGCAACATTATTAGTGGCAGTACCGATATAGTTTGAAATATTTTTTATGGCCCTGCCTTCTTTGTAGATTACAACACCTATCCCGCTATGGCCCGGGTTACCCTTGGATGCCCCGTCAATATAAATCTCTAGGTGGCTCATTCCTTGATATAAAGGATGCGGTTACAAACTTCGCAGGTAATAATAACGTCATACATCTTGATCAGGTTGATTACCTGGGGAGGCACATTCATGTTGCAACCGGAACAGGAGTTATCTTTAACGCTGACGATCGCCAGGCCGTCACGGCTGTTCAATATCCTCTCATACAGGGAAAATACCTTGGCATCAATCCCTGGGGCAACTTGTTTACGCTGCGCCTGGAGCACCTCCAGCCGCCCGTCAATCTCCTTAACGCGAAGTTCAACCTTTTTTTTCTGCTCAATAAATACCTTCTCCTCTTCCTTAATTTTTATATTCTCCTGCTCGATCTCCTTCTTTATCTTATCGGAATCCTCAAAGAACATGAGGATCTTTTCTTCAACCAGCTCCCCGTCTGCCTTGGCATCCTGGATCTGCTGCAGCATAATCTGATACTCTTTATTGGTTTTAAGCGAATAAAGCTGGCTCTGAAGTTTTTTGGCTGCTTCTTCCTTGGAAGCCAATTCCAGCTCTTTATCCTTACGTTGTTTGAGCAGCTCTAATGATTTTTTCTCCAAGGCCGCCAGGTCCTGCTTCTTTGCCTCAAAAGACGCCTCCATAGCCTTGATCTCCAAAGGCTTAGCTTCCTTTTCGTTATTTAAAGCGTATATTTCGCTATCCAGCTCCTGCAAACTTACCAAGCCAATTATCTGCGTCTTCAGATCGGTTGTAGCCAACTTTTCTCCCTTTATAGTTTTTAATTGGGCGATAGAGGATTCGAACCTCTGACCTCCACAATGTGAATGTGGCGCTCTAACCAACTGAGCCAATCGCCCTTGAACTAATGTATTCCCTCGCTTCTAGCGGAACTCATGGGCCCAGAAGGGTTCGGACCTCCGACCAAGTGATTATGAGTCACCTGCTCTACCACTGAGCTATGGGCCCCGAAGTCAATGTTATATATTACTATTTACAGGTGATTTTGGCAAGATAAAATTTATGAGCGCTTGACTTACGAACACAAAAGTGTGAGTAAGTCAATGCGCGAATTATCCCGCTGAGTGTGCCAAAATTTTCGTAAGAGAATCCTGGCATATGTTATCCCACAGGGATAGGTTTATTTCAGTTTCACTGATTTGACAGAGTGGTTCAACGGCAGACAGGAAATTAAGTATTGTCCCCGGAATTACGAAGGCCGGTATCCAAAAGATACCGGCCTTTTGATTATCGCAAGGGTTATCAGGTAAACGGCTGCGCCTAAGAATAAACCGATAATTATGTAGCCAATGATAACCGGCAGGAGAACATCCAGAAAAGAAAACTTAAAGAATTTAGCCCAACCAAAATCATGGATCAGTCCTTGCATTTTCCGCTCTACCTCCTGCCAATGTAAACCAAGCACAAGAGAACCCGCTTTTATTGCCAGGATAAAGGTTACCAGGCTAAGCCAGGTATTGGTAAGCATGCTGCCTAAAAGGGCTGCCGCCCTGTTCGCCCGAAAAATAAATGCCAGGAATAACGCCGCAACCGGACCGGTTCCCGGCATAAGCCCGGAAAATACCCCCAAGCCTACCCCTAAAGCGATCTTTTGCGGGGAATCATTGATTTTAAAGAGTTTGGTAAAAATGAAGCTGACGATCTTTCTAAATAATGATTCTTTAGGCATATTTAAGCGGGTTTAATGTTCACTCCGGCAAAACGCTCGCTGCCGTATGACTCCTGGACCCATCCGTTAAGTAAATTATAACGCTCCAGTATTTTCTTTGCCTCCTCATATTCCCCTGCTTTCAGGCGGCGGCTGATCTCCGGATAAGCGGAAGCTTTATGATAAGGCAGATACTGGCTCATTAAACTGATATAGGAATCCTTGGAAATCTCTTCGGCAATAAATTTCATTATTTTCTCTGTCCCGGAGACGCCATTCGGAAGCACCAAATGCCGGATGATCAATCCTTTTTTAATTACTCCCTCTTTATCAAACTCCGCTGTTCCCACCTGCCGGTGCATTTCCTTGACTGCCTCCCGGTTATATCGCGGATAATCCGCAGCTTGCGATAATTTTTTAGAAATCGCGCTATCCGCGTAACGCATATCCGTAAGATATATATCAACTATACCATCAAGCAACTTTATGATTTCGGTTAATTCATAACCGCTGGTATTATAGACCAGCGGTATTTTTAACCCCCGGCTGACAGCCAATTCCAAACTTTTTAGTATCTGCGGCAAAACATGCGTGGGGGTGACCAGGTTGATGTTATGGCAGCCTGAGCCTTGCAGCTTTAACATAACCTCAGCCAGCTCCTCAAATGTATACTCCCGCCCCGCGCCTAACTGGCTGAACTCATAGTTCTGACAGTAAACGCAGCTCATATTGCAATGGCTGAAAAATATCGCCCCGGATCCCTTAGTGCCTGAAACAGGCGGCTCTTCGCCATGATGACAGATGAAACTGTAAATTTGGGGAAGTTTTCCGGTCTTACAGAAACCAAGCTTATTTTCCAGACGGTTGGCCTTGCATTTTCGCGGACAGATAACGCAGGACTGCAAGGAATCAAAAAGCCGGCCAGCTGTTTTCTTTAATTTACCGCTTTTAAAGGCATCAAGATAAGACGGATAATCCGGCATAGGTTAGGAAGCGTAAAGTTCCCTGATCTGGTTAAAGATATTGATATACTCCGCGCTGCGGTAATCCAGATAGGTCCAGTCATTGGGGGAAAATGAATTACCTCTGTAGGAAAGAGTTATTTCGGCGAAAATGCCTTTACGCAGATAGATCCTATGAGCATAATCCTTAGTTGAGGCCAGCACAAGTTTAGCCAGATCCACATACCCCGGATCAATATTGATCAGGCGGCCATTGGCTTTGCCAATCGGAGGGCAAACCAGGGCCTTCCGGCCACGGTTCTCCAACCTATGGCTTTGGCAATCGGAAGCCAAACCATGGCTCTCTAGCCTATTAGTATAAAGCTTGATGCGGTAAAGATCCTGCATGCGGACGAGCTTCCGAAAGCTGATAAACCTTCTTTTTAAGCCGCTGCCCATCTCCGGCTCATAATAATCCGTATAGTTAAAATCAAGGGCAGGCGACTGGAAATCAATCTTGCCGAATTTTCTTCTTAGTTTATCTTTGGTTTTAGTAAAGACAACTTCATCTTTGTAGATGAAGCCGATAATGAGTTTTACCGGATTGTATTTTCTGGTTTTTCCCAAAGGAAATTTTAAGGCAAGAACCGGCTTATATATCGGACGATCTTTTTGCGCTGCTCTGCGCGGATTTCATTAAAGAATATGGCAATATTGAAGCCGCCACTGGCTTCGTCTTCACTCCTGACCACCACACCCTTACATTCAACAACCACATTCTTATGCGCCCGGCTCTCATCAGGCAGGCATAGTTTTACGGAAATCTTGGTAAAAGGCGGCATATACTTATCCAGGTGGCAATAAGCGCCCACGCAGCTGACATTGTTCGTGAAAGTAGAAAAATCATAGCCGTTTACCGCCACATTAAGCGGCAGCTTTTGCTCTAAGCGCGGATGAATCCTGCGTTCTTTGATACTCTTCATACCTTCTTCTCTTCCAATTTGGACTTAGCGATAAACGCGCGCCAGCACTTTTTGCTGCAATATAATTTCCCGTTACGGTAATAGTGTTTTATTTTCCTGATCGGCTTATTACAAGTTAAACAATTAGTCTGTTTTTCCGCCTTGGGTTTTGCCTCTGCTTCTTGAGCCTTGACTACTTCAGCTGCCATTTATTTCTTTCCTTTCTTTAATTTGCGACTGATGAAAAAATATAGCACAGATTTGTAAACATGTCAATGCCTGCTCCTGATCGCCTCTTTTATCAGACTTAAGGGAACATTGCGCACGATCTTAGGCCGGGCTATCCCGCTAATCAGAACCAGCTTATTTTCTTTGCCGATAAATTTCTTATCACGGTAATGCGCTCTTATGATCTTTTCCGTGGATACGCCTTTAAGCTTTACCGGTAAGCCGTAAATCCGGAGCAGATCACTGATGCGCGAAACCAACCCTGGATCGATCAACTTAAGAAGCCTGCTTAAATCCGCGGCGGCAACCATGCCCAGGCTGACTGCCTCTCCGTGGTTATAACCTTTATACCCGCCGGCAGCCTCTACGGCATGGCCTATAGTATGGCCAAAGTTTAAAATCGTCCTTAAACCTAAAACTTCCTTTTCATCCCGGCTTACTATTCCAGCCTTAATACCGCTGCAGGCGCTGACTATTTTCTCCAACGCGGCAGGGTCTTTCTTAAGCACATCTTTATATTTATTCTCCAGGAAACTAAACAGCCGACTGTCTTTTATAACCGCGTATTTAATCACCTCAGCCATTCCCGAAGCCAGCTGCTTCTTATCCAGGCTTTTTAAGAAATTGATCTCACTAAAAACAAGCCTGGGCTGATAAAACGCGCCGACTAAGTTTTTACCCAGATCCAGGTCCACCGCGGTCTTACCGCCGATACTTGAATCTACCTGGGCAAGCAAGGTCGTGGGAACCTGCACATAACTGACTCCCCGCTTATAAAGGCTGGCGATAAACCCTGCCAGATCCCCCACTACCCCGCCGCCGAAGGCAATAATAAAAACCCTTCTTTTCCGGTCCCAGGCAGCCAGATCCTTGATCACTACGCTTGCGGCCTCCAGGGATTTGCTTTTTTCGCTGTCAGGGACTATTTTAAAATGAGAATTAAACCCGCTCTTATGCAGGCATTTTTGCAACTGTGCGCCGTATTTATTCTTCAGCCAGGAGTTGGTGATAATATAAGCGTCAGTACCGGCTTGCAGCTTAAGCAGCTCTGAGCCAAGCTTATTTAATATCCCCCTGCCGATGATTATATTGTATGAACACGGCCCCAAATTAACTTTAAGCTTGATCAATTTAATGCCTCTATAATAGCAACCTGGATGATCGAAGATTTACTATTGGCCGGGCTGATTAATTTCCCGGTAACTTTAACCCTGTGGTAATTAAGGCTGTCTAATGCTTTCCGGTTGCCTTTTAAGAAATATATTTTGTTGCCGGAAGTAATCAACTTATGGGTTGCCGTCCGCCACAGAACCACGCCATACGGGCTGACTATGCCTTCAAGCACTAAAGACTGGATAGGCAAAGCCGCTGGCCGGAGGGCCGCGGTTTGGCTTCCGCTAGCCAAAGCCGCTGGCCGGAGAACAACAGTTTCGCCACTATCTTTATCTACAAACTTCTTGTTCATCCAGCCATAACTTTGGTGCACCGGCTCGATCTTATACCAGGCGCCTTTATCCGCGAGGATATTTACTACCGTAAGCTTATCCACTTTTCCCAGGATCGAGGAGGTTTCATTAGGGCCAAGCCTGATGTTTACCCTCTCCCCGGTTACTTTGGCATTAAGGCATTTTGCCGGCTCAGAAAGAGAAGCATCCCTGTTAATACATTCGACCAGATCTTTCTTTATATAAGAAGGGGCAGTTTTAGGCAGTCGGATCTTATACCAATCATAAGCTTCCCCGACCACTTCTACGAGCCCGCCCTTATCAAGCGCGCAGACAACGGGAGCGCTTGTGGTAGCGTCAACCCGGACATTTATACTATTGGCGTTGATCCGCCCGGTAAACACGCTAAACTCATGGCTATGGCTTTGCCTATCGGAGGGCAAACCATGGCCTTCCGGCCCATCGGAAGCCAAACCACGGCCTTGCGGCCAGGAGGCTAACAGTGCCGAGAAAATTATTACGGCTATTTTGTGTTTTAGATTTAGCTGCATGTACGGCTACTTTTTGTCCTGGGCCTTAGGAGCGGATTTGGCTGTTTCTTTTGCCCCGGGGGCTGCGCCTGCTGCCGGCCCGGCGACGCCTCCAACAGGAGTGGCGGTTTCAACCTTCTCCGCTTTCTCTTTCTTAATCTTAATCCTAAAGGTCTTGATCTTCGGCAGGTTGTAAACTGAATCCCCTTCTTTCCACTTGCCCTTTTCCTGCATCTGCCTGATGCGCTCAGTGCGTTTTAATACTGAACGGGCCTGTTTGTCTTTTTCCGAAACAGTTAATGACGGGTGTAGTGACATAGCTTTATAACCTCCTTATGCGGCAACCGGCGTAGGTTCTTTGCAACTGGCTCAGCAAAGGTTGCGCGCTCTCTTGATTGGAAAATTTGCCTACGCACAAAATAATATAGTCTCCTTTAGTAAAAGCTAACGGGGTGAATCCTTTTTTTGCCAACAAAAGCACTTCCCGGGCGGCCGACTCCCTGTTTTTGAAAACAGCGACCTGGATAGTATAGGGGGAGAAAGCGGCGCGCTTGCCCTTTTCCACTCCCAAAGAAAAAGAAACAATGCTTGCCAAAACCAGGAACATAATCAGAAGCGTGGCTTTTTCATATCCCCGGATGCGCGTAAAAAAGGAAACTCCGGCTTTACGCCCTTTAAACTGGCCGTTATCCAGAGATTGGGTAAAAAGTTCGCCTTGCGGGTTATCCATATTATTTTTTCAGGTGATCCTGTTTCAAATAAATTCTCTTATTGAACTTCTTGATCACTTTTAAGAAGGACTCCACTATCTTAGGGTCAAATTGCGTGCCGCTTTTTTTCTTTATTTCCTTGATCGCCGAAGCAATATCCATCCTCTCGCGGTATGGCCGGCCGTAAACCATCGCCTCAAACGCGTCTGCCACGGACATAATGCGCGCGCCCAGCGGGATCTGGCCTTTTATAAGCCGCGAAGGATAACCGGTCCCGTTATATTTCTCATGGTGATGCATAATGATCGGGATGACCGGGCGTAAAACCTGAAGAGGCCTTAATATCTGCGCCCCCTTAACCGGGTGCTTCTTGATGATATCATATTCCTCGGGAGTCAACTTGGCGGTCTTAGTCAATATCTCAACCGGGATATCCACTTTTCCGGTATCATGCAGCAGGCTGGCATACTTAAGGGTCTCGATCTGCTTCTCATCCAGGTGCATTTCGCAGCCCAAAGCGCAGACCAACTTGCTGAAACACGGCGAATGGATGTACTCCTGCGGCACGCGGGTATCCAAAAGCGTAACTAAAGATTTGATGCTGCCAAAAACTATTTTTTGTTGTTCCTCATAAAGCTGCAGGTTCTTAATCCCGATGACCGCCTGCTCCGCCATAGTCATGAGCATCTCCTGGTTGAAGATGTCAAACGGTTGATCAACCCCGGTGCGTTTTATAATGATAAAACCCAGCACATCTTCGCAGATAAGCGGGATGCCCAGAAGATTGCCTTTTCTTATGGATGAGGATGTCCTTAAGATCATTTTTTCGACCCTGCCGGTAATCTTGGTTTTTTTGTCAAGGAGCAGCTTTTTTTTATCATTGACCAGGCATTTGATGATCGAATACTTCTTGCCGGGATCCAGCAAAACAATCAGGCAATACTGGGCATCAAAGAACTGACAAAACAGCCGGGCCATACGGCTGATCAATTCCTTAAGTTCATAAGTAGAGTTGATCAGGCGGTAAATACTGTGCACCGCCGAGATCAAAGACCTATACTTTTTCGTAGGGGTTGAATAGTTTTTTGTATTCATCTAAAGCATACCTGTCAGTCATTCCCGCTATATAATCACAAACTACCCGCCTGGAGCCTTCTTTGGCGATCCTAAGCTGCACTTCAGAGGGCAGTTGAGCGGGGGAGCGGAGATATTCGCAAAATAGTTCTCGGATAAAACGCTTGGCCTTGATACTCATGCGCACAACCCGGTAATGATGATACAGGCGCTGCATAAGAAACTGGCGCAGCGGTTTTCTTAAGTCCCCAATCTGGCTGCTGAAAACTACTATCCTGCCGTCGATCTTCGCGAGATCCGCGTATTTCTTTATCTTAAAACGCGCGATATTCTCGCTGGTCTGCCGGATCAGATCCGTAACCTGAAGATCAATCAACCCGCGGATGATCAAATATTTACGCAGATTGGAATCAATGTTAGCATATTTTTGGTCAATTTTGCGATTTATTTTCTCCCAGATCTCAAACCCCTCCAGGTCTTTCTCCTTGATCAACCCCGAAGTCAGGCCGTCATCAAGATCATGGTTATCATAGGCAATTTCATCGCCAGCATCAACGGCTTGCGTCTCTAATGAAGGCATCTTTTTGGGAAAGAATTCCTTGATCTTAACCGCGATATCAAAACTTGATGAGTGCTTAACTATCCCCTCCCTGACCTCCCAGCTTAAATTCAGGCCCGGGAAATCCGGATAACGCTCTTCAAGGTAATCTACAACCCGCAAACCCTGCAGATTATGATTGAACCCGCCGCAGCTGCTCATCAATTCATTAAGTATCTCTTCACCGGAGTGGCCAAAAGGGGTATGGCCAAGATCGTGCGCCAGGGCAATGGCCTCGGTTAGATCCATGTTCAAACGCAAGGCGCTTGCTACAGTGCGGGCGATCTGGGAGACCTCAATGCTATGCGTCAGGCGGGTGCGATAATAGTCTCCTTCGTGGTTTACAAAAACCTGGGTTTTATACTCCAGCCTTCTAAAGGCCGCGCAATGAATGACGCGGTCGCGGTCACGCTGGTAGCATGAACGATAGGCATGCTCCTCTTCCTTATGCGCGCGGCCGCGAGAGTTATAACTCTTCATAGCGTAGGAAGCGAGAAACTTATCCTCAAACTCTTTGATTTTATCTATTGGCATTTTTTAAACGCTTAATTAACTGACCCAGAACCTGTCCATATTTAGATTTTGATTATACGTGCATGGATCTCTTTATCCACTTCAATTATGCCGTAAGAGTTATAGGGAGCCGCTTCGTCGGTGGCGCTTCCGGGATTAAAAAACAGTGTCGCGCCTATCAACTCGTTCATAGGTTTATGCGAATGCCCGAAAATAATGATATCACAATTGTCATCCTTAAAAGCATCCCTAAGCAGATCAATGAGATTAACTGGGGCTCCCCAACCGTGTATAATGCCGAGCTTAAAACCTTCAATATTCAAAATTTCTTTTACCGGATATTTTTTCCTCACCGGCTCATAATCCATGTTCCCGGCCACGGCAAACACCTTTGGGCAAGCCGCCTCTAACTCCGCGACCACCTCTAAACCGACCAGGTCTCCGGCGTGCACAACCATATCCACCTTTCTGAAAGCGTCAATGATCACGCCGGGCACATGCTCGAATTTACCCGGAATATGCGTATCAGATATTACGCCGATTTTCATGCTATCACGCGCGGCTGTGAAAATAAATCCAGGATTTGGTTTAAGCTGGTCAGGTCCCAGGTCCAGACCTTCTCTTCCAGAGCCCTTAACCTGGTATTCGCGTCAACTTCTTTTAAGGTAACCATAATCTTACGCTGCGACTTATGGTGGTATCTTTTGCACTCTTTGGCAAAATCCGCGATATCCTGCTCGGTGAGCGCGTCGGGCTTGATCGCCATAATCCATAACGCTTCGCTGCAACGGCCCAACAAGCCCTCCTTTAAGAAACGGTGCTTGAATGCCAGGGGTTTTATTTCCCGGAAATGATTAAGCCGGATCTTCTTGCGCTCGATCTGCATAAGGTCATTTTCAAATAGCTGCATCAGTTCATATACGCGGTTGGCCAGCGGCTTCTGAGTTTGCTTTAAGAAGTCCCGGATAAGCTCCGTAATGCTGTCGCGGAACTTTTCCTTCTGGTTTCTGGCGTCAAATGTCAATGAACGCATCTTTTCCTGATACACAAAGCGCATCCAATAAGCAAAGAGGCGGTCGCTGACCTTAAAAAAATCCCCGCTGCGCGTAATAGCGTCCAACTGGAGGAGATAATTTATTTTTAAATTAAGTTCTTTTTTCTGTTTACGCAGGATGTGGATGATATCCTTGATGCGGTTGTTGCCGCTTGAGATCAAATAAAGTATGGAGATGTAATCATCGGCCGCGGGCAGGTCCAGGAAGCGCTTGATATAATTAGAAAACCTCTGGTTAAGGATTCCCGAGGTATTAAAAAGCAGGCCTTCAAGAATACCCGCTAAATCCGCGGAAATATCCGCCAAAGCAGGGCCCTCCGGTCTCTTTAACATGGCGTCGCAGACCAGCTCCAGGTAGAGCGGATAACCTCCGGTAAAATTAATTATAAAATCCTGTAATCCCCCCTGTAATCCCCCCTGCGGGTCAAAATGCGGCAGGCGTCGCTGGAGGTAACGGTTGCTTGAATAAATATCAAAAGGCTCGACAGAAACTATTTCGAAATTTCCGAACAATAAAGAAAGCTGCTTGGAAAGTATAAGCCTGGTCTTAAAGATCATTGAGCTTATTATGACATAGAGAGTGTTCTTCTGCAAAATCAGCAGCTTGCTCCACTCCCGGTATAAATTACTAAAACCGACATTTTCCAGGTTATGAAATTCATCCAGGAAGAGAACCGTAAATTTTCCTGTCTCCTGGTGAATCGATTCGGGCAAGCTAAAAATATCGGTAAAGATATTTACCTTTTTCCTGCGAGAAAGGGCGCCAAGCAGGGAGTTTATCTTCGCGGTAGTCTTAGGTATGTACTTAGATGATTTTTCAATTAAGTAAGTAACGTCCTCCTTCAAAGGTATCCCGCTATTGGACAGGAAGTTATAAAGCAGCGCACCGATAAATCTCCGGGCAAATCCTTCCAGAGGCTCCGGCCGAACCTCTAAAAACACCGTGATAATGCGGGGGTCAAAGAATTTATCCAGGAATTTAAAAACGATGCTGCTCTTTCCGACATTCTCTTCGCCGATAATAGCGATATTCTGCCGGTACCCTTCCTTGAGGCTGCTGATGCGCTTTTCCAAAATCTGAAGGTAACTGGCGCGGTCAAAAAACTTGTCTTTTATCATAGTTTCTAACGGGACAGGTAAAATAACGGATTCTCAGGCAATGCCCCTTTACGGATCTCAAAATGCAGGTAATCGTTTTTATCCCTGCCGGCAGAGCCGACTCTCCCGATCACGCTGCCTCTTTGCACATTTTCTCCCCCACGCAGGAAAATATCCGAGGCCCTGGAATAAACACTGCGCAGGCCATCCCCGTGGTCGATAATTACGGTCTTGCCGAAATTTCCGAAATTATCGGCATAAAAAACCACCCTTCCGCCGCGGCTGGCCACAATATCCGCTCCGGCCGGACCCTGTATATTAATGCCTTTATTCATTATATTGCGATAGGAAACTCCGAAACCGGCAATTATCTTTCCCTTTAGCGGCCAGATAAAATCATCACCGCCTGCCGCTCCGGATTTAACCGGAATATTCTGCTGCCTTAAGCGGTCAGGTATTAAAAGCAGCTGGCCTGTTTCAACAGCCGCGTCCTCTGAGATATGATTAGCCCGCAGGATATCAGCGATATCCACATCGTATATCCTGGATATCCTCCAGAGTGTTTGGCCCGCCTCTACGCGGTGATGCACGCCGGGAACAACCTGGGCCGTTGTAGGCAGCAGAGGCCTTGTATAAGTGGGGGCGCTTGCGCAACCTGCTGCCAGGAAAACTATTAATGTCAGAATAATGTTTTTCATATAAATCTATAAGCGGGTGAGCGGAATCGGACCGCCGTATGCAGCTTGGGAAGCTGCCATTCTACCATTGAATTACACCCGCGCAATCCTCCATCAATTTGATAGAACAATACTTCCCGCACATCGTGCATACGCCGGATAATTTCGGCTTGCTGGATAAACGATACTCTCTGGCCTTCTGCGGGTCAATGGATAAATCAATCTGTTTTTTCCAGTCACGCGCTTTACGCGCCGCCGAGATACTCCTATCCCAGCCTATGGCAGCTTTATTGCGTTTGACCAGGTCCGCGGCGTGAGCGGCAATGCGCGAGGCAATTACCCCTTCCCGCACATCTTCCGCAGTCGGATGGCGCAGGTGCTCGGCCGGGGTCACATAACAAAGAAAATCCGCGCCAAAACTGGCTGCCAGGGCTCCTCCAATAGCGGAAGTAATATGATCATAACCCGGGGCAACATCGGTAACCAACGGACCAAGGACATAAAATGGCGCGCCGTGGCAATATTTTTTCTCTAAATCAATATTTTTCTTAATCTGATCCAATGGGACATGGCCCGGGCCTTCGATCATTACCTGCACGTTTCTTTCATAAGCGCGCCTGGCTAATACTCCCAGAATCTTCAGCTCCGCGATCTGCGCTTTGTCAGTGGCGTCTAAAATCGAGCCCGGCCTTAAACCATCTCCTAAACTTAAAGTAATATCATATTTATAGGCAATATCAAGGATCCGCTCAAAATGCGTATAAAACGGATTCTCCTTTTTGTGATATTTCATCCAGCTGGCAATAATCGCCCCGCCGCGCGAGACCACTCCCATCAGCCTTTTTTGTTTTTCCAACTGCCGCAGGCTGGCGCGGGTTACCCCGCTATGTATGGTAAAAAAATCCACTCCTTGCTTAGCCTGCTCTTCTAAAACCTGCAAGACATCAGAAGCGTTAAACTTAAGAAAGTTTTTATTTTTCTCCTGAGCTCTGACAGCTACCTCGTAAACCGGAACTGTGCCTACGGGGACGCTTGAATACTTTAAAACTTCCTGCCGTATTTTCTTAAGATCGCCTCCCACGCTTAAATCCATAACAGCGTCCGCCCCGTGCCTTAAGGCGACTTTCAGCTTAGCTATTTCATCGCTAATGCGCGACTGATCCGTAGAGGTGCCGATATTGGCATTTACTTTGGTGCGTAAACTTTTGCCTAAGGCGCAGGGTTTATCAATTTTATGATTTACGTTCAAGGGTATGACGACCGAGCCATCCCGGATAAAGCGCATGATCAGTTGAGGTTTTACCCCTTCAAGCCGCGCGAGCTTGCGCATCAGCGGTGTAATCTTATTTTTCTTGGCGTATTCTAATTGGGTCATTTTATATTAAGCTCCACAAGCAGTTCCTTTGCCGGCCGGACAATATTTCCGGAATTTAAAATTGCCCGGCTAACCGCGATCCGGCTTGCGCCGGCGGAAACTATTTTTCGAATATTACCCTTGTTGATATTGCCGATGGCAAAATACGGGATTTTTATTTTACCCTTAAGCCGCTTTAAAACATTTATTCCTATCGGGCGATACCCCGGTTTAGTGACAGTCGCGTACACCGGGCCGATACCGATATAATCTGCCCCTTCTTTTTGGGCCTTTAACGCCTGGCGCAAATTATGGCAAGAGATCCCGATGATCTTATCTTTGCCCAATATTGATCTCGCCTTCTTTAAAGGCAAATCCGCCTGGCCCAGATGCAGGCCGTCTGCTTTTGCAAGAACAGCCACATCAAGATAATCATTTACGATAAAGAGTGTCTTGCTCGCGCGTAAACGCCTGACAAGCGTAAGGGCAGTCTTTAATATATCCGGCTTAGCGGAAATTTTATCCCGCAGCTGGACCATGCTGATGCCGCCGGCAAGAATCTCAGAACACAAACTATCCAAAGAACGCCCGGCAATACCCGGTTTATCTAAGATCAGGTAAAGACAAGATCTTTTTAAAAGATTTCTTCTCGATTTCATAAACTTTATACCTGAGTTGCTTAAAACGCAAAGCCGCTCCCCTGTTTTTAAGCTTGCTGAACTCCTCAAGCACGCGCAAAGATTCCTTAACCCTCTGGATATTCGCCCAGAAAATATCCCGCAAACCGGAGCGCGCGAGCTCCGAGCGGCAGTTTTCTCTGCCCACGTCGCTTGCGCTTTTGCGCTCACCAAGCAGCTTAGCCGCAGGATAAACCTTTTTCACAATTCCGTCAATCTCATGCCGGTAGAGCTTAAAAAGCGCCGTGAATTTCCGGTCATCAAGAATAAAGCGGGTTATCTCCTCACAAACGCGCAGCCCTTCCTTGACCCGGTTCAGGTTAGCGTCAATTATACGGTGAATATTATTATTTCGGGAAATTTCTGACAATTTTTTCAATTAATTTACTGGTTGAACGGCCCTTAACCAAATTAACGGTAAGGACCTTTCCGCCGTAACTTTCTACGAAATCCGCTCCGACTATGCTTTTCCTGCTCCAATCCGAGCCCTTGATCAGAAAATCCGGCTTGATCGCTTTAATAAGCTTTAAGGGATTATCTTCGTTAAATAACAATACAAAATCAACGCATCCCAAAGCAGCCAGCGTGCGCATGCGGTCGCCTTGCGGGACAACCGGCCGGCCCTTATCTTTTATCTTTTTAACGGAAGCATCGCTATTTACTGCCACCACCAAATAGTCACCCTTGGCCTTGGCATCCGCAAGGTATTTAACGTGGCCATAATGCAGGATATCAAAACAGCCGTTGGTAAAAACTATCTTTTTACCCTCACCTCTAAGGCGCTTGGCCTGGCGCGCCAAACGCGAGAGCTGAATTATTTTTGTTCCTGACAAAGTTCCTGCTCGATCATTTCGCATATTATATGGGCAATTGTAATGTGCGCTTCCTGGATCCTGGCGGTAACCTTAGAGGGGACAAGCAATGAGACATCGGCTAACTTTACGATTTCCCCGCCGTCGCCACCGCTTAAGGCTACGGTTTTAATCCCCATTTTTTTAGCCTGCTTGATACCCAGGGCGACATTTTTGGCCTTGCCGCTTGTGGAGATTCCCAGCACTACATCATTCTTCTTTCCTAAGGCCTCAACCTGGCGGGCGAATACCACATCAAAACCGTAATCATTGGCCAGAGAAGTAAGCACTGCTGTATTGGTGGTAAGAGCAATACCGGCTAAAGCAGAACGGTCTTTCTTAAAGCGGCCGACCAGCTCGGCGGCAATATGCTGGCTGTCGCTGGCTGAACCGCCGTTGCCAAAAACAATCACCTTGCCGTCTTTTTTAAGGCAATCGATCATCAACTCGGCAATCTCAACGATTGAGCCGATCTGGCTACGCAGGATCTCTTCTTTGACCTGAATGCTTTCTAAAAGTATATCCTTAATTCTTTCACGCATTTTACATTCCCCCCCCAGAAGTTAAGCAAAAAAGACTTTAGCGATATCGTAGAGTTCCATGTCCACAGTCTTTAAAGCCTTCACTGCTTCCTCTAATGGCACATCAATAATCTTTACCCCTGCCAAGGCGACCATTCTTCCAAACTTCTTGCCCTTGATCAGCTCCACTGCTTTTACCCCGAAGCGCGTGCCTAATACGCGGTCAAACGCCGTCGGAGAACCACCCCTCTGTATATGGCCTAAAACGCTGACCCGGGTTTCATATCCGGTTCTTTTTTCTATTTCCTCACCCAGCCTCTCTCCAATGCCTCCTAACCTGACATGGCCAAAGGAATCCAGCTTCTGTTCCTGGGTAACCATGGAGCCGTCTTTAAACTGGGCGCCTTCGGCAACTACGACAATGCTAAAGGTCTTACCTCTTGTGTGCCTTTTTTTAATTACTTCACAGACTTCATCCATATCAATAGGAATCTCAGGTATTAAAATCACGTCGGCGCCGCCGGCAATACCCGCCTCAATGGCGATCCAGCCCGCGTGCCTGCCCATAACCTCAGCAACGATAATACGATGATGGCTTTCGGCTGTGGTATGCAGGCGATCAATGCACTCCATGGCCACATTCAAAGCCGTATCAAAACCAAAAGTGTAATCCGTAGAAGATAAATCATTATCAATGGTTTTGGGAACACCGACGATATTCGGCAGGCCGTCCTTAACCAGCTTAGAAGCAACCCCCAAAGTATCCTCTCCGCCTACGGCAACCAGGGCATCCAATCCTATCTTTCTAAAATTATCCCTGACCTTTTGTAACTCGCCTTCTTTTTTATACGGATTAGTCCGGCTGGTACCCAAAATGGTGCCGCCTTTGGGCAAAATGCCGGAAACAGCAGCCATATCTAAAAACATGGTATCATTTTCCACCAGGCCCTTCCATCCATTCTTGATCCCCACGATCTCATAGCCCTCAAGTAAGGCTTTACGCACTACTGCCCGGATAACCGAATTCAAACCCGGACAATCACCACCGCCTGTTAAAATACCAATCCTTGCCATTTTTGAGCTCCTTCTGTTTTTGTCTAGCGAAATCCCGTGAGTGCGTCAAAATTATTAAAATCACCGAAGAAAGATAGGAAAATTTTGACGCGATTACGAAACGGGACAAAATATCCTTTCAACCACATGTTAAACCCGTCCATAACCCCCAAACGGTATTACTGGTTTATTCCTGCCTTTATCCTTCTCGTCATGCGCGATCTTAGCCACATGGATCCTGATAATAATCTGCTCTTCAAGGCCCAAAACCTCCTGGATCTTAGACTTGGTAATATCCTGAAGGCGCGATGTAAGTTCCGGGATATTGGCCTCAGAGCGCAAAACTACGCGCATATCAACAACGATCCCTTTTTTATTTGCCACAACATCAGGCCTTAACTCCTTAATCTCCGGGATTATGCCTGCCAGCCTGCGGATCAAATCTTCCACCGCGGAAAGTGAAATAGTTACCTGGCCGCTGGAGGTGGAAAAAGCAATGGTCTTTTCCCTCTGGAATTTTCCCAGGATGATCTGGGCAAAGGAAAAACTTATCAGGATCAAAAGCGCGCCGGATAGGCCGATAATTACCCGGGAGTTTGAACTGCCCTGGGAGTAGGTAAGAAAATTATTGATATCCTGGGGCAGTAACAAATTTAACGAAAACACGATCAGCGCCAGGCCGATTATGGTAATAGCCGCGGCATAAAATAAAATTCCCAAAACGGAAAAAAACTTCATCGTTACCCCCTTTCTATCCCCTGCACATTCACATTGATATCCTTGATGGAAAGATTGCTCATCTTCTCCAGGGCCACGCGCACATTCTCCTGCACGCGGCTGGCGATATCCGGAATATTATAACCGTACTTAATAATTAACGGAATATCCACCCTTACCTCCTCATTCCTGGAGATATCTACTTTTATCGCGGATAATGATTTCTGTCCGAGCAGCTCAAGCAATCCGCTCTTTAAATCCCTTCCCACTCTTTTTACTCCTTCGATCTCTATGGCAGCAATGGAAGATATGGAAGCGATCACGTTTTTATGGATCCTGACTACGCCCAGTTCATTCCTTGACTCTTCGCTTTTCATTTACTCTCCTTTGCCTTCGCTTATTAGAAGGTCCTGCAAAAAATGGGTGGAAATATCGCCTTTCTTGAATAACGCGTTATCCATAAGTTTAAGATGGAAGGGTATGGTAGTTTTGATAGGACTGATATAAAATTCGCTTAACGCCCGGCGCATAGTCCTGATTGCCTCCTGGCGGTTATTCCCGTGGACAATAAGCTTGGCTATCAGAGAATCGTAATAAGGAGGTATTTCGTATCCGGCGTAAATATGCGTATCCAGACGCACATTCGGCCCTCCGGGAAGGATCAAGGACTCGATCTTGCCGGGGCAGGGCATAAAATTATTATCCGGATCTTCGGCGTTGATACGGCATTCAATTGCCGCGCCCCTGATCTGCACATCATCCTGATGGATCTTCAGCTTCTCGCCGCTTGCCACGCGAAGCTGCTCTTTGATCAGGTCAATACCGGTAACCATCTCGGTAACCGGATGCTCCACCTGGATGCGCGTGTTCATCTCCATAAAATAAAAATTATTCGTTTTCTCATCAAGCAAAAATTCGATCGTGCCGCAGCTGACATAACCGATGGATTTCATCCCCCTGAGGACCAACTCGGCTAATCGTTTACGCATTTTAGCGTCCACAACCGGAGATGGCGACTCTTCTAATAATTTCTGATGCCTTCTTTGGATGCTGCAGTCTCTTTCCCCGAGCTGCAGGATATGCCCGGAGCGGTCAGCGATGATCTGCACCTCGATGTGGCGCGGTTTCTCAATATATCTTTCAATGTAAACGCTGGAATTGCCAAAATTTGCTTCTGCTTCGCTCTGAGCGGTCAATAAACTGGAGACCAGGGTAAGGTCATTGTGGCAAATGCGCATTCCTTTGCCGCCGCCTCCGGCAGCTGCTTTGATAATTACCGGATACCCGATTGCCTGGGCTGTCTTAAGCGCCTCTTCCTTGTCTTTAATGATCGAGCGGCTGCCGGGCACAATGGGAAGGCCGGCTTTTTGCATAGTCGTGCGCGCGGCCATTTTATCCCCCATAAGCCGGATATTCTCCGGTGTCGGGCCGATAAAGGTGATCTTGCAGGATTCACAGATCTCGGCAAAATGCGCGTTCTCAGCCAAGAATCCATAACCCGGATGTATTGCCTCTACGTCGGTAATCTCCGCGGCGCTGATAATCGCGGGAATATTTAAATAACTGTTGGCGGAGGATGCCTGGCCGATGCAGATTGCTTCGTCGGCAAAACGCACGTGCAGACTGTCGCGGTCGGCCTGGGAGTAAACAGCCACGGTGCGGATGCCCAGATCATGAGCCGCGCGGATTATTCTTAAGGCGATTTCACCTCGGTTGGCAATGAGTATCTTGGAGAACATATCTTAAGTTTAGGTCGGCTCGATAAGGAATAAAGGCTGGCCAAATTCAACCGGCTCAGCGTTATCTACTAGTATCTCAAGGATCTTGCCTCTGATCTCTGATTTTATCTCATTCATCAGCTTCATTGCCTCGATTACGCAAATCACCTGGCCCGGCTCGATAATCTGCCCGACCTCCGCGTAAGCCGGAGCCTCCGGATTGGGCGCGCGGTAAAATGTCCCTACCATAGGAGATTTGATCTCCACTGTTTTAACCAGGTTTTTGTCTTGCGCTTCAGGAGCAATCTGCGCGGGCGTTCCGGCAGGAGCCATGCCCTGTCTCTCTATGAGTATCGGGCCGTTAAGGCCTTCAAGGCCGGCGGATGTTTTCTTGAGGCGGATGCGCATACCTTCCTTTTCTACCTCAAACTCAACCAGGCCATTTTCATTCATCAGGTTGATCATCTCTTTGATTTCTTTGATGTTCATAGAGGACTCCTTTAGTTAATCCTTTCCGCATAAGTGCCGCCGGTGCGGGTATCCACCTTGATCCTGTCGCCCACATTAATAAATAATGGAACCTGTATAATTGCCCCGGTATCAACCGTAGCCGGTTTAGTCCCGCTCTTTGACGAATCACCTTTTATGCCTGGTTCAGTCTCCACAATGTTAAATTCGATGAAATTAGGCAAACTGATAGACAAGGTATCCCCTTGGAAAAAGTAGCCCTGAATCTCCAGATTATCCTTTAATAACTTCGCCTTATCTCCGACAGTCTCTTCGGATATAGCAATCTCTTCAAAATTATCGCTGTCCATAAAATGGAACATCCCGCCGCTTGAATACTGATATTGCAGTTTGCGCTCCTCCACAAAGGCCTGCTCGATCTTTTCGTCTCCGCGAAAGGTCTTTTCCTGGCCATTGTTGGTTTTCATGTTGCGTAAGCGCGCCCGCACAAAGGCCGCGCCCTTACCCGGCTTAACATGCTGGGCGTCTAAGCAAACATAGACATCCCCGTCGACTAAAATAGTTACCCCTGATTTGATCTCATTTATTGATAGAGCCACTTAATACCTCGCATCCCTTTCTTGTTACTAAAACCATATCCTCGATCCTGATCCCGAATTTACCCGGCAGATAGATCCCCGGTTCAACCGTAAAAGTCATTCCCGGCTTTAAGGCGCTAGCCTCATGGCGGCCGATACGCGGGTCTTCATGCACCTCAAGGCCATAACCATGGCCCAGGTTATGGGTGAAATACCCGGCATACCCTTTTGAACAGATGTATTCCCGCGCAACCCTATCAATTTCAGCCATTTCTGCGCCAGGCTTGATTCTCTTAATTGCCTGCTCCTGCGCCGAAAGCACGATATCATAAACTTTACGCACAAGAACTTTTATTTTACCCAAAAAGAAAACCCTTGTCAAGTCGGATTTATAGCCCAGGTAGTCAACCCCTAAATCAATAAGCACAGGCTCATTATCTCTTAGCCTTCTTGAGCCTGAAAAATGATGCGGCTGGCTGGAATTGCGGCCTGAGGCTACGATTATATCAAAAGCAGAGGCCCTGGCCCCGTGATACCTGATAAAACGCTCAAGCTCCGCGACCACTTCCACTTCTTTTATGCCCGGCGCAAGGAACTTCCTGATATGCTCTAAAGCTAAAGCAGTAATCCGTGTTGCCTTCCTGAGCCTGGCTATTTCCTGTTTATCTTTAACCTGCCTTTTATCCTCAATTATGCTGTGCGTGGGGATCAGATCAAAGCGCCCTTTGGCGTATTCTTTGATCTTGGCAAATTCGGCAAAAGCCAGATGTCTTTCTTCAAAACCTATTCTTTTTAAGCCCAGATCCAGAATTGCCTGGGCAATGCATTTAAATACCGGGCCATCGCACTCTTTAAGTTTAGCGTTATCTTTTAAGAAGGCCCCGGCCTCCTCGGTATAACG
>JBAZQO010000063.1:0-4906 GCA_041645145.1 Candidatus Omnitrophota bacterium
TGGATAAACTAAGTTGGAAAAAATTGGATAGATTCTTAAGGGCTCGAGGCACAGTGGCAGATCCGAGCCCTTATTTTTTTAATGAGCGCATAACTTACGGAGTGCTCGCTTACGCTCGCTACGAACGTAAGTTATATGCGCGAATTAAAAAGCAGGATTAAATGAAAACCGTCGGCCTGACATACGATTTAAAGACTGATTATAAATTCAAAGAAGGTGACCCGCTTGACGCCAATGCGGAATTTGACCATCCTTCCACCATCGATGTGATCGCCAAGGCCATTGCCGCAAACGGCTTCAAAGTGAAAAAAATCGGCAATGCCGCCAATCTATTGGAAAAAATCGATAATCTCGGCGTAGACATTGTTTTTAATATCTCCGAGGGGCTTACCGGGAGAAACCGCGAATCCCAGGTACCTATCCTGCTTGAGATGGCCGGCGTCCCTTTTGTAGGGGCGGACGCCCTTACCTTGGGCCTTACCCTGGATAAGGTGATGGCCAAAAAGATTTTTATCGCCGAGAATATCCCCACCCCAAAATTCTTTGAAGTTGCTTCTCCGGAGGCCCTACTGAACATCGACCACTGTAAATTTCCCCTGATCGTCAAGCCGCGCTTTGAAGGTTCCTCCAAAGGCCTAAGCGAGAATTCGCGCGTCGAGGACTTCGACGGCCTTAAGCAACAGGTAGAATATATCACCAAAACTTATAAGCAACCGGCGTTAATCGAAGAGTTTATCTCCGGCCAGGAGTTTACCGTGGCTATCGTAGGCAATGACAGCCCTGAGGTCATGCCCGTGGTGCAGATAAAGATTGACGGAAAACTGAAATTGAATGATAAATTTTACACTTTTGCCAGGATTACTTCTGATCGACTGGAGTATATCTGCCCGGCAAAAATAACCCAGGATTTGAAGAAAAAGCTGGATGAGCTGGCTTTAAAAGTTTACCGCAGCGTAGAGTGCCGGGATTTTGGCAGGGTAGATTTCAGGGTGGATAATGACGGGGCCCCCTATGTTTTAGAGATTAACCCCCTTCCTTCCCTCTCTACCGAAGATGTTTTTATGCTCATAGCCAGGCATATCGGGATTACTTACGAAGAAATGATCGGCAAGATATTAAACAGCGCTTTAAAAAGGCACGGCCTTATTTAAATGAAAGTAGCACTGACCTATAACTTAAAGAAAAAAGACCCTACGAAGCCCGCGGATTATTTTTCCGAATGCGATTCCGAGGAAACGGTTAATTCTATCGTTTCGGCGCTTAAAAACAAAGGCCACTCTGTGGAGGCTATCGACGTAGAATACCCGACGCTGCTTTCTTACTTCAGGAAAAACCGCGTGGATATGGTATTTAATATTGCCGAAGGTAAACACGGCCGTTTCCGTGAATCCGAGGTGCCCGCGATTCTGGATTATTTAAATATCCCTTACACCGGTTCGGATACTTTTTCCCTGGCTTTGGCATTGAACAAGGCCTTAACCAAAAAAATATTAAAGGCGGAGAATATCCCTACCCCGAACTTTCAACTCTTCGCCAGGGGGGATGAGCAATTATCTGCCGAATTGGCCTTCCCTCTGATCGTTAAGCCAAATTGCGAGGGATCAGCCAAGGGGATTAATAAAACCAATGTGGTAAACAACAAAGAAGATCTTTTCAAGAAAGTAAAAGAGTGCATAGATATGTACAGGCAGGAGGTCTTGGTTGAGGAGTTTATTGAGGGCAAAGAATTGACCGTGGGCATTCTTGAGAACGGCAAAACCTCAGTACTGCCGATACTGGAAATTGACTTTTCATCCTGCAAAAACAGCGGGGAGTATTTTTATTCCTGGAGGATGAAGGAGTACCAGGGCAATAGCGATCTGGGCCTGGTGCCCATCTTCCATTGCCCGGCCAGATTAGATAAAGCAACTGAAGAAAAAGTAAAAGATGTCGCCCTGAGGACTCACCGCGCAGTCGGCTGCCTGGATATTTCACGTACGGATATACGCTTAGATAAATTTAATGTGCCTTATGTATTAGAGATTAACCCTCTGCCCGGGTTAGATCCCAAGGAATCCAATTTTCCCATAATGGCTTATGCTGCCGGGATAGGATATGAAGATCTTATCGAGGCCATACTAATAAGCGCCTCAGAAAGGAAAAAGCTAAATTGAGCAACCCTTTAGAGTTAGAAAACCAAAAAGTTCAAATTGAGCCACCGGCTATCCCGCGGCCGCCAAAACGCTCACGAGATTATCAGCAGATATCCATATACAAAGATGTAAATCCTTTAGACTGGGAGGATTGGCACTGGCAGTTAAAACACAGGATCCGCACCAAAGAGGAGCTTTCCCAGATCATCGAGCTTACCCCTGAGGAAGAAAAAGGGATTGATAAGGCCAGGGGCAGGTTAGCCATGGCCATTACCCCTTATTGGGCCAGCTTAATTGACGCTGAAGACCCCAATTGCCCCATGAGAAGGCAATCTGTTCCGGTAAGCGCGGAATTTTCCATCGCTCCTCATGAAATGGCTGACCCTTGCGCCGAGGACAGGGATTCTCCCGTTGCGCATCTTGTGCACAGGTATCCAGACAGGGTATTGCTTTTAGCTACCGAGCATTGCGCGATGTACTGCCGCCATTGCACCAGAAGGCGGCTGGTCGGTGAACATGAGGAAAAAGAAGAAAACCCTTTGACCAGGTTTGACGCGGCTATCGAATATATAAAAGCTAACCGTAAAGTAAGGGATGTGCTTATATCCGGAGGTGATCCGCTGATCCTGGAGGATGAGGCCTTGGAGAGCCTTGTGCAGAAGATCCGCGCCATATCCCACGTTGAATTTTTAAGAATAGGCACGCGTATCCCGGTAACCCTGCCGCAGAGGATTACCGAAAAATTAGCCAATATGCTTAAGCAATATTCCCCCATCTGGATGAGTATTCATTTTAACCATCCCAAAGAGATTACCAAGCGCTGTAAGCTTGCCTGTGATATGCTTTCTGAGAGCGGTATTCCGTTAGGCAGCCAGAGCGTGCTTTTAAAGGGAGTTAATGACCGGCCATACATAATGAAGCGCCTGGTGCATGACCTGTTGCAGATAAGAGTCAGGCCGTATTATATTTATCAATGCGATCCGGTAAGGGGCACGCAGCATTTTCGTACCCCGGTGGCAGTAGGGATCAATATCATTGAAAAGCTGCGCGGCCATACCTCAGGCTATGCCGTACCCACTTATGTCATTGACGGCCCGGGCGGAGGCGGAAAGATTCCCGTTGGCCCCAACTATATCCTTTCCCAGGCCAAAGGGAAATACGTCTTGCGTAATTACAAAGGCAAAATTTATACTTATCTGGAATAATTATTGGTGTTGTTCCGGTGGGCCTACTTTAATTCCACAAAACCCTGTATGATGTGCAATAGATATTTCTTTTCTTTGTCATCGCACATATTCAGCAGGTCCTTGATTTTAATTCCCGTAATTCTTTTTTCCGGTTGCAGCCCCTTTAAAGAGAATAGGAATAGTTGATAAACCTCCACATCCAGGCCTTTAGCAATCTTCTCAACGTTGGCCAAGGTTAGGTTTTTCTCACCCCGCTCAATAGCACCTAAGTATTTATAATCCATACCTGCTTTTTCAGCCAATACTTCCTGAGTCCAGCCTTTTATTTTTCTCAATTGCCTTATCCTGGTTCCCAATTCCTTTATTAGATTAATCATCATCCCGCCTTTTTAGTCAGGTTAGTAGGATAATATCCTAACAGATGTTTTTACCAACATAAACCTCTTATAAGAAGTTTTTTACTTGACAATTAACCTGTTAGGAGTATAATATATAAAAATACGTCTTTTAAGAAGCCTTAGAAATGAAATCCGCCGCGAAAAGAAAGGATGTTTGATGTATAAGAGGAACATTTCGGGAAGCATGGTTTTGTCTCTGGTGATGGGATTAATCCTTAGCTTTTTGTATGCAGCCTGTTTTGCCGAAGAGTCCATCACCATTACTACCTATTATCCCTCTCCTTATGGAAGCTACCGGCAATTAGCCGCAGACCAGATTGCCATAGGCAGCACTTATCGCAATCCTACCTATGCTGATGGGAGCCTATATGTTCAGGACAACGTCGGCATCGGGACCACGAGCCCGCAGACACCTGCGCCGAATGCTCTAACAGGGAATTTGGATGTTAATGATATCTATTTAAGGAGCACCAGCCAATGGGTAAGTCAAATTGGTTGGTACGTTCCCACTAGTATTATTGCAACCACCGCAACGCACAACGGTAACTTTGGTGGTTATCAGGCAATGTATAGCTGGATACAGTCAAACGGGTGTAGTGGATACCACGTTTGCGATTCCACTGAAATTACGCGTTACTATCAGATTCACGTCGCTGGAACTTTCACTGGATGGTTTAACGGCGGCGTCTTCGACACTAACCCCAGCGCTGGTAGCGTTGATGATTGTTGCGGTTGGACTTCGGTAGAGTATACTTCTCGAGGGAATTTATGGCTGCAAAACCATGTATACAGAGATGAGTGTGCTGCTGCGCATGCAGTCATGTGTTGCAAGTAAAAAAACGTTTGGTAATTCCGGGGACAGGTAATTCCGGGGACGCCAGGTGCCACCCTAACGCGACGTAACTTCCTTAAATTGTCCCTCCTTATGTACCCTGCCTGCATTTTTGCAAATTTTTAGTTAGATTTTCCTTCTTTTTGCGTCAATTAGAGTAGAAAGGAGGTAAAATGCCTAATTTAATTCCTGCGGAGGTAATAGCAACAAAGATTTTAATTATTCGCGGTAAAAGGGTCATGCTGGATAGCGATTTATCTGTGCTTTATGAAGTAAAGACAAAGCGGCTTAATGAACAAGTAGTGAAGAAAAACGGGGTCAGAATTATTTTTAGTTAAATTTTTCCTCCTTTTGCCC
>JBAZQO010000011.1:0-27204 GCA_041645145.1 Candidatus Omnitrophota bacterium
CATCTGCCGCTTATAGGAGATCTGCCAATCCGCGTCTATATTGACCTCTTCTTCCTTGGAAGTGCTCTTATAATCTACTATAAATAACTGTCCATCCGGTGAAACCCAGAGATCATCTATCCCTCCTGAAAATAAAAGATTTGTCGCCCCATGCAAATACTCTATCCCTCCATGCAAAGCATCCCGCCAAGAATTAAGCTTTTCGTGTTTAAAAGGAACTGCCTTAATACCATTCTTTTCCATAAGCGGATGAATTGTCTGCTTTTCTCTATAGATATCAAATTCTTTCTTCAGTAATTTGTCTACCGCGGAGTTTAAAGAAAACGGATACCCTGGCGGCTGCCCTACTCCCAATCTTCTATCCAAGTAGAAGCACCGCGGGCAATTCATGAATAGTTCGATTTTAGAACGGCTTAATCTAAAGGGGGATTTACTTTGAGGATCGAATAAATTTTTGGTTTTTCTACCGGTGTAATATTTAGACATATATTCTTAATTCTAGGGATATCATACTCAATTCCGAATTATGTCCCCGGAATTCTGCTCATTTATCAGCTCCTAAAATCTTTAAATTAGAGCCGTTCCCTTTATTTCCCTTAACTAAAACTATATGAAATTATATTATTTAATCTTCGTATTTGAATCTCCGAAAGTAATTCCTAAGGTATCTTGCATATAATCAACAACTATGTTGATTATTGATTTTACTGTTTCTGCGCAAGATTTAAATTCTATTTTATCTAAAATCTCTATTCCCTCTGAACGCATTACTTCGCTTATTAACGCATGAATAAATGATTGCGTAGTCCCTTCTATCTTTGCAAAATTTAAAATTATTTTATTGTCTTTTTTTAAAGCAGGTATTATTTCTCTAACTCTTATCTTTCTTGCAATATCTTTATCTTCTGCAAAACTGCCAGTCTTAGGGAAAAGTTCTATTTCTATCATATAAAAATGGCTTTCTTGTATTTTTCTTTTCTTCTTTTTTTAACATCTAAACTGTATGCTTTGCGCAGCTTGGATAATAAAACACTAAAGGGTTCATTAATATCTAAAGATATGTCTATTCCCACAACTGTACCTTGCCAATAGGGCAAATCGTCTTTTAAAAAACAGGGGTCTTTAGTTGAATCTGAGTATAGAACTATTTCCTTTCGGGCAGGTGTTTTTTTAAGCTTATACATAGCATTTCCGCTGTAAATCATGAAAAAGTTACGGTTCACTTTTGCTATACTCTTAGTAAAAAAAAGACCTGCCCCAGCATTAAACTCTGTTCCACCTATTCTAGTTGTTGTTCCAGTTACCCCTGGATACAAAGCTAATTTAATTGCTTCAAGGTCACTATTAGCAGGGTGGGATGTGTTAATAGATTTCTTTATTCCCATTCCATAATCAACTACTCCTAATGAGATTTTATTGCTTTTTTTAAAATATTGTGCACACACAATCGCTCCTATGCTTGAATTAGAATGTTCAAACACATTTCTAGTTACTTCACTTAGAACATATCTTATCGGTTCTGCCTCCTGCGGCGAAAGATGCAACAAGGGAATAACATCTGCTATAAATTTAGTTAGCTCACTTGCATTATTTATCTGGGATAAAGGTATAAATCTCCCAGTTGATTCATGTTCAGACACATAGCTCTCTGGCTTCACCCTAAGGAAATCAAACAATTTCATTCTTATAAAATAAGGCAAAGACTTTGCTGTTGTTTTAAAAACGCTTGTGTCTACGTGTGCTCCGCCTTGTCGGATTGCAAGGGAAATAGCTGCCGCCATACATAAAACTACAGGATGGACTGATACCCATTTCTGGTTAAAACTAACGTTTAAAATACTCTTATTTTCAGTATTTAATCTAGATAGAAAACTTTCAATATTCCCTAGAAATGCACTGTTAGGAAAAAAAATCTCCATATTCTTACCCTCGAGCCTTTTATATAACCGTTGTGTTATTTTTATGCCATCGCTTCCAAAGGTATCTGCCTACCGTAAAGCTTAGACCATTGGTCGATTTGTTCAAAAATTAGAAGCTATTTCTAGTTTTTGTTTTTTGATTCGTTACCGATTTTCATGTCTCCGGTTATCATAAACCTCTCTGACACCAGACTGAACCCAGTTTATGTACTTTGGAGGAAAAAAGTCCAGTAGTTTTACTTTAGATAATTCCGATAACAGTGAAGTAATGAACATAGCAAATGAATTAACTCCCCATCGGCCAATTGCTACATGTCCGTCAAGCATGTGATAAATCTCGCCTTTACCAGAGATAAGAATATTATGGACCAGATAGAAATTTTCCGTATTTCCCTTGGACCCAGGAGACTTCTTGCTATATCGGGAGAAGCTATAAGTTCGCGGAAA
This sequence comes from Candidatus Omnitrophota bacterium, assembly GCA_041645145.1. Lineage (GTDB taxonomy): Bacteria > Omnitrophota > Gorgyraeia > Gygaellales > Profunditerraquicolaceae > UBA6249. The sequence continues at coordinate 2,367 of JBAZQO010000011.1, forward strand.
ACTTTGCGATAACTTTTTAAAGTTATCGCATATAGATTCTAGTTTGCGATCATCCTGAAAGGAGAATATAGAGAGACAAGGCGGATGATACTCTAAGTAATCATTTGTAGAACAATTAGGGGTATTACCTGCAACGGTAGCAACTGAAGCCAGATTCTCAAATGCATCTTTTAGCAATGACGCTGTTGTTCGAGATTTTATTTCTATTACTGAATACACGCTTTCAATTGGAAGAATCTGATTTCGATGCTCGTCCAAGAAGAGCGTGGGGTAATTTATCTGATCGTAAATAATCAAATCGAGATGACGAGTTGTTATGCCATGACAATTAACAATTTTACCCTTTCCCACTCCAAACTTAAACGGCAGCATTTCACGAATAAGAGTTCTGACAACATTTTCCGTGCCTAAACCGTATTCAAGATTGTGGTCTATTATTTTTCCTCTTTTGCGTTCTTCCTGAAGACGAATGTCTAGTTGCTCGCTAATCGCTTTCATTACCTTTGACATCGATCCTTGTTTGGAAAAATCATCAGACATAATTTTCTTCATCGAATTAAATAATTTATGAAAAATTCGAGAATACAGAAAGACTTGCTAAGGCGCTAAAGGTAAAGCCTGCCGAGTACTTTGAAACCTATCCACTCAAAGAGCCAATTCTAACTTGAAAACCTCTTAACTAATGGAGGTCATTACAAATTTAGTAGCATTTCTATTTTTCAAAAATTAGAAATTTTCTTCACAACAACATTAATCTTATCTTTCTCTACAAGATCAAAAGCATAGCCCTTACCAGCTAATTCTTGCCATTTGCGACCAATTTTTTCTTTGTATTCAGCATCTTCCCCACCTAACAAATGTTCGCCTTTATATTCAAGAATAAAATAGTTCCCTTTCTTGGTCTTAACAATAAAATCTGGATAAAATTTACCCTTTAACCAGCCTTGAATATAGAATCCACTCATCTCGGGGTTACGAAACCACCAAGAAACATTGTCAAGTCCGTCCAATTGGTAAGCTAAGTCCAATTCTTCTTTGTTCATCTTATTGGCTTTTTCATAAAGATGTTTACTAAAATTATCCCTACATGTATTTATCAATCTTATCTGCTCGCCGAAATTAAAACATTCTCCTTCGACAACAATTGATTTATCTTTCACTAGCTCATCAAATTTCTTGGTAGTCTTAATATCAAGTATCTGATTGATTTTCTTTTCTATTACCTCTTTTACTTGATAACGACTTGCGCTTAACTTACTTAAATTATTCTTTTTTAGCAATATATCAATAACCTTTTCTAAATAGGTTCCCATTTCTTGAATCGCGATAAATCCTCGCTGAACTTTTATCCTAAACCATGCCAGTAAATCTTCACGTGTTGTATCCTTATGATGGAAGATCAAGCTCAATTTTCCAGCAGCGTCTTTTACCAATTCGCCTTCATGACCAAGGTCAATTTTTACTATTCTCGTATCATCAGCTGAACAAAAATCAACTTCAGGGCTTTGCTTTTCTAAAATAGAATCGTCGCCAATTAAATCACTGACATAATCCAATTTTCTAAAATCCTTACCTTCCTTGATATTCATAAAAGGAAGTTCTATATTTTTATCCTCTATTTTCCTCTTAAACTCATCTATTAATACGGCAACGCCACCTGCAATAGGAACAATATCCTCGTAACCGTTTTCCTGCAGGCCTTTAATTACCATTTCCGAGGCTTGATTAAAATTCTTGGTTGAAGCGAAAATATAGGCTGAATTTAAGGCTTGGTCAGACTTTTCTTGAGCACTCGGCAGACGCATAATACGGCCAATAGTCTGCTCTACGGATAAACGGGCTCCTAGATTAGACACCGAAACCAAAACATACGCAAATGGACAATCCCATCCTTCGCGTAACGCATTAACAGTAATAATATAACGAATAGGGCATTTACGGCTCAGAAGCGTCTCTCTATCCGGGAGTTCTTTTCTTTTGCTAGTTTGAATGGCAATTTCTTCAGGAGCAATTTTTGCCTCTTCAGTAAGAAATTTATAAATTTTATCCACATAGACCTTATTCTGGCTTTCTTTTTCCTGCTCTGCCTGTATAAGCATGATCGGCCTAATATACTCTTCCTTAATTTTCTTAGTGCGCTTTTCCAGATCCTTCAGTTTTTCAATACCTTCATAGATTGTATCCTGCCAAGGCGTCTTATTCGCCAGATAAATCGGCATTTTAATCATTTTTTCTTCTTTTAATGCTTTGGCTGAAATGTCAACCAGAACATTGCTTTTTGCGCGTGGCGTAGCAGTAAATTCCAAAACGAAAGAAGGATTCACTTCCTTTAGCATATCAAAGGAAAGCTCTGTCTGCACATTATGGCCCTCATCAACCACGACTAAAGGATTATGCAGCTTAATCACATTTACTAGTGAATAGATTATTTCTCCGCTTTTGTCTTTATCTAAAAAATCTATTTTTGCACTGTCCAATTCCTCAAAATGTCCCATTAAAGAACCATTATCCTGATATGCCTTTAACCATTCTTTATCAGTTCTGCGAAAGGCGCTTAAAGTAGAAACAATGATACAAAGATTTTCCATTAAATCTTCTTTTTGGATTGATTTTGCTTCTGATAAGTCAAGAATCTTTACCGCATTATTAAATTGCTGATCTAAAAAATTTCGGTAAGGATGGTTACGGTTACGTAAATGTTCAAGCGTTTGTGTCCTAATCGCATCTGAGGGAACATACCACATAACCAAGCCCTTGTCTGCCCTTTCTCCAAGATAATCGCTATAAATCATACCCACAGCATGAGCGGCAATAAGAGTTTTCCCACCCCCAGTTGGAACCTTAATACAGACAAACGGGCTCCTTCCGATTTCCGGAATCCAATGATACTCTTTAGGAAAACGATCTTGCGCATCTGTTCGAATAATCATAAAAGCCACACCAGCAGCTTTATCCTTAGGATACTTACGAAATTCCAGAATATAATTTTGTAATTGCTCTAAAGTTTTTTTCTGATATTTTTTTAATTCCATTTGGCTAATATACCTTTACCCGATAAGGTATTTGTTTAAAAATAATCTGGTGTTTCTCTAATACTTCCTCTCCCAAAAGACATTTATCAGCATAAACTATTTTCTTGCCCACTTTTGCCTTTAATTCTTTTAAGAAACTCCTGTCCAAAACATTTTTGCCAATACCATCAAAAAGCAGAAAATAATACGTATCTGCAAATTCCCCGATATAATTTACTTTGATTTTATTCTTATCAAGGTTAGTGTGCGTTTCGGTAAAAAATATATAGTTTGCCATATCTACGAAGCTCACTGACTCATTAATCATACCGTTACTGTTAAATAAAGTTTCCCCTAACTCCACATATTCGAACCCACCACCCAAACCTTTCACCTTAACTACTTCGCCACCATCCTTTTTATAAGAATAACCTTTAGCAACCCTGCGGATTCTCTCCGCGGTAATATCACGGCAGATATCCTTCTCCATTTCTACCAAAATAAACTTCCTAGTGCCCCCGTCCTCTTTGTTTAATTCTAAAACTGCATGGCCTGTAGTACCCGAACCGGAGAAAGAATCAAGAACAATATCGCCTGGTTTTGTAGCAATTTGTAAAATTCTTTTCATTAAGTAAGTAGGTTTTGGGGTTTCAAAAGGTAACTCTTCTTGTAGTATTACTTTAATTTCTTTTTTTGCATCTTGATTATGTCCCACATCTTGATAAAGCCAAATTGTCAAAGGGGTCATTCCAATCTTAACTTCAGATATAAATTTCTTAATGGAGGGCACAGAATTGTTGCTCGCCCCAAACCAAATTCTATTATCTTTTAAGAATTCCTGAAATCTTTTTTTGCTTAATACCCAACTCCTCCCTTTCGGGGGAAGAACTTTTCTGCCTTTTGGCGTAGTAATTTCATAAATATTTTCTTTCACTGCAGGACCAACGGATAAATCAGTAGATTTCCACGGTCCTCTTGAATCATTATCCGGATTCTTGTACCTTTTCTTTGATTCCTCAGTTCTAGGTAATTGATTTAACTGTACAACAGAAATTTTCTTTGCGTAGCATAGAATAAAGTCGTGATTCGGTGAGAATAACTTTCTTAGGTTTACTGGTGAATAGGCTTTTTGCCAAATTATGTTTGTTATAAAATTTCCAACCCCAAAAATCTCGTCCATTATTTGTTTTAGATTACAGTGCTCTGAATCATCAATACTCACAAAAATCACTCCATCTTCACTCAATAAATCCCGCAACAGTTTTAATCTGGGATACATCATACATAACCATTTATCATGCCGGGTTAGATCCTCTCCTTCTGGCCCAACTGCTTTTCCTAACCACTCTTTAATCTTTGACGAATTTACCTTATCATTATAAACCCATTTTTCATTTCCGGTGTTATAGGGAGGATCAATATAAATACACTTAACCTGGCCATGATAAAAAGGCATTAAGGCCTTCAGTGCCTCTAAGTTATCGCCCTCCACAATCAGATTCTCGCTTTCTCCAAGCGAAAGCCTCTTATTCTTTTTAAGAAGACGAAAGGACACTTCCTTATCATGATTTACAATTTTTTCTTTTCCAATCCAATTCAAAGTTGGCATATATCCTAGTCCCTTTCCTAATAGTTGTTTTAACTTCAAACAAAAAACCCAGCTTGCGTGGCCGGGTTAAATATAGCTATAAATGTAAGGTGATCGCAAACTCAGATAAGGACATACTTTTCTCCTAAGTGACTTAAATTATAGCACTTTAGAGACTATAAACAAGGGGATTTCTGGAAGAGGGGTAGATTTTTCAGAATTCAGACTACTTGCAGAGAAGGATTATTTTTAGAAGCTTTAGGAAAAGAGATCTTTAGGGTTCTTCCCAATGTAGTAGCAAGGCGCAGTAAAGTGCCCAGTGTCAGGTTACTCCCCTCTCCGGTTTCTATTTGGGATATAAACTGCTGGGAAACCCCAAGTTTTTTAGCAAGATCCGCCTGGTTCATATGCTTATCTTCCCTAAGCTCGGCAATTCTCTGGGCTAAGGCTACTTTGGCACATTCAAGTTCATAGAGCCGCTTAAACTTAGGATTTTTAAGCTGTTCTTTTAAAGAAATATCAACATTCTCTAATCGGATTCTTTTCATAAAACACCTCACAATTCCAGTCTTTCTAGGTTAGCTACACAATCCCCTATTTCAATCTTCCTTTTTATACATAAACGCAAATCATTCTCCGGAACCTTTTTCACATGTTTTTTAATCGCATGAACTAATATTGCTCTATCACGTAAATAAAAATAGTAGAAAATCCTATTCTCTTTAGGCCGCAATTCATATATTCCATCTTCTAAATAATCTGCCATTGGCCTTCGCAGATTGTTTCCCTGCTTCTTTAATTCTCTAATATAGGCGCGTACTTTTGCTTGTTCTTTCTGTGTTAAAGAATGTAGAAACTCTTTAACCGGCTGATAGCCGTCTTTATCTTCAAAAAAATACACACCCTTTAACCTATCTTGTTCCATTTAAAGTATACAAGTTATGACTTGTATTGTCAAGTGTATTTCCTGAATTTCCTTCTGTCATTTTGCACATCCTTTCTACTATAATTGACGTAAAAGGAGGTAAAATCTAACAGGAATTATTTAAATCATAGGGACAGTCCCTACTTTGTGTGCTGTTTGATCACACTAATGAACTGATCAGCGTAGGTTTTTAGTTTGTGGTCGCCTACTCCGAAGACCTCGGAGAAGGCGGCGCGGGTTGTGGGCTTGCGGGAGGCCATGTCTTTTAGGGACTTGTCGCCGAAGATGATGTAGGCGGGGACGCCGTGTTTTCGCGCTAATTCGGATCTTTTGGCGCGGAGTAATTCGAATAATTCCTCGTCTACGCCGGCGAAGTCTTGGGCTTTTTTAGCTTTTTGTCGGGCGGTGATGGCTTTTTTCTTCTCGGCAACCAGTGGCTTGGCTAATATGGGGGTGATCCGGCCGTTTAAAAGTTGTTGGCCGAGATCGGTCATAGCCAGAGTGTCATACTCGCCCTGACGCTCCAGGAAACCCTGGCCGATGAGTTGTTCAATCAGGTAGCGGATAAAAACCAGAGTTTGACCGGACATGGCGGAGAAATTAGGGTTGTGCTGATGGCCCCATCTGGTGATCTGGTCGGTGAGGTTTCCTTTTAAGACGTTGGCCAGGTATCCGACGCCAAAACCCTGGTCATCGCCGTATCTGACGGTAGAGACGCAATTGAGTATCGTTTGGCCCAGATGCAGCGGATCATCGACCATATCCACTTCGCCCAGGCAATAATCGCAGACCTGGCAAGAAGACTGCTGGTATTGCTGGCCGAAGTAATTGACGAAAACTTTGTGACGGCATTGAGGCTGGGTGCAGAAATTATACATGATCCTTAATTTATCCATCATAACCTGGCGATTGGCAGACTGTTTAGAGAAAAATTCCCAGACCCGGAAATCGCCCCCTCCGTAAAACATGTAGCAGTATGAGGGCAAGCCGTCCCGGCCGGCACGTCCGGTTTCCTGGTGGTAATGCTCGATGCTCTTGGGCATGGCGGCGTGGATCACAAAACGAATATCCGGGCGGTCGATGCCCATGCCGAAAGCTACGGTGGCGACGATGATACTGACTTCTTCGCGGATAAAACGCTCCTGGTTGGCATGGCGCTCTTCGTCGGTCAGGCCGGCGTGGTAAGGCAAGTTCTTGTATCCGAGTTTATTCAGCTTTTTGGAGATGTCATCCACGTCTTTGCGGCGCAGGCAATAAATGATCCCGGCTTCCTTTGGATGCTTCTCTAAAACTTCGGTAAGCTGAGGGATAATACTCTGCCGGGGCATAACCCGGTAGGCCAGGTTGGGGCGGTCAACTGAGGCGATGTTGATCCGGGGATGAACAAACCTAAGCTGAGTGAGGATATCTTCCTGAACTTCTTTGGTGGCGGTGGCGGTAAAGGCGTGGATGTTTATTCCCGGGAAATTATCTTTGATGACGCCGAGCTGGCGGTATTCATCCCGGAAATCATGGCCCCAGTGGCTGATACAATGGGCTTCATCGATGACAAAGAATGACAAAGCGGATGATCTTAATAATTCCATGGTCTCTTCGGTTTGCAGGCGTTCGGGGGAAATGTACAGGAGTTTAACCTGGCTGTCGCGGATGCGCTTGATGACCGCACGCTGCTGGCTGGCGGTCTGGCTGGAGTTGAGGCATTCGGCTGGAATGCCCATATCTTTGAGGCCGTCGACCTGGTCTTTCATCAGGGAGATCAGGGGTGAGATGACCACGGCCATACCTTCTTTGAGTAAAGCGGGAAGCTGAAAACATAGTGATTTGCCTCCGCCGGTGGGCAGGATGGTCAAGGTTTCCTGCTCGTCGAGGATGGCGAGGATAGTGTCTTCCTGCCAGGGGCGAAACTGAGTATAGCCCCAATAGCGTTTGAGGCAGGCGGACATTTCGTTGGAGATGTAGTTGGTTTGGGGCATGGGTGGATCAGGTTATGCTTAAGCCAGTTGCAAAACGTGTGTTTTGGCTGTTCTTTCGGCTTTAGTTTTAGGTTTTACGGTGATCTCGACGTCATTACCTAATGAATTCAATAGTTGGAAAAGGTGATCCAGAGAGAACATGCTAAGTTTACCATTGACCAAACAGGAAACTTTGGACTGAGGGATTCCCAGAAGCTTGGATGTTTGTTTTTGAGTCAAACCACGTTTTTTGAGGATTCCCGCGATAAGAAACATAATCTCAGCCCGGGCTTGGACTTTTTCGGGAAAAGCAAGCCCGATGTCCGCAAAAACATTACCGCTTCCTCTGTGAATCTTCTTATTGATACTCATAGTCAATATCCCTCATTTAAAATATACCATATTTGGTATATTTAGTCAATTATTTATTTAGATTATTTACAGCAAACCCTTTTCCTTAAAACTGATAAAGCTATCTTTGGTAACGATAATGTGGTCGAGGACTTCTATACCCAAGAGCTTTCCGGCTTCAACCAGCCTTTTGTTCACGGTCAGGTCTTCTTCCGAAGGCTCAAGGTCTCCGGAAGGATGATTGTGTGCCAGGATAACCTGAACCGCCAGGTATTTAACTGCCGGCTCAAAGACCTCCCGCGGGTGGACAAGGCTGGCGTTAATCGTGCCGATAGAAATAACCTCGCGCTTGATCTCCTGATTACGGGAATCAAGAAAAAAGACCACAAAATGCTCTTTTTTACTTACGCGGATATCTTTAAGATTATCAAACACATCTTGCGGAGAAAGAAGCTGGGATATGTTAACTTTCTTACTCTCAAAGATCCTGCGGCCGAGCTCCACGCAAGATAATAATTCGCAAGCCTTGACTGGGCCGATACCGGATATCTTTCTAAATTCACCGTAAGAAAACTCGCTAAATTTTTCTAAACTGATCTTGCGCAGAAATCTATTGGCAAGAGCCAAAACGCTCTCCCCTTTCTTGCCGGTACGCAGAATAATCGCCAGCAATTCTGTATTTGAGAGCCTGCTAGCGCCGTATTTAATGAGCTTCTCCCGCGGTCGCTCTATCTTGGGGAGATCATGGATAGTCAGATTTTGTCCACTCACAATTCCTCCTTCTACTACTAATAGACGAAAATGGTGGCAAAGTTATTTACAGGACTTAACGGAATCCAATTGTCGGTTTTTTAGGAACAGGCGGAGGCTCCAAGAGCTCCTTTATTACTTTAAAAACAATCATGAACTGCTTATCATATTTACGCTCCATTTCTTCAATTCTTCGTTTAAGATCTACATTAGTTAAGAGCATCCTACGCAATTGAGTAAATGCACGCATGATCTGGATGTTTACCAAAATGGCGCGTTCGCTATTTAACACACTTGACAACATCGCTACGCCCTGTTCTGTGAAAACATAGGGCTCCACAGTCGAATGTTTCAAAGACCTGAACCGGTCACAAATTGTGACCAGTTCCAACTTTTCTAACTTTGTTAATTGGAACATAAAGTCAATCGGGAAACGCCTTATATTTCTTCTTACAGATTGATTTAGAACCTTTGTAGGTACCCCATAAAGTTCAGCAAGATCCTTATCCAGCATTACTCTTTTCCCTCTTAATATCAAAATTTTGGTTGAAATCAGTTCAATAGGTATCAAGTCGGCCATTTTATTCCTCCTTCTACTACTAATAGACGAAGAAAATACCAGAATCTAACAGATTAAAAACAAAGGGACGGTTCCCGGTGGGAACCGTCCCTGTAACATTACAAAAATCCTGTTACTTATTTCTTTTTCTTGTCTTTACCCAGAATATCCTTTAGCTCCACCATAAATTGGCCTACATCCTTAAACTGGCGATACACCGAAGCAAAGCGCACATAAGCTACATCATCGATCAATTTCAGCTTCTCCATCACCAGCTCCCCTATCTTACTTGCTAAAACCTCGCGGTCGCTTTTTTTCTGGATCAGGCGTTCAACCTGCGTGACGATCTCTTCCATCTTTTCAACGCTCACCGGCCTTTTCTCGCAGGCGCGGATTATCCCGGCTAAGATCTTCTTGCGGTCAAAAGACTCCCTGCGACCATCCTTCTTGATCACCAATAAAGAAACCTCCTCGACATATTCATAGGTAGTGAAACGCTTGCCGCATTTTAAACATTCCCTTCTGCGCCTGACTGCCGATTCCTCGGCGGTAGCGCGGGAGTCAACGACCTTATCCTCCTTATAAGCGCAAAACGGGCATCTCATATTTTATATTTTCCTTACTTTTATCTTTGCCTGCCTTAAAAAATCCATGGCCATTTTATCAGGGTAACCCTGGGCGATGACGATCTCTTTTATCCCGGCGTTGATCAACATTTTGGCGCAGATAACACAGGGCTGGTTGGTGGCATAAAGCGTAGCGCCTTTAACGCTTATCCCATGCAAAGAGGACTGGATCAGCGCGTTCTGCTCCGCGTGCAAGGCGCGGCATAATTCATGGCGCTCCCCCGAGGGGATCTTCAGCTTCTGGCGCATGCAACCAACCTCAATACAATGCTTTAACCCGCTTGGCGCGCCGTTATAACCGGTGGCCAAAATCCTTTTTTCCCTTACTAAAACAGCTCCCACACTGCGGCGCAGACAGGTGGACCTTTTGGAGACAAGGGTAGCCATCTCCAGAAAATATTGGTCCCAGCTGGGACGCTTATCTATAAGCTTTTTCTTTTTCATTTTACTTTAATAACTCCGGGTACAATGGGAACTTCTTAGTTAAGGAGATCACCTCTTTTTCGATCCTGGCTATTTCTTTGGCGTCCCCGTGATCCTCTAATGCCGCGTTGATTAACTCGGCGATCTTACGCATCTGCTCCTCTTTCATCGCGCGCGTGCTTACTGCCGCGGTCCCCAGCCGAATACCACTGGTTACTGCCGGGCTCTTTTCGTCAAAGGGAATAAGATTCTTATTTACCGTGATATTGACCTCTCCCAGTATCCGGGAGGCATCTGCTCCGGTGACATTTTTGGGATTTAAATCTACCAGCATCAGATGCGTATCCGTTCCTCCGGAAACAATACGAAAGCCTCTCTCCTCCAAAGCCCCGGCTAACTCTACGGCATTTTTAGCCAGCTGGATCTGGTATTGTTTGAACTCCGGGGTCATTGCTTCGCGGAATGCCACAGCCTTGGCGGCGATCACGTGCATCAATGGCCCGCCCTGTAACCCAGGAAAGATCTGGCTGTCAATTTTTTTGGCAAACTCTTTCTTACAAAGAATAAACCCTCCGCGCGGCCCGCGCAAGGTCTTATGCGTGGTGGAACTGACAAACTCCGCGTAAGGCACAGGCGACGGATGCACACCCGCTGCCACCAAACCGGCGATATGCGCCATATCCACAAAAAGATAAGCTCCGACGCTATCGGCGATCTGGCGGAACTTCTTGAAATCAATTATCCTCGGGTAGGCTGAGGCCCCGGCTAAGATCATCTTTGGTTTATGTATTTTAGCCAACTCCAGGATCGCGTCATAATCCAGGGTTTCGGTTTTCCTGTCCACCCCGTAGCCGACCATCTTAAAGAACATCCCGGAAAAATTATGCGGATGGCCGTGGGTAAGATGGCCTCCGGCAGCTAAATCCATTGCCAGGACCGTATCCCCGGGTTTTAACGCCGCGAAATAAACCGCCATATTCGCCTGCGAACCTGAATGCGCCTGGACATTGGCGTGCTCGGCGCCGAATATCGCTTTGGCCCTTTCAATTGCCAGGTTCTCGACGACATCGACATATTCGCATCCGCCATACCAGCGCCTGTCAGGATACCCTTCGGCGTATTTATTGGTAAGCACAGAACCCTGCGCCTCTAAAACCGCCAAGGATGTAAAATTCTCCGAGGCGATCAGCTCCAGGTTCTCCTCCTGGCGTCTGACCTCTTTCTGGATAACCGCGAAAATCTCCGGATCAATTTGTTTTAAATTTTTCACTTTGCCGCTCCTGTGATCTTTTCTATCTGATTAACTCTACGCCTATGCCTGCCCCCCAGAAACCCGGTATTTAACCAGGCTATCGCCATTCTCTTGGCTAAATCTGCTTTTACGAATGCCGAGCCCAGGACCAGAACATTGCTGTCATTATGCTGGCGGCAGAGCTTAGCTGCCTTAAGATTATAGCAAAGCGCAGCGCGCACCCTCGGTAATCTATTGGCAACAATAGAATTGCCTATGCCGGTTTTACAGATAAGTATGCCGCGCTTATATTTCCCCGAAGAAATACCCTTGGCCAGATCATACGCATATTTAGGATAATCGCAGCGCTCCGGGGTATACGTGCCCAGGTCTTTTACGCTGATCCCCTTTTTTCCAAGATAGGCTTTAAGTTTTTCCTTTAAAGCAAATCCGGCATGGTCTGAGGCGATCAATAGCTTGATCATATAATTTTACTTATCCTTTCTACGGCATCCTTGATCGTGCTGAAGGTCTGCTCGTAAAACTCCAGAGAGCTTCCTATTGGATCAGGGATATCCAGATTGTTGTCACTTATTTTAGCAAATTCTTTTAATAAGAAAAGCCTATTTTTTGCCCGCGGTTCTAACTGCAGGATCTTATCCTCATGCACCTTCTCCATCACCAGGATAATATCCGATCTATCCACCATCTCCTTAGTCGCTCTTTGCGAATGATGCGCTCCCACATCAATGCCTTCTCTTTTTAAGACCTCTCGCGTCCCTTCGCTGGCGCCTAATCCGGCAAGCATCATTATCCCGGCAGAGCTCACCTCTACATCTTTTCTATTCTGCTTTTCCAGGAGCTTCTTTAAATATGCCTCTGCCATTACCGAGCGGCAGGAGTTGCCTGTACAGATAAAAAGCACACTTTTGGATTTTACGACTGCGTTTATCTCTTCATCCTTTATCGCCCCGCTTCTGATTATCCGCAGGGGCTGGACAGTTAGATCTACAACAGTAGATTCCCGGCCTAATTTTGCCGGGCCTGCGTCAACAGCTAAATCCACCAAGCCATCCATATTCTGGATAGCCTGCGCAAAGTTATCCGGCGCCGGCTCACCCGCGATATTGGCAGAAGGACAGGCTATCGCTACTTGCGCTTGCTCAATGATCCCCAGGGCAACCGGATGATCCGGCATGCGCAAACCCACCTTGCCCTCTCCGGCTGCTTTTAATATGACTGTCAGCGGCCCCGGCCAGAATTTATGCATCAGTTTATAAGCAGCCACCGGGATATCGCCAGCCAGCTCTTCAGCCTTATACTTATCTGCTATAAGCAAGGAAAATGGCTTATCCGCGGGACGTTTTTTGACATCATAAAGTCTCTCCAGCGCGTTTTTATCCAGGGCATTAGCGGCAATGCCATAAACAGTTTCCGTGGGGATAACCACTAACCCCCCTCCGGCGATAACTTTAGCCGCTTGAGCAATATATTTCTCTTCAGGGGCAGAGGGATTAATTTTTATTATTTTTGTTAAGCTCATTTCCCTAACTTTATTTTCTTGATCTTAAGGCGCATCTGTTTTTTATATTTGATAAGTTTGGCGGCCACCTTCGCGTCGGTTATACCTAAAATCTCCAAAGCAAAGAGCGCGGCGTTCTTGGCACCTGCGCGTCCGATAGCCATAGAGGCAACCGGAATGCCTGCGGGCATCTGCACTGTTGAGAGTAATGAATCCATGCCTTTTAAGCTTTTAGTCTCAATAGGTATGCCGATCACAGGCAAAATAGTATGAGCAGCAACCACGCCGGCTAATGCCGCGGATCCGCCTGCTGCGCAAATAAATATACGTACACCTTTTTTCGGCGCTGCCTCCACATACTGCGCCAGCTCCTTAGGGGTCCTGTGCGCGGATAAAACCTTAACCTGGTAGCCAACCTTAAATTCTTTCAGCAGATTAATTGCTTCATTTACGGTTTCCAGGTCTGAAGCGCTACCCATGATTATGCTGATCTTATTCATACTTCCTCCCTATATGGCTTTTCTTCCGATATCCCGGCGGTAATGCATACCTTCAAAATTTATTTTATTTACGGCCGCGTATGTGTTGCTTATGGCATCCTTGATCGTCGCGCCTAATCCGGTTACCCCCAGGACCCTGCCGCCGCTGGTGACAATTTTATTGCCCACCTTCTTAGTCCCGGCGTGGAAAACCACCACATCCGGCAATTGAGCAGCCTCATCTAAGCCAGAGATCTCTTTATCCTTCGCGTATTCCCCGGGATAACCTTTTGCCGCGCAGACTACGCATACGCAGGCGCGCTGGTCCCATTCCAACGCCGGATATCGGGAGAGCTTCTGGTTTGTCACCGCCAGCATAACCTCCACCAGGTCAGTCTTAAGCCGCGGAAGTATTGCCTGTGTCTCGGGGTCGCCGAAACGCACGTTAAACTCTAAAACCTGCGGCCCGTTTTTAGTCAGCATGATCCCGGCGTAAAGTATCCCCCGGTATTCGATCCCTTCCGCGTTTAAGCCGGCGATAATACGGCTAAAAACCTTTTTGGTGATTTCATCAAATAGTTCTTTTGTTACTACAGGGGCAGGGGAATACGCGCCCATTCCTCCGGTATTCGGGCCGAGATCATTGTCAAAGATTCTTTTATGGTCCTGGCTGGTAACCAGCGGGACAATTACTTTTGAATCAGTAAAGCAGAGTATTGAGGCCTCCTGGCCAACCAGGCAATCCTCAACAATAATGCGTTTTCCCGCGTCCCCAAATGTCCTGTTCACGAGCATAGCGTTGGCGGCGCGGTTTGCCTCTTCAATGGTCTTTGCCACAACAACGCCTTTCCCTTGTGCCAGGCCGTCTGCCTTTACCACGCAAGGAGCCCCTCTTGCGCCGATATATTTCTTCGCCTCATCTATATTTACAAATACGCGGAAATCTGCTGTGGGCACCCTGTAATGCACCATTATCTGCTTGGCGAATGCCTTGCTTTGCTCAAGCATCGCTGCTTTTTTCTGCGGCCCGAATACCGGCAGTTTATAATGGTTGAATTCATCAACAATACCTGCTACTAGCGAAGCTTCCGGGCCGACCACGGTTAAATCTATTTTTTCTTTTCTGGCGAATTCTAGGAGGCCGAGGATATCATCGGCCTTTATATCAACACATTCCGCAAGCTGCGAGATCCCGCCGTTACCGGGAGCGCAGAATATTTTTTTCACAAGCTTTGATTGCGCGATCTTCCAAACCAGCGCATGCTCACGCCCGCCTGAACCGATAACTAATATTTTCATATTTTTTCCTTATTATCTTAAAAAATACCCTTAGGAAACAGGTTCTTTTTCTGAAGTTTGTATCATAACCTTATAAGGAAAATCCTTGGGCGGCGCAAAATTATATCTAACCCAGAATTCCTTTTGATTACCGTTTTCTCCAACAACCCACTTTTCAATAAATATTGTTTTATTTTCTCTCAAGCGGATAAGGTCAGCTGAAATCTGATTAAAGGAACCGGAATAATTAGTAAGCTTGGAATACTTTTCCAGGGCGGTTATAGTGTCCCGCAGCAAATCTTCATCTCCGTTAAAAGTGCCTTTGATAGTAACCGATATGGATTTCCCCTGCTCAAAAAATAGTGGGTATTGAATAGTGAGCTCCCGCTCTTTAACGATATTAAAATAATCTCCGATAACATCATCCCCTGGCTTGCCGCCGGTAAATCCCAGCTCCTTTGCCCGGTCGTAGTATGGCCTTGCTTCTGCGATCTCCCCAATATTCATCAGGACATTGGATAAATAATATAAAGCCCTTTTGTGGTTTGGCAATATTTCTAAGACCTTTTTGAGATATTCAGCCCCTTTTTCATTATCCCCTTTTTGAGCGTACAGCACCCCGATATCAAAAAATGCCTCGCTGTATGTATGCTCATAATAGCCTTTGGAAAGATTAGCCGGATCGGCTTCAACTACTTGACGGAATTCTGCAATTGCTTCATCCTTCATTCCGCTCTGGCTATATTCTAACCCTTTTTGGAAATGGCCTTCCACCGCCTCCTCCGACGTTTGCGCGTAAACTACCCCGGCCATCAATAAAAGGATAAGCGGAAAAATTACGAATGAATTCTTCATATTCTTCTTGCGTATCATGTTAACCCAGGTAAATTAATGCCGGTGACTTCCTTCATTTTCTGCGCGGCAACTTCTTGCGAGCGTTTGATCGCCCGGTTAAAAGTATCCTTTAGCGCGTTTTCAAGCTGCGGCCTTTGCGCCTCGCTAAGGTTATCCTTAACAACAATTCCTTTTACCTCTTGAGCGCCGTTCATGGTTATCTTTATCAGACCGTCAGAGCTTTGTATATCAAAATTTGTATTCTCCAATTCGCGCTTTACTTCCTGCATCTTCTTCTGCATCTCAAATAACCCCTTCATTTTATCGAACATGGGTATCCTTTCTTATTATGAAAATTAAGCCTTTATCATTACTAAAAGCATCTTGAAGCGCTCAACCGCTTTTAGTGAATGCGGTTTATTTGCCGGCATGATAATTGTCTCCCCTTCCGCAAGGGAATGTATCTTTCCATCAATAGTAATCTCTGCCTTGCCGTCAATGATATAAACGAACGCGTCAAATGGCGCGATGTGCTCGCTTAACCCCTGCCCCTTGTCAAAAGCAAATAGGGTTACCGTGCCCTTATCCTTCTTAATCAGCTCCTTACTAACAATAGAACCATCCTGATAATCTATCATATTCATTACGCGGGTCCCGGCTTGTTTATGATCCCGATAAGCTTTTCTTTATTCCTCTGGAATGAAACTGTTCCCAGGATCATCAAAAGGCCTATTAATGCCAAAATTATCGGGAAAAACGGCGAATCTCTAAAAATGTTCCAGGCCAGACGACCTAGGTAAACATATATACCTATGGCGCCAAATACCATTAAAGATGTCCGTTGCCATCTTATACTCATCACTACAAAGATTATGTGTAACGCAAGATATAATAAGGCATTGAGCTCATTATTCAACCAGATGAATGCTGTGGCGGTGGTAACAATAAGCGCCCCATATATAAACAGCCACAGGCTGTAATCTTCTTCTGTTTTCCTGTTAAGTAACCTGCCAACGCTTATCATTATAGCCCCGATTATAATAGAAACCCACTTCCTTATTTCCCATGAGGCATCACTAAAGCTTTGTCCTCCTGCCATGAGTTCTGCAAGATCCATGGATAAAAACCAGGCGGTATGGCCGATAACAACAGCCAGGAAAGAAAATCTGACCCAGAATAAAGTTGCAGCCGCAACTAACAGGGTGATAAATTCAATATAGACCCAGCAAGGCTTAATCAATGTCCAGTATTGCTCATAACTGCCTGCATCGCTTGTTACCTTAGTAACCGGCCAAATTCCAAATATCTTTTCCAAGGAATAAACCGTTAAGGGAGTTATGGCAACGGCAGCAGTTACCAATAAGCTTCCGGAAACTTTATAGTTAAGGCTTTTGCGCAGATATATTCCCAGGCCAAAACAGGTGGCCTGAAAAGCCAAAGCTATGGCTAAGATCAGCCCTGTGGACAGCTTATCCCACTGCGAAACGAGAAAATAAGTAAAGGCGAATATTATGATTAAGGCCCCAAAATAGTAAAAAGCCGTAACATAATTAAGGCCTCTCTTCTTCTCACCCGTTGCCGGTTCAGCTGCGCTATCTAAGGCAAGTATTTTATTATATTGCTCCCCGCTGATAATTCCTTTTGTTACAGCTTGACTCAGGGTTTCCTTATTTATTTTATCCACATTGCCTCCTTATCTTACGCGGGTCCCTACCTCCACGCCCTGCTCGAAATCAATCCGAGCCATCCGCTGATTCAAGGGATTCCCCTTAGGGAACATCCCTTTTTATACTTTTATCCTTTACCAATTTTCAAATTTAATTTCTCAAATATTTTTAAAGATAAATCACGAAATATATCGCTTAAGAAACCTCCTATTAGACCTAACAAAGCAGAAAGAGAATAAAATTTAATATATAGATTAGGATACTCACCTGAAATGTATAAAGGAATCGTAAATGAAAAGATAGAAATTACTAATAAAACAAACCACCAATAACCTACGAGATGCAATTTACTACTTTGAGAATGATTTCTAGTATTAATTAACCCTGCTCCTGCCCCTATCATAGACCAACCAATGCACCAAAAAATCTCAATACCGTAAATATCTAGGAAATACATTACTAAAGGGGATGCAAAAACTACTAAAATCCCAATAATTAAATAAATTACTCCAGCTATAACTCTCCTGACTACCCTTTCTGCTTTAAGCCAATCCCCTAATGCAGAGTCTTGTTCTTGGTCACGTTCTTTATAAAATCTGTTTGCCAAATTTTCAATTTCACTGTGGATTAATTTTTTTAAACACATAGGAAACCTCCTATCCATGCTTAGAGTAATTACATCTTTAATCCTTAAATGAATCTGTTAGTTTTCGCGCGAATGTCGATTTTAGCCAATGGAGCTTGAGCATTGAGGGTATCCCCGTGGAGCGAAGCGACAAAACGGGGATGGCGATGCTGTTTGAGGAGCATTTGTTAGAGCAAATGCTCCGAGTTCAGCAGCCACCGAAATGCGAAAGAGCATTGGCGTTAAAAAATCGACCTGAGCGAGAAAACTGGCAGGTTCATTAGAAAGAACGGTTATTTCTTTTCTTCTTTGGCCTTTAATGGCAGAAAACCGGCCATTTCGCCGATTACGTTGACTAACTCTGTATTCGCGGGGACCACGATCTTGGCGTTATTCTGTAATGACTTCTCTACCGCCTCAAGTTTTCGCAACACCTGCGCATTGCCGGTAAAATACTTCTCGGCTGCCTCATTAACTAATTTTATCGCTTCTGCCTCGCCTTCTGCTTCAAGAATTCTCGCCTGTTTAATACCTTCAGCTTTTTTAATCTCGGCGCGCTTTTGTCCGTCAGCTACGGTTTCAGTGGCTGTAGCATAATCCACCGCGGCGATCTTTTCATTCTCCGCCTTGACTACTTTATTCATAGTTTCTTGAACGTCCTTAGGCGGGTCGATCTCTTTTAGCTCTGTCCTGACGATCTCTAAGCCCCAGCTGCCTGTCTCCTCGCAAAGGGTCTTATGCAGCTCAGCGTTGATCTTGCCTCTTTCGCTATTCGCGGATTTTAAGGTCAAAGTACCAATAATATTTCTTAAGGTTGTGCGCGCCAAATTCACAATCTGCCACTGATAATTATTCACATTATACTGTGTACTTTTTACGCTTGCCTCATCATCCTTTACCTTAAAATAAACCTGTGCATCAACTTTAGCATTCAGATTATCATTAGTAATGATCTCCTGCGGCTCAGCATCTACCATTTGCTCGGTTATATTGATCTGGTAGAGATTTTCAACTATCGGAAGCACCCAGTTAAATCCCGGATTGGCAAAACGGTTATACTTGCCGAATCTTTCAATTAATCCCCGGTGAGTAGGCCGGACAATACGGATACCCATAAGGAATATTACAGCAGCAACCACAATTACTAAAAATAAAATGTTCATATTGTACCTCCGTTTAAACTATCTCCACTTTCTTATTCCCTTTAACTGCCTGGCCGATAACCCAGGATTTTAATTTAAGCTCGGCTAATCTCTTGATCATTGCTGAAGCCGCATTCTGCTCAACGATCAAAACCAAACCAATACCCATATTCAGAGTATGATACATTTCTTTATCCTCAATATTGCCTTTTCTCTGGATGAGCCGGAAAAGCTCAGGCACGCGCCAAGAGTTCTTATCAATACGTGCGTTAATATTACCCGGCAATATGCGGCTGATCTTATCGTAAAAAGCGCCTCCGGTAATATGCGCTATACCGTTGACCTGTGCAGGAAAATCCTTTAACAATTTCAGGATGGGCTTAACATAAATGCGTGTAGGTTTAAGTAATTCCGCGCTCATTCTTTTCATTTCTGTCGCGCTTAATACTTTTCTTACCAGAGAATAACCATTTGAATGCAGGCCGCTGGACTCAATGCCGATAATTGCATCTATGGGTTTGATCTTTGAGCCGTCAATTATATCCTTCCTCTCCACTACCCCTACGCAAAATCCGGCAATATCATATTCCTCATCTTTGTACATCCCTGGCATCTGGGCAGTCTCCCCTCCGATAAGAGAACATCCTGCCTGGATGCATCCGTCATTTATTCCTTTTACCACATCTACTAAGATTTCTTCTTTGACCTTGGTAAAAGCAATATAATCCAGGAAGAATAATGATTCGGCGCCTGTGCAGAGAATATCATTCACGTTCATTGCCACAGCGTCAATGCCAACGGTATCATGCTTATTTGCCAGGCCGGCGATCTTTAGTTTTGTGCCTACCCCATCGCTTGATGAGACCAAAACCGGGTCCTTATATTTATTTTTATCCAATTTAAAGAAGCTGCCGAATCCGCCGATATCTTTTAATACTTCAGGACGGAAAGATTTTCTTACAATCGGCTTGAGTTTAGACTTAAACGCGCTTGCCCCGGCAATATCCACACCGGATTTCTTATAAGTTATTTTATCCATTAATTATCTCCCCTTGGCCGCAGCATCTGCGCTCTAAGGAAAACTTGCTGTGCCGCTTTTCTGCCCTTACCGCGTATTTGCCTGTCCAACAGGCAGTACAGTAGCTTTCCCTGCCCTTATCTAAACAACCAAGCATTCCGGATAAACTTAAATAGCCCAAACTATCTACCTCCAGATACTTAGTAATCTTCTCCAGTGTTTCATATTTATTGGCAATCAACTCACTAGAAAGATGAAAATCAATTCCGTAGAAACACGGATAACGGTGCGCCGGGCAGGAGATCCTTAAATGCACCTCTTTTACCCCGGCCTTACGCAGATTGCGCACGCGGATCTTGGAGGTTGTGCCGCGCACAATAGAATCATCAACCACAATGATGCGTTTACCCTTCAAGATATCTTTTAAAGTATTAAATTTTACCCGCACTCCCATATCCCGGGCATCCTGCGCCGGCTGAATAAATGTCCGGCCGACATAATGGTTGCGGATGATGCCCATCTCTAAAGGTATGCCGGATTCCTGCGCATAACCTAATGCCGCGGAGAATCCGGAATCCGGGACCGGAACCACAAAGTCCGCTTGCACCGGATGTTCTTTAGCTAACTGGCCTCCGAATTTCCTGCGCACAGTATGCACAGTTTCACCGAATACATTTGAATCCGGACGCGAAAAATAAACATGCTCGAATGCGCAGAACGCGTAGTGACGGACCGCTAACTCTTTAGGTTTAATTGATTTTAAAACTCCCTGATTATTAATAAGAATTATTTCACCGGGTTCAACCTGGCGCAGGAATTTTGCGCCGATTAAATCAAAGGCGCAGGTTTCTGAAGCAAAACAATATGAAGCCCCAAGCTTGCCTAAAACTAATGGCCTAAAGCCATGCGGATCCCTCATCCCCATCAGATATTCACTATTCATCATCACTAAAGAATAAGCGCCCTTAACTCTTTTTAAAGCATAAACCAGGCTGTCCTCCAGGCTGCGCTTATTACTACGCGCCATCAGGTGGATAATCAATTCTGAATCCGTGGTCGTCTGGAAGATAGAGCCGGATTTTTCCAGTTTCTGCCGCAGCTCAAATGAATTTACTAAATTCCCATTATGCGCGATACAAATCGAACCATTGGCATAATCAATTAAAAGTGGTTGGGAATTTTTTAATACACTTGAACCGGTAGTCGAATAGCGTACGTGCCCCACGGCCATATTACCCTTAAGCCGGCTGAGCACCTGCTCGCTGAATACATCGCTGACTAGGCCCATATCTTTATGGATGGAAAGTATGCCCTGGTTATTGGCCACGATACCGCAGGCCTCCTGTCCGCGGTGCTGCTGGGCAAAAAGCCCCAGGTAAGTCAACCAAACCGCCTGACGGTTATTGGTTATGCCGAATAAACCGCAATATTCCTTAGGATGGTCATCACAGATTATCCCTGACATATTTCACCCCATTTCTGAAAATTTGTAAACCGTCACCTTCTTTTTTTGATTTTAAATTCCAATTGCGCGGATGTTGCACGCTGAACAAATGCCTTTCCGGGTGCGGCATCAATCCTAATATCCTTCCTGTCTTATCAGTGATGCCGGCGATATTCTCTATTGAGCCGTTCGGGTTATCCGGATATCCGGATAATTTCCCACCGCTGTCGCAATATTGAAAGACCACCTGGCCATTCTTCTTTAACTGGCTTAATAATTTATTATCCCGGACAATAAATTTTCCTTCTCCATGCGCCACCGGCAAATAAATTATATTTTTTAGGCCTTTGGTCCAGGCGCATCTTCCGCTTGGTTTCAAATACACCCAGCGGTCTTCGAATTTTCCGGAATCATTGATGATCAAGCTAGTATCCTGCTTTAATTCTGAATCCCTGTGCAGAAGCACGCACCGGCCTTTCCGATAAGGCCGGGTGCTTGGTAAAAGCCCACTTTTTACCAAAATCTGAAACCCATTGCAAATGCCGATGATCAGCTTGCCATCGCGGATAAATTCACGCAGCGAATCAGCCAGTTTAAATCTTAGTTCATTGGCAAAAATCTTGCCTGAGGCGATATCGTCTCCGTAACTAAATCCTCCGGGCAAAGCCAGTATCTGGAAATCATTAAGAGCCCTTGCTGCGCTGACTAAACTGTTAATATGCACCAGTTCAGGGGCTGCGCCGGCAAGCGAAAACGCCGCGGCAGTTTCCTTATCGCAATTTGTCCCCGCGCTTCTTAAAACGCAAACTTTAGGCTTTGGCACCCCGTTAGAACCTCCCTTATATCCCCGTCATAGAATAGTTCTAACGGGGCGAGTAGAATTTCTTAATCGCTGCTGCTACATCTTGCGGTTTATCCACCAGGATAAACAGATCCAGGTCCCCTTTACTGATATTGCCGTGCTTATAAACCGTGTCCTTAAGCCACCCAATCAGCCCTTTCCAATATTCGCTGTTAAAAAGGATGATCGGAAATTTGGCAATACGCTCTGTCTGAATTAAATTGATCGCCTCAAAAAATTCATCCAGAGTGCCGTATCCTCCGGGCAGGATCACGAATGCCTTAGCGTATTTGACAAACATCACCTTGCGCACGAAGAAATAACGGAAATCCAGCAATGTATCAACGTATTTGTTGGGTTTCTGCTCACAGGGTATATGAATATTCAGGCCAATAGAATGTCCCCCTGCCCTTTTAGCTCCCC
Organism: Candidatus Omnitrophota bacterium; assembly: GCA_041645145.1. Classification (GTDB taxonomy): domain Bacteria; phylum Omnitrophota; class Gorgyraeia; order Gygaellales; family Profunditerraquicolaceae; genus UBA6249. The sequence continues at coordinate 25,056 of JBAZQO010000011.1, forward strand.
TGTTCGCTGCCTCCATAAGCCCTGACCCGCTGCCGGTAATTACCGCGTAGCCGGCCTTGGCAATATGATACGCTACCTCCTCCCCCAACTTATAATGTTTGGAATCCGGCCTGGTGCGCGCTGAGCCAAAAATAGAAACCGCCTTGCCCATCTTGGAGAGGACCTCAAAGCCGTCCACGAACTCCGACATGATGCGGAATATCCTCCAGGTATCCTCCTGAGTAAAATCATCCCTTTCAAGCATATTCTCTTTACCGCACGATTTCTTTCTTACCATTTTAAAGGTTTCCTCCAGGTTTCTTTTAATTTACGGCTGTCCGCGTCCACGCAAACCTTTCCATTAAGACCGTATATTTTAAAATCATTACCAGTGGCTAAACATCCTGCCAAACCAAAAGGCAGGCCTTTTAAGATATTCTCAAATTCTTTTTGCTTTTTCCTCTCCACCTCCACGACAAAACGGGAGTTGGATTCCGAGAAAAGCAGAAAATCATCGCGCCTGTCAACTGATTGGTAAGGAACCTCCGCTAAAAATATCTCCGCGCCAAGGCCTCCGCTAAAAACCATCTCTGCCAAAGCTACCCCCAGCCCACCGTCAGAGCAATCATGTATTGCCTTAACCAAACCTTTGCCTGTGGCTTTGCTTAAAGCGGAAAATATTTTTTTGGCCTCCTGGTGATAAACTTTAGGCGCGCAATTTCCCACTGCCCCGTATAAATCATAATAATGCGAGCCGCCTAATTCATCGCGCGTCTTTCCCACTACGTAAATCAGATCTCCTGCTTCTTTAGCATACATGGAAACGCTCTTGTTTACATCCTCCATCACGCTGATTGCCGAAATAAGAAGCGTCCCCGGAATAGCAGTAGATTTTCCGTGCACGCTGAACTCATTGTATAAGCTGTCCTTGCCGGAGATAAAAGGCACGCCGTAAGCTTTGGCGGTATCATAGCAGCCGTAAGCAGCACGCACTAAACCACCTAAGCGATCAGGTTTATCCGGATTCCCCCAGCAGAAATTATCCAATATCGCCACCTCTTTTAACGAGCCGCCCACGCTGATAATCTGGCGCAGGGCTTCATCAATACAGGAGGCAGCCATCCAGTAAGGGTCAATAAAGCCAAAACGGAAATTTATGCCGTTGGAGATAATGATCCCATTATTGGAATCAAATAAAGGCCGGGTTACGCTGGCGTCAGATGGCCCGTCGTTTTGGATCCCGCATAAAGGCTTAATCACTGAACCGCCCTGCACCTCATGGTCATACTGCCGGATCACCCACTCTTTGGAGCAGATATCATAATGTGAAAGCAGCTTCAATAAATCAGCGGTAAGGTTTTTCTTCCGCGGGATATTCGGCTCCCTGTGTTTAGCCTGGGTATAAACAGCTTTCTTGGCGATCTGCGGAATGCCCTCATGTAAAAACCGCATATCCAGATCACAAACTAAATTATCTTCATAGTAAAGCTCTAATCGCTTAGTGTCGGTGAACTCGCCGATCACCGTGGCCTGCACATTTTCATTAGCAAATACCGCGATCAATTTATCAATATTTTTCGGAGGAACGGATAAAACCATCCTCTCCTGCGATTCGGAGATCCAGATCTCCATATAGGAAAGCCCGGAATATTTTAAAGGGACTTTATCCAAGTAAACCTTAACGCCTAATTCCGCGGCCATCTCCCCTACCGCGCTGGATAATCCTCCTGCCCCGCAATCAGTGATCGCGCTGTAAAGATTGGCATCGCGCGCCTGCAAGATCGTATCCAGCATCTTTTTCTCCTGGATGGGATTGCCGATTTGCACCGCGCCGCTGGAAATAGTTTCGGATTCATGGGTCAGCTCACCTGATGAAAAGGTCGCCCCGTGAATGCCGTCGCGGCCGGTAGCTCCGCCGACCACTACTACTAAATCCCCCATATGTGTTTGCTTGAAAGATTTATCTTTAGGCATGATCCCCACTGTGCCGCAATACACAAGAGGATTGCCCGCAAAATGCTCATGGAATAAAATCGCGCCGTTAACCGTAGGAATACCCATCTTATTGCCGTAATCGCGAACACCGCTGACCACCCCCTTCATTACCCTCTTAGGATGCAAAGAGCCGGTCGGAACCTTGTTAAACGCCAGATCCGGTGGCGCGAAGCAG
>JBAZQO010000012.1:0-27168 GCA_041645145.1 Candidatus Omnitrophota bacterium
TGAAATCTCTCTTACCGTTTTCTTTAGCCAGATAAGTACCTTCAGCCATGCCGAGCTTCTTAGCCATATCAAACATGGAGAGACCAAGCTCAGCCCTGCGCCCCTTTAGTTTTGAGAAACATATCTTATTGCTCAACTATATCACCTGCCTTGATTGTTTTTGTTAACTTTTTGATACTTTCATTTTAATACCTCATTAATACGATGTCAAGCACAATATTAACTTTTAGGTGCTTTTTTTAATAAATAGTTTTACTTTCCGAAACTTTTGTTTATAATGTATATGAAAGGACGTGAGCTGAATTGAGTAACAAACCTAACAACAAATTCGCCCGTAGGCTTAAGGAGGCGAGAACAGAGAAAGGACTTTCGCTAGAAGAGTTGGCAAAGGCAAACGGTACAACTAAGGCGACATTGTCTAAATACGAAAATGCTAAATGTGAGCCAAAAATGATGAAGGCCAAAAAACTTGCGGATTATCTCGGGGTTTCATTCGACTGGTTAATTGGGGATTCAGATGAAAAATGGTCTACAGTCACAAAAGGAGAACTGGAAGCGTTATTCTCGGGACTATCAGAGAAGGATCAGAAAGAAGCATTGAAATACCTTCAGTATCTCAAGCTTACATCTGAAATGGAAGATCAAAAGTCTGCTACTTTAAACCAAGAAGAGGCATAGGAAGGAGAAGCGGTAATGAGAGGAAGCGTATTTGAAGATAGTCTGGGACGGTGGCGTGGGGTTGTTGATATGCCCAAAGAAGCAGACGGAAAGCGTAGACAGAAAGTGTTTTATGGCAAAAAAAAAGAAGTGCAGATTAAAGTTAACGAGCTGATTTATGAAATTGAAAATAATTTATATTGCGATGAAGCAAACGCAACATTAGAACAATACCTGAAAGAATGGTTCAAAACATACACGACCAGCCTGCAAGAGACAACCAGGCAGCTTTATAAAATGTACATGGACAAACATATAATACCTAATATCGGCAATCTAAAAATTAAAAAAATAAAACCCATGCAACTACAGGGGCTTTATAATTTCAAACTTGAGACTCTTTCGGGGAAAACTGTTGGGAAGTTCCACTCTTTTTTAAATCGTGTTTTTAAAGATGCGGTAAAAAATCGGTTCATAAAATACAACCCATGCGATGGCGTAGATAAGCCGAAGGGCAAAAAATGCGAATATGCTTTATACACAGAAGAAAGTTTCTTAACTTTATTGAGCTTGGTTAAAGGCACATTCGACGAAGTATGTATCCTCCTTGCCGGTATCTGCGGACTGAGGCGCGGGGAGATATTTGGACTGAGGCTCATTGATATTGATTTTAACAATAAAACCCTCTCTATAGCAGAAACCCTGGTCAGGTTTAGCGGGGAGTGGATTGTAAAGGCCCCAAAAAGCGAAACCAGCCAACGGAAAATAAAGGTGCCTGGTTTCGTAATAACAGTACTAAGTAATTACATGAAGTCACTTTCAGTTGTCCCTGAGAGGGTTTGCGGTGAATACAAGCCCGATGCCTATAGCAAACATTTTAAAAAACTACTAGCCAAGCACAAACTAGAACATATTCGCTTCCACGACCTGCGACATTTCAACGCAACTCTTATGCTTGCATATGGTGTGCCGGATAAGATAGCATCCAAAAGGCTGGGCCATAGCCAGGTGCAAACGACGAGAGAAATATATCAGCACGTACTCCCCAGCATGGACCTTCAGGCATCGGATATAATAGAAGGAATCTTCACAAAGAAATTACGCTGATACACACATTTATACACACATCGGCTCCTATCATTTGCGAAATAGTTTCATTCATAATAACAAACTATCCTTTTATAAATGACAACTTATAATATAGTAGGAAAATGAAATCCTTTGATACCAAGTGTCTAAAAGTTAACGTCACTAGGTTCAGGTTCTAGTGCCCTTACGGGTGTGGGTGTTCAAGTCACCTCGACCGCACCAGTTTCATTTAGGAAATACACACATTTTTACACACATTGAGGAGGTACTTTTATGTTTAAAAAAATTCTGGTTATCCTGCTAGCTTTATTTTGTCTGACAGCCGGGGCGAAAATCACGGTAACGGAGAGTCAGTCATGGCCTACCGACTTGGAACATCAATATAGTTTCTCCCCCGGTACATTGTCCGACCGGAAGGTTGTTGATGATGAAGTTTACTACATTGAAAACAACGTACCAAAATTAAAAGATATGGATATCGCCCTGACCCTTGTTCCTGCTAACTGCCGCGATAGTGAAGGCACAGGAGTTGATGGCCTGGCATATATGGCTCGTCCGCAAATATGCGTGTTTTCTGTCCGCGACGAAGATTTTCTCCGCTATACAGTTGTGCATGAGATTTTCCACCAGATTCAATTCAAGTACATATCAGGCCACAAACTCATTGAATACGCGCAATTCCGCAACGATGGTAAGCCTCACACGGCTAAACATGACACGCCGGTGGAGCTTTTTGCCGACGACTGTGCCTATCTGTTTAGTTCTCCCCAGGACACTAGATTAATGCCTAAGTCTACTTACCCATGCCCCGGCGTCCGGGAAAAGGTGTGGATTTTAGAAGCCCTGGGCGCTGACCCGGAACCATATTTGGCCTGGGCAGAAAAGTTAGTCTATTATAAACTGAGACCTGATGCGGGTAAAAATGAGATAGACCGCTGCGGGTTGATTTATGCCGAACGGATAAGCACTGGAGATAAGTCCGGGGCAGAATCCGCTCATAGGTGGGCTGACCTGATAAGGGGGGCTTTGGATGAGGCTAGTTAATAAATTATGGTACGCCCTGATGCTCGGGTTATTGGCTTTTGCCTTTTTGGTTCTACGGTTTGCGGATAAAATAGATAATTTCTAGGCAAAAAATAAAGCCCCGCCCTTGCTACCCTACCTCAAGGATAGGACAAGGACGGGGAGGTTATTCTTGAACAGGGTGGTCGGATTCGAACCGACATTGACGCACGGCCCCTGAGAAGTTTGCTGAAAGAATCGAACTTCCTTGCCTGTGCGTTTTCCCTGCGGACTTCTCTGCGCCGCCACCTTGTTCCGTTTATACACTACCAGCTAGTTATATTATACCATAAAATAAGTGCCCCGCAAATAATTAGATTCCTATTTTTTAATTAATAAAGCCATTAATCCCCCAAATGCTGCAGCAAAAAATATTTTAAAAATATCCCACCCAACTTCTTTTTGTTTTTCCCAAATAGCCTGCTTTTGTAATTCAATGGAGTAATCAACAAAAATAATGATATCTTCTTTTAAAATAGTTGGGTCAATTTTGATGGATACGGGTATTCTGTCCACGTAATCAAATATGTATTTTGACTGTTCTTCTATGAAATCTATACATCTTTTTTTAATGTCTTCCCATTGATATTCATCTATATCTTTCAGTGCAGATGTTTTATCTAAGACATCTTTAATTTTGGCTTCAAGCTCTTTAAAGCCTGCATTAACAGAACCCGTCTTTGCTCCACCAAAGCGTCCTATTCCTCTAGAAATATATTCATTTATTTTACATTCCATAGCTTTTTCTATTTCTTTATTAGCCGCAATAAATAAGTTTTCAAACCATCTTTCAAAGTCCAAGCAAATTCCTCCTTCGCCTATTATTTCGACAAAAAGAAGGTATTTCCTGCCATTAAATTAAATGTTGAGCAAAAAAAATAGGCTCCCGAAGGAGCCTGGAGGAGAAAGCAAACTATTCATCAACAGGGGAAGTTACAAATAAGCCTAGAAATGCACCGATAAGCAATTCTGCAACGGATCGAAAATATTCCGCATAGGCAGGGACAAATTTAATTCCTGCGAAAGCAATGATAACAAGTGCAAACAACATATAAGGTATAAATCTTTTATCCATTCTTTTTCTTCGCCTCCTTCTCTTTAGCTATTTTTAGATAATCTTTAAGCCGCGGGTAAGAATGAATGCAGTTAACACACCAAATAACAATAGTAGCACGCCAGTACGGACATTCTCTGTATTCTTCGCATTCAATAACCTACACCCCCTCTGCACGAAATAAAGTGTTCTGTGCTTCTGCTATCCGTCTATTGGCTATATGGCAATATGTTGCACTTAATTCATACCCCATAAAGTTTCTATCGTGTTTTTTGCAAATTAGAGGGACAACACCGGTTCCACAAAAACTATCTAAAACTAAATCTCCTTTATTAGTAGAGTTTAATATTAATTTTTCGATAAGTTCTTGCGGCTTTTCATGCGGGTGCGTTTTCTTGTAAACTTTTTTACATCTAATTACGTTTGCTAGATTTTGCAAATTAAACGAATTAGGCAAGCCTTTGCTTGCGACGATAATAAATTCATGTTGAGGTCTATATCCTGAGCCTAAACCAAAATGTTCTTTGTCCCAACAGATAAGATTAATAATTTTAAAACTAGATAATTCGATTAAGTCCATCATGTTTCTAAGTTGCTTCCAGTCTGAAAAACAGTAAAAGTGTCCTCCTATTTTAGAAACACGGTATAATTCTTTCAGAATTGGTCCCATGAATTTAAGAAATGTTCTTTCGGTCATATCGTCATAATCAATATGGTTGCCTTCTTCTTGTCTCATTCTTGTGCCTGAAGTGGTTTTGTTTACTGCTCCTGAATATGGAGGGTCTATGATAATACAATTAAACACATTATCATTTATTTCTTTGCTTTTATCTCGAAAATCATTATTATATATCTTATTTAGTTCCATCAGCATTCCCGCCATTCAGCTAAGACGTTAACCATGCTACACCCCCTTTGGCTTTTTACCTTTTTCCAAATCAGCAATAGTCAGGCCAAAATTCTTTTCAAAATGGCCCAGGTCCCATTTCGCCACACTGTTCTTGAAGTTCCCTGCCCAACTCAATCCGTAGATTATCGCTAATTTACCTATCATTTTAAACAGGTCTGAACGTGTCCAGGCGGCCTTGCCTTTTATGACGGGCACACCATCAAGGGCTAATCCATATTCATGATAACTATGCCCAGGAGGGGCGTTGGTGACAGGTTTTCTGTTCTTCTGCGTAGTCCTGCCTATAGCATATAGTTGTGCCTGATGTTTCCGCTCCCGGAATCCTTGACACCATAGCCAGTAACCGCCCAACGGTTTAAGGAGTCTGTTGGCGAATTCCTGGAGTTTCAAGGCACTTTTGACTACTTCGGGATTCATCCGCTTATCTTGTAAAACTTTATCCATAATCTCACATCCTCACAGCTTTGGTCTGTGCGACCAAAACAAATATACTATTAGAAACAATAATGTTGCGCAGACTAAATATACAGCCCCATATTAACTCCCCCTGTTCAACGCAAAAATAGCAACGGTAATAGCCGAACCAAGCAATCCACTTAACAGTGCGATAACTGCTGTACACCAAGGAGGCGGTCGGTTAACTATCTGTTTAATGTCTTCCCGTATCCCTCCGACAGCGCCCCATATATCGACTGTTTCCTTATTTAGATGTGCAATTTCTGCATGTAACCCTGAGTGGTTCTCGCATACGGTCAAAAAAATCAGCTACCTTTCCGTGTCATATTTGTGATATAATAAAAATGCCCATCGGCTTTTTTCCGTGGGCCTTTGGGCAGGGGGAGCCGGTTCACCTTTCAAGTTTGGCCGGTTCCCTTCTAGTTTTATTTTTTCAGTTCTTTTATGGTCTTGGGCTTTTGCCCGGTCTGTTGCTCAATATATTTCATCTGGTCCTGTAGAGCCTGGAGTTCGTTCAATAGTTCGAAGTACCGGGACTTTTTAACGTCATAATCCTTCAATAGACTGCTGATTCCCATTGACGGCATACGGAATTTAATGTCTTGATCGGATTCCTTCTGTAGATATTGTGAGAACCCCCTACCTATCTGCCCGGTAGCTTGTTCAGCTAAATAAGCTGCTTTCGCCGGTATGCCAAATTCTAAATCAGTTCCGGGTACTTCGAATTGTTTCTCCTGGCCCCGGAACTTTTCTATAGGCTTATTAAAGAAAAAGTTTCTGTTTAAAGCTAACTCAGCAGGGGTCTTAAGTAGAGGCGTTGTAGCGTCTATCGCCATTTTAAGCGGCTTGGTTGCCCTTAACATATCAGCTAAAGGCAAACTCATGGATAAGAATTTACCCTTGCCCTTACCCCCCGACACCGCGATTGCGAATTGTTCCTTCATCCATTCAGGCATATTTTCCTCATCAATCCCCGCGGCTTCCTGGGCGTTTAACCTAAGTTTATTTACCCGCATATATTTCTTGGGGTCATTGACGAACTGCCTCAATTGGTAAGGGATGTTGTTCCGCATCCAACGATAGAAGGGGAACATCCGGGCAAATATTTCCTGTTCTGCTGTTGTCAGGTTGGTATAATCAAACTGTACACGGTTGACTAACTCTCTCGCCTGTTCTGGTGAGAGTTTTTTTGCTTCCTTAGCCCATTTATAGAGGGCGAATCTATTGGTCTGGTCAACGAAATCCCCGAACTCTCTCGAAGTCTCAAAAGCCCTCAGAGGATTGAGCCGCTCCTTGACTTGCCCCGCCGTGGTTTTGCTACGTAACGCTACAGTCTTTTTGATTGCTTCTTCCGGTTCGCCGTATGGCCTGAATTCTATTTTAGACAAAGAAGATGCGCCTAACCCCTGTTCAATATATTCTTTATATAATGAAGAAGGATTGTTTTTAATTATCGCATTAAACACCTCGTCATCGGCAGTAGCGGAATATTTCATTAAATCTGCCGCGTTCATCCCAGCCACCCAGTTGTTAAACTTGGCTCCCATATCATTCCTGAGATGATAAGGGATAGAGAATAAGACGGCTCTTTTCCACACGCTCTGAGCCGAATCGAACACTTTCAGGAAGGAATTAACCCCTTCGTCCGTAGTTAATTTCTTATACCTGTCTAGGGCTTCTTTAGCCCCCTTGGTGACGATGTATTCCCCGCCTATCTCGTCAGCTAAGTCGAGATTGTCTAATGTTGCGTCTTTGATAAACTTGTACTCGGCTGAGCTTATTTTCACTGCATCAGCAGGAACAATATCTCCCTTGGCGAAAGGTACGGCAAATTTAGGATTAGACAGGACCTCCCGCCTAAACTTAACCGCATTGACATATTCGATTAACCTCTTTTGTCCTATGGCTGTAGCAAAGTAAGCGTTCGGCTCAAATAGTTTCCGGCCCACTTGCTCATTTACTTCCTCTGCACTACCCTGTAATTTCCGGGCATTGAGTATTTTTTTATTCGGTGCCCCCGCGCCGGAAGCCCCGCGAATCGATGGTTTCCCCCTCAGTTTCCGTTCTTCTGAACTTAGAATGTGGGTCATGTACCCTTCAAGTTCGTTTATATTTATCCCCTCATCCAACGCCCATTGACGGATTAGTTCGTTGTTCCGGCCTAAGTCTTGGGCGGCTTTTTGAACGTTTTCATTTGTGGATAACTCCCTAATAGGTCTAACAATAGGCTTGCCCATTTCGTCAAACGCTTTTAAAGGAGCCTCCATCACCCTGCCGACATCTTCCCCGGCTTCTATGCCTGTTTGCTTGGCGATATCAGCTACACCAGCCATTGACTTTTCAGTCTGTACCCTTGTAGCTCTGCGGGATTGCAGGAAGCCTTTCTTCAAAGTCTCATCTGCTTCACCCGTTAAAGTGCGCTCCCATCCATACTGAGGCACGAATACTTTGCCTAATGCCTCTTTTGTGGCTGTGACGGCAGGTTCTATTATCTCCCTGCCCCTCCTGACGAAAGGAACGGCATCACTTGCAACGTCCAGGGCTTTTCCTGCCCCCCTGCCTACCTTGCCCCCTAGTTTTCCAACCGCCCCGGCAGGGACGAAGTTAAGCGGGTCTAGCACGATTTCTAAAGCTGTGCCTAGAGCAAACTGCCCAACCTTGTTAGTCACTCCTGATTTTCTGGCTAAATCTACGCCCCTGGTCCGGTCTTTGCCGCTGAACCCATGCCAGAATTCTGTAGCCGGGTTCTGTCCTGTATCGGCTACCCCTACATTCATTATCCCTTGGGTTGGTCTGTTTAACAATTCCAACACGTCAAGAAAAGCGTTCTGATTCTTGGGCAGGTTAGTAAGTTTCTCAAACCAGTTCCGGTCGGTTGATTCCGGTTTATACCCGGCAGACCGTATCCGTCTTTCGGCGTTGCCTATCTGCCGTTCTACGGATTTAGAAGAATACGGGGCATTATTTGTAACATATTGTCCGAATGGCATTAATTATCACCTGCCTTGATTTATCCAACTCCCCAGAAGTCTGAAAGTGAAGGCTGAAGTTCGGGCGGTACTGGTTTAGGAGGCTTGGGAGGAGTATACCCGGTTAGAGTCTGCAAATCTTTCTTAAGTTGGTTAGCTTGCGCCGCGGAATAGAACCCTAATTTTACATCTTGTTCAATCTGCGCAAAAGCATCTTCCGGGGATATGTCTTGAGTCCTTATCGCAGAAATCAATCCTTGACGTTCTGTTTCAAATCCTTTTTCTGCACCAAGTTTAGTCCCTGGCTTCAGCCCGAACATCTCTAATCCTGGAGGTACAGTTCCGGTAAGTTGCATTATCTTCATGGCGTCGTCAAGTTGACGGTATGGATATGTCGAACCACCGCCACCACCACCGCCTCTGGCGGCGTTAGTTCTAGATATGGCCAACTGTCCTTTTCCTAACTCGTAATCCCTATCAGCTTGTAGTTTTTGAAGTGCATATCCTAACCCAAATTGACGGACATTCTCATCAAATTCTTTCTGCTTAAACTGGTCGCCTATGGAATCTCTCGCTTGTTGATAAGCGAATTGTTGGGCAAATTGTTGGTCGCCTACCGTATCACGGTATTGCCCGTAAGACTGTTGTTCTGTTCCCTGTAATGCGCTCAGTTGGTCATACAGAGATTGACCTTCCTGGGCGTATTTGTTGAAGGCCGCTTGCTCAAATTGAGGCACTAAAGCTAGAGCAGACTTACCCATCTGTGATTTATTCGAATCACTGTAGAGCATATTCCTCCGGGCAGCTGCACGGCTCACTGTGTCCATAGCGGTAGTTTGGGCTGTCTGCAGCCCGACATCTTTCGCCGGGTCATAACTAAAAGACGGCCTATCCTGGATAGCCGCCAAAGTTTGACCTATTTTATCGCCGTAAGGTGATTCATACGGTTGATATGCTGGGCCGCTGAGGGCAGACATCAGTTTGCCCGGATCGTCGATTAAATGCGACCCTCCCTGTATCCCGCCTAACCCGTATTGTTGCCCCTGCCCTAACCCGAAAGAAATCTGCTTTCCTGATTGAGTGTTATACAGAGACGCTGTTTTAGCTTTAGGGTCATACCGGCTTTGGTAGTTAGGGTTAAGTTTAATGAAGTCTTGTAACGTGTACGCCATCTTATCACCCCTATTCTGTGTTTTCGGCTTCCACTATCTTATAAGCTACTTCTATTTTGTCCATCTCAGTCTTACATTCATCGGCTCTTTTTTCATCACCCATGTTTTTTAAACTAATATAGTCAAGATGAAAATTATAGTATCTGTTTTGAAGCATGGTTAATCTTTGTTTTTTTACCTGGTCTTTTACATCTTTTGGTATCTTCATATATCCTCCTTTTAGGCTAGGTGTCCGTCGTGTCCACCGCCACTAGATATTGAATGGTTATGTATGGGCATCGTTATACCGTCACCGGCATTACCCGTGCTTCCTCCGTGGTTATGGTTCGCCTCGGAAATCGTGTTTACTACCGCGGCTCCGCTGAAATCCCATGTTCCGTTTGGGTAGGTAACATCGCTTGCTGAAAACAAGAACTCGTAATCGTTTCCTAACGCATCGTAATTTTTTAGACTTACGCCGATAGGCTGAAACTCTATCCCAAAATATTTATCACCCCTGTAATAGAAATAGGTATTAGCCCAAGAGACACTACTTATAACAAGCCCGTTTAACTCATACGCGCTACCTATTTTTTCATAACCATTAAAGCCTGTATCATCTATCTGTATGTAATTTATATCGCCCGTTTGAAGGGTATTAAACATACTGCCGGTTATATCTCCTGTAACTACTATATTGCCAGAACTATCTATGCCCACCGTCTGGTCGCCTGCGGCATTGTTTAAAGCGAATAGAAATGTATCTGTCGCAGAGTTGTAACCCTGTTTTAACCTTAGGACAGCAGCCGAATCATACATCTCTAGTATAGGCCCGGTGATTACTGTTTCCCCATTGGCACTCTTAACTACGGTTTGGTTGGTGTCAATCCTTTTTACATTGGTACTGTCGAGCTTAGACTGTTGCCAGCTTATACGGGTTATCAACTCTGTCAGTGTATTTTCCAGGGCCTCAACTTTTCTTTCGAGGGTCAGTTTAGATGTGTCAGGCATATTCATTTTAAAGGTAGGCATCTTATCACCTCGGCTTTATTCGCAAGTTTTCTTCAAGTGCATGTATCGTGCAAGGACCCGTCCCGGCGAATTTTAGTCTGTAGTAATTGACGTTCTGTAAAGCAGTTGTGGGAACTTGAATTCTTGTAGTCTGTTCGGTCGTTGAACCCGTGAAGGTGTAGAGCAGAGTGAAATCGTCAGCGTCAACCGTAGTTGAGTAGTAAACTAACAGCGTACTTGCGGCAGGTAAATCTACCACGGCCCACAGGTCAGACAAGACTTTCTTCTGTGACACTGTATTATGGTTGATAACTCCCGTAATGAATGACCACGCTATAGCACTTCCGGCGTTGGTCGTACCGGAGTTTATCGTATAGAATTTACCGTCAGAAGCTACGCCATAAAGGTATTCGTTGATATTGACGAAACCTACATACCCCTGGTCGATAGGATAGACAGTGTCGTTTTCGGTATCGAATTCTAAGGTTACGTTATTCGCCGTGACTGCACCGTAAGGGATGCTCAAATAGATGTACTTCCCGCTTTTCCCGGCTACACATAAACCCTTATATGTCGTTGCTATGCCTTCGAGGTATGTCCGGGCCTTTTGGCTCATCTCCTGCGGTCGGCCCCCATTGTACCTCATATATTTACCGTAATCCAGGAAATACAGTATCCCGTTCAACTCTACGACTGACTTGTCTGATATGCACCCGTATTCCATCGGGTCAGACAGTTCAAAGTCGTATGGGTCATTCCCATATAGGACGTGCATACTCTGTTCTCCCCAAGAGATAACCGTATCATTATAAGAGGTTATCGCCGTCCCTACGCCTACCATCCCGGTCAGAGCAATCGAATCAGCATCATCAGCAGTGGTCCAGTCTGTCACACTACCTGCGGCGGTACAACTCAACACTGAATTTAAAAGGGCATACAGCCGGTAATCATCAACGGTGTAAAGTTTGGTCGCCGGTGCTCCTGCTATGCTGGCGGCGGCTGAACCGTTCCACGAATATGTGTTTGTCCCATTAGCGAGGATGGTAAATCTTGTTGCCTCGGTGTTGAATTCGAGGAACTTCCCTGTTGCGCTCGTTAACCCGGTTTGGACATTCTGCCATGCTGAACCGTCCCACCGTTTCCATATAGTCGCATCCTGTACATGAGGGTATTGATTATTCCTCTGCCCGAAAGCGTTGGGAGTTGTAATGGCGGTAAATGCACCTAGCGCCCTGCCCGGACGTACAGAAAGAGCCGGATAGTTCCGGCTTGATACGTTCCTTGAATATGTGGACTCGCCCCTCTTTATCTCGAAGGGGGTTAAGAAAGTATTCTCCCCCTCCCCAATCGTAAAAGGTTTTCCTGGCTTAATGGTATATTTTAATGTCTTTCCCCAGTAAGCCATTAAAACCACTCCTCCGCCTGACAACTCTGTGTGGGCGTCTTGTTATATCTCTCGCTCAGATTCGTTTCAATATCCCGCAGGAATTCGTCAGCCTTCCTCTGCCAGAAGTCGGCTATCTCAGTATCCGGGTTGTGTCCCTGTGAGGCTAGCTCACTGACAAGCTGGAACTTCAATACATCGTGATAATCCTCGTCAAGTTCAGGGGTGGCAGACATATCGGCAGAACTTAGTGCATTGGGCCGTTTCCAATAGAAAAGCCTAATAGAAAGACCCGCCGTGGCTATCGGCAGGTCGTCATATAAGAAGGATATTAAACCGTTTCCACCATCCCCATAATAATAACCCGTTGTGGTATCGTCTTTTATCCCGGCAAATTCACACTCTTCCCATTCGGTGGATGCCGTGATAGTGATCGACTGCGGAACTAGAACTAAAGCCACATCATCTATTTTCCCGTCAGCAGGGAGGTTGTAGGTTAATTGGCTTGCTATTGATGTAATCTCGTACTTTTCGGTTTCGTTTTTCAATCTGGACATTTTAACATATACCCTTTTATGTATATCGTTTAAATCGCTGACTTTGTTTGCGTCTGTTTCTGAATTGGGATATTTTCTGTCAACAAAATCGACTATTTGCTGTATGCTAGGCATCTAACCACCTCCTATGTATACGACCATGTTCCGACCTGGCTATATATGCCCCATGTGGTTGCGGTTTCTTTAACCAATAATGCAGTGGTATACTGAGCGCCAGCCACGCAGGTAGCATGTCCACTTATAGTCCCGCCGCTGACAAGAAACGTTAATGTTCTAGTGGCGTGGGTCATCTGAACATTTACTCTTGCACCGATAGGGAAACTGGCCGACAGAGTGTAAGCTATGTTCCCGGTGGCAGATGTGTTGATTACTGTCGTGGCATCCCCGTAAACATTGGCGGCTAAAGTATTTGCCCCCGTTATAGCATCATCAACTATCTTATTTCTGCTGTTAGTAGTATAAAGTTCTGCCGCTACAGCCGCCCCGGTTACGACATTATCCCTGGAGTATACTGGCTGTAGAGACTCGCAGACAATGCCATAAGACTTACTGTCCGTTATTTCAATTTCGTTATCTTCTACAAAATAGGCTACGATGTTATCTGCACCCAAGCCCTGGTTGTAAATTTGTATGGCCCCATTATTGTCCAGGTTATATTTTATGGAGTTCTTCCTAATATAGATATACGTGTGCCCGTATTCGCCATGAGAACCTATTTTCACTTTCGTGTTAAGTAAATAGTTATGGTCAAATTCTATCTTTCTGCCCCAAGTTATAGCCTCGCAAATCGAAATACCCGTGCTTGCGGTTCCGCAGTTCTCAAACTTATTATCACGGATACATGCGTTCCCTTGCGGTAGCGAAAAGGGCGCTATACAGGTATCGAAAGTATTATGTTTGATATTTACAATGCCATCCATGAAACTGCCGTCAGTAAGCCAAATTGTAGCCAAGCCGCTGTAATTGAAAAATTTATTATTCTCAATTGTTACATTGTATAAAACCTGACAGAAGATAGCATAATCTGACACCGCGTTTATGTGTCTATTGGCACTGGCTGCGTCTATGGCTGCCCCGTCAAATTCACAGTTGATAATAGTAAGCTTTTGGTTGTTAACCGACTGCTTAACGCAGTTAACATCAACGCCCATAAATTTACAACCATCAACTATGACATGCTTGGTTTTGTGCATATTAACTCCGCCAGAGGTGCCCCTAAACGTGCAATCTTTAACAATAACAGTTTCCGCCCAGGCATCTGCTGCCTCCGAACCCCTTTGAATTGAGGTGTAATTTCCTGCATCAGTAGCAAGGGAGTATTCAAATATACAGTCTTTGATAACTGCTTTTTTAAAAGCTACCGTACTGCTGAACGCGATTCCCGCATTATGCAGATTGTAGAATTTACACCCCTCAATGGTTATCGTCCCGGTAGTTGAAACAGAAATTAACCCGCCCCGGAAGTTTAGATTCCTGATTGTTACGTTGTCGCCGGAGATAGCCAACCCGCAATAATGCGGGTCTGTTAGCACTTCTAGGCTTGTGCTGTTTTCCGTGGCTATTGCGGCCCCGCCAGAGCCTTCTATGACCACATTGTCCTCGTCTATCGTGACGTATTGGTTTTCTCCTGCGATAAGGTAAGTACCGTTGGGAAAGAACATTCTGTCCCCATCCGACAATGCGGCGGCGGCGGTATCGAGAAAACTCTTATCGTCCGTTGTTCCATCTCCGGTAGCTCCGTAGCGTTTTACGCTTATATAACCTAGTTCGTCAATAAAAAAACTGCTTATTTCCGAAGCAGTAGTCGCACTTGCAAGAGCATCACCCATTGTTCCCATATCTTCACCACCTTTAAAGTGTCGGACTGGCTGCCAGCAGCATGATTAGTTGAAAAGATACATACGCGTTTATGGCATTATCTTGTGAGTTCCAAGTCACCGCCATAGAGTTAATATTGTTCCAGTTGGGCGTACCGCTAGAACTAAATGCTGACTTAGGTGCGAGGATATAGTTCCAGCCCGTCGAAAGCTCCGTGATTTTGTAATAGTAATAAATGTTTGAACCGGTATAGGCGGCGGCTGTATCAAAAATCAATTGAACGCCGACTGTTTTTGTAACATCACTGACGTATACAACAAAATAGATGTAGTCACCAGCCGCACTCGCAGCACCATTTTTAAATGTTGTAAGGTCTTTGGTTGCCGCAAAATTTATTGAACTATATAATTGGCTTCCGGTATTATCGTTTTCTGTAATACGTAAAGACTTTGTGCCAATCAGAAAATTGGTTGTATCATCGGCTTGTGTCCCGGCCACACTTGTCCATGTTTCGCTAGCCTGGAAATGCGCTATTTCTTTACCGTTCACTAAAAAATAATCAAACCCGTCAAGTAAATTTGCATTACTAGCGTTCATCAGTAATGGCACGTTTAAAGTATCATTTTTTAAACTCCATCCCATCGGGCACCCCTCCTATACTCCCTCAGTCACTAGTAATGTTTTATTTGCAAGTGAACTAATAGCATTGATGGCTCCCGTATACAAATTACCTAATTCCTTAGATATTTCATAGGACCCACCATTGGCATTAATTCTGATTCCTTGGTTAAGAGCTGCAGCAACCCCTAGTTTGATATAGATAGCAGTGTCGCTATCGTTTACAAGTAGCGCATAGAGCCTGTTTGCGTTTAATGCTAAAGCCGCTCCTGTTGCCACGCCTACGGTTACGGCGGTATGGGTAGGGGTTGTATATGCTCCGGTTCTACCTACTATCTGCACCCCGTTTGTCGTCCCTGGTGTGGTCTGGTCTATCCCAAATTTACCGATGACGTTAGCACCAGCGGTAATACTTTTGACTACGACCTCATTAGCATTGGCAGTTGCCTGGTCAATACTAACTTTGCCGACTAGTGCAGAGCCAGCTGGCAAGGCTGCGCCAATATCCACTCTGTTGGTAGTTCCTGGGGTAGTCTGGTCAATTCCTACCTTGCCGATTAAAGCTGCGCCAGCTGGTAAAGCTGATGCGATATCCACGTTGCCTATGTTAGTGTCGCCTGCCGTAATACTCTTAACTACGA
Organism: Candidatus Omnitrophota bacterium; assembly: GCA_041645145.1. Taxonomy (GTDB): domain Bacteria; phylum Omnitrophota; class Gorgyraeia; order Gygaellales; family Profunditerraquicolaceae; genus UBA6249. Next base: position 15,378 of record JBAZQO010000012.1, read on the forward strand.
CTTCGTTTGCATTGGCAGTCGCTTGGTCGATACCTACTTTGCCAGCCAGTGCAGTGCCAGCAGCCAATGAAGCATATACTTCCATAGGTGCTACTATTGCAGGAACCGCCATGGCATAAGCATAAATCGTTCCCGTAACATATGTTGATATCCTCGCGCGAAATTTCTTAACCCCAGTTATGGGGATTAAAAATGTTCCGTCTGCCGTTGCAGTGGTTGCTTTCGCGCCTGTTTCGGTATTGGTTCCGGCAATACCGTCCCATGTAGTACCATTGTCGTTGCTCTGTTCAAATGTAATAGTGGCTGATGTGATACCGGTTATCTGCAATCGCAGTGCGCCGTATTTGCCGTCGAGGTCAAATATTTGTCCGTTTGAAGTTGCCCCTATCCCGCTATGTAATGTTCTCTCTTTTGGTTCGAACCACACTTTTATCCACCCTCTTTCTTATGTTTCCGGTAACAAGCCATCAATTTCCCCTTGTTTTCATGCTCCGTATTACAGACTTTACAGATTAACCCCGCGCCCTTCGCGATTGGGCGCGGGTCCTCTTCTTTGTTGAGTTTCTTTAACTCTTGGAGTATGTCGAAAAGCAAAAGCTCAACATGGTCTAGCATCTGTCCGCGTTTCAATTCACGCATATTAACACCCCGTTAGGCTTTTTGAGCCATTTTCTTTTTGATTAAATTTTTGGCCTCTTTATCCTCAACCTCATATACTTGCCCTTTATACATTGGCTGTCTACCCATTAATCCGCAGTGCTGAAGCATCTTTACTTTCATTTGATATACCTCCAATCTCTTGATATAATCTGTTCATCTGTGCTCCGAAAGCGTTTAAATTGAATTTCCTGGCCTCCATTAGAGCCAGACCCTTTACCAGCCCTCTGGAGTCTGTAATTCTGTTCACCATTCGCTTTACGGCATCGGCAACGGAATGCGGGTCACTTATATCTGCTGTCTCTTGGGCCACCTTACACCCGTTGGCTGCGATAACAGGAAGCCCACAGGAAAGGGCTTCTCCGATGACACGGGTAACGATCCGGTGGGGAGTCAACAGGAAGTCGAAACCTCTATATACCTTTTCCATGTCCGGCATTCTGGCGCATAATTCACCCATAGCACCGAGCCTTTTTAGTTCGTCTATGAGGTATGTCCAACACTCCGGAACGGGGTTGTCAAAGGCGTACAGGTGCCACTTTAATCCGGGGATGTTTCTGGCTGCTTCTATCGCCCCACATACGGTCTCGTAGATGTCGATATCTTCCCGCCAACTATCGCATATCAGGCCATTAAATTTCCCAAGATGTTCCTTGCCGACAATATGTTTCTCACCAGTCGGAGAAAAACGGTGCTCGTCTACTACCGGATAATCAAATGCGTACAGTTTTTCTTCAGGTATCACTATTTTCCAATAAGGTTCAAGCTCAGGCCAAAAAAATACAGCCTTTTTAATTTGAGGCTGTTTCATAATTGAAGCATAGAAAAATGAATCTATGCCCCTGTTTTGCGCTGGCCTAAAAGCCGCTAAAGGACGGGCGTGTATCACCCATACAATGGGAGCTTTTATACCGGTCAACCATTCGTCAGGAATACCGGTATGCAATACAATAACATCGGCTAGTTTTATATTTGCCGGGTCCGCAGTAATCACCTTAAAGCCTGCCCGGTCATCGACTCCCCCGACAATTGGCTGCTCCCGCTTGTCGCTTACAGTAATCCCTGAGTCGATAAAATAAACTTCGTGTCCGATGTTAATATCTGCCCTTGCCATGTCGCGTGCGGCCTCAAAAAGACCGCACCGACAAGGGGCAAAGGGTGCAATATGGGCGATTCGCATTAAGCAGCAGCTACCGCACCATCGGCAGATAATGGAATGTAGAGGCAGTACAATTCCACTACTCCGCCAACAAGGTTAACTGAACCGTCTACTGCGATATCCTCACCGTCACCAAGTACTGAGTACCCACTTGGGAATGTCTCAAACTTCGACGGGGCATTATCCACCCATACCTGATTAACCGTCTGCATAGCAGTACCGGCGGTGGCGGCTATAAGCCCCGCTACACTAGTGGACGTTCCAACGCTGGTAGTGTCTGCATGGTTTGTCAGTGCAGTAGTGATATACCCGATTACTTTTACCGCCACACAGCCCGTCACAGTAAATGCCGTATACGAAGCTGCCCCGGAATGGGTTATAGTTTTTCTCACAAGGCTACCGCCGAGGTTAAGAAGCCCCGTGGTCAACTGAGTGCCCACGCTGGTGGTCAGGGTGCCGACAGAGCCAGTCTGCGTGCCCACAGATGTAACCAACGTTCCCACTGAGGTAACATTAGTTGTAGTGGCTGCCGAAGCTACCACGGTTCCCACGGAAGATGTTAACGTTCCCACTGATGTTACCAGCGTGCCAACAGAAGTTGCGCTTGTGGTTGATGCCGCCGAAGCAACTACGGTGCCTACGCTAGATGTTAACGTCCCAACGGAAGTTACCAAGGTTCCGACCGATGTAGCGTTAGTCGTTGTAGCTGCCGAAGCTACCACAGTGCCTACGGAAGATGTTAAGGTACCTACGGAGGTTACTAAAGTTCCCACGGAAGTTGCGCTAGTCGTTGTAGCGGCAGAACCGGCAAGGGTTCCTACGGAAGTTACAAGTGTTCCAACAGATGTTGCGTTTGTGGTTGTAGCGGCAGAACCGGCTAGAGTCCCAACAGATGTTACTAAAGTTCCCACGGAAGTTGCGTTAGTAGTCGAGGCTGCCGAAGCCACTACCGTCCCTACAGAGGTTGTTAAAGTGCCCACTGAGGTAACGCCGGTAGCAGTTGCCGCCGAACCAGCTAAAGTGCCAACGGAAGTAACTAGCGTTCCTACGGAGGCTGTTTGCGTGCCTACCGAAGCCGTCAGCGTTCCCACTGATGCTGCCTGAGTGCTTACGGACGTAACAAGTGTTCCGATAGAGGTGGTCAATGTGCCCACAGAAGTGGACTGGGTGCCTACCGATGAAACTTGTGTCCCTACCGATGTAACATTCGTAGCAGTGGCACCTGACCCGGCAAGTGTTCCCACGGAAGTTACCAGGGTTCCCACTGAGGTTGCTTGGGTGCTTGTGGCAGTAGACCCCGCCAGCGTGCCTACGGAATCTACCTTTGTGCCGAGTGCGCTAACGTCACTACCAGTCACAGCCGCACCAGAGCCACCGGAAAATTCATACCCTGCTCCCAGATCAAAACCTTCAACCTGCCAGGTATTGCTGCCGATAGTGGCGACAACGTTTTTGCTTAGGTTAGTAGTGCCCGTGACCAAAAAATTGCCTTTAATCAGGACATTGGTACTGGCAGCAGTAACAAAATTAACAATAGCGGTGCCAGCTTTTCCAAGTGCAGTGACGTAAATCTCGGCATCGGCTACGCCGTTCATCGAAAAAGTGGTTAGGTTAGCGTTGCCACTGGTATATCCATAATGGAAAACGTTGGCTTTAAATCTGTCACCCGTTACTTTGAAAGCATCGATGACCTCAACGTCGATAGTGTCGCGCACCTCTACGCCATACCCATCAGGATGGCCCATTATGCAATCGTTACCGGAAATTGTCGCTATAGTTGTTACAGAGTCCACCCCGGTAACAAACAGCAGATTATCAAAAACAACGCTAGCCGCGGTAATCGCCATAGTCGCTCCGGTATGGCTGAACGTAAATGTTGGGCGGTCAGCGCCATAGCCAACACCTATAACCCTTACTCCTGCCACATCGGCAGTAATTTTGTTCCCTGTAGTGGTGTATGTCTCTGAATGACCAGGAGCCACCCAAACAATATCTCCGTTATTGGCGGTACATTTAGCAAAGGCCGCGTCCAGGGTTGCTAAAGCCGTGGCCCATCCTTTACCATTGTTTGAATCCGCTCCTATCCCGGAATCGACAAAGAACTGATTACCGGGTTCGGAAAGGCCAAGACCGACGACCAATCTTTCGGCACCTTTTGCGCCGATGTAAAAACCATTTACTGCTGAAATACCCTTGAAATGTGTGATATCTCCCATTATTAATACCTCCTTAAATTAGCAGGGGAGACACTGTCTCCCCCACGGCATAACCGCACTAATTTTTACGCTTCGTTTACCTATCCGGCATTCTGTCCATAAATAAAGAACCAATTTGTCCACCCTTTAACCCAACGACCGACAGACTTCCAGGAGAGTTTTTCGGTGTTGAAATCCCCTTTAGCCGCGTCACCGTCTCTCTCAAGGTTCCGGGGGTCGCGTCTCATAAACCAGTTCAGGCCCGAGCCGCCCTTCATGATATCTTCAACCACCACAAACCATTTGTGCCCGGTAATAAGCGGGTGGATAAGGTATTTGAAGTCTTTGTAGACGTTCTTGGTATTATCACCTACGAAAGCTTCCTTATCAGAGCCAAACAGTTTTTTACAGGTATCTCTCCAATATGGAGAGGCGATAATCATGTTGCCTTGAATCAGCATCTTATCTCCCCGGTCGTCCTCCCAATCCTCCATGGCCCTTAATGTGATTTCGAGGTTATCGTAAGAGAGGTCGAGAATCCCGGTGTTGCTCTGGTTGCTTGCGGTCGGGATGTTCTTGTGCGAAGCACTGCACAAGCCTGCCGAATCAGGTCCGGTGTAGGTCGTAGTGAAGGCGTAATTAAAAAGCTCTGCACTTTCATATTGCAGAGTCTTAAACACACCATAGGCAATATTATTTACCCTAGTTTTGATCGATTCATATTCCCTGTCCTCGTACAGGTCACGGTCAACCTGGATACCGGTACTCAGTTTAGAAGGTTTATACTGCTTCTCATAACCTTTTACAAAGGTATCATAAGCCACAGAACCTTCCCAGGGGGTCATCCGTCCAGCGGCACCTATGGTATAATCGGTAAACTGTGCGGAATTACGCTTGATCACATTGAACAGCGAAGGGATATAGTCTTTCTTCATCTTGAAGTAAGCATCCCAGGTCTCGCGTATATTGCCTTCAAGTTCGATAAATTGTTGTTCGGTTAATGCCATTAAATTTCAACTCCTTTCAAATTAAAAAACACCCGAAGGTGTTTAGGATACATTTGCATGACGCTCGAAAATCCATTGACTTTCCATAGCGTCCGGGTTGGTCGCATGAAGCCTCAGTACGTTCCCACCCACAGCGGCATAATCCGGGTTCATGGCATCAGAATCGAGGTCATAACCTAAATAGTTATGGGCCATGTAACCGGGGCAAAGGTAGATGGTGTCTCCGGAGGCTAAGGTGGATGGTAGGGTTTCGAATAAGGTCAGGGTTCCGGTTGTACCCGTACTGTCGGAAATCTTGAACACTCTGTTATTTAAACCGGAGTCGGCAGCACAAGAGATAATCTTGATAGCTCCGCCCTTCCATAACGAGTTAGTCTGTGGCATTAAACTGGCGATAACAGCAGTAGTAGTGCTCCCTCCAGTGAGGGTGTAAGACTTGGCAGCCTTATACTTGTAAATAGCGGTCGGCGAAACGGATATGTCGATATAGGTCGTTCCGTCACTGGCTGCCTTCTCAACCATAGAAACGCCATCAATCGGGTCGTCGAAGTCGGTCGGGGCCGCTACAACAGCTACGCCGGTTCCGGGGGTGTAAATTATCGGTTCGCCTTGCTCGATTGCGGTGGCGTTAGGTACGTAGAGCCGTCTTACTATAGGGTTTTTGTGACCGTTTAAGTCACCTGCCCAGTTAAATCCTTTCATTTAAGTCTCAACTCCTTTTAGTTTGTTTTTTTACATAACTGGCTATTTTTTTCGGGTCGGTCCCGAACGCATTAGCCATCTCGACATCAACTTCTGAGGTGTCTAAGTCGTCACCGTGGGAACTATCCTGGTTTACAACTGTGCGCCTCGCCCGGTCGTGGATATTGGCTATTGTGCTTTTTACGGTTTTCTCAGTCTCCTTACTCATAAGCTCGTCCAAATTTTTACCTCTCAGGTAGTTGAAGGTAGCTTCTACACTGATATCAATACCTTTTTGGGCATTTTCTGCGATAAGCTGGTCAATCTCCGGCTCCAGGTCTTTGAAGTAGAGCTTATCTTTAAACGGTTCCTTCTCTTTTTCGAGAGTGGTCAGCCGTTTAGTGCTCCTTAGCTCAGTTTCAAGTGCCTGTAACCGTTGCTTGTCCTTTAACCTGTCTGCAGCGTCTTCCTCAGTCAAGCCGTTGGTTTCGGCGTACTGCTTGGCCTCCTCTTGGAGTTTGCTTTGTTCGAGCTGCGTAAGGGCTTGGTCGATGTCTACCCCAGCCAGCTCTTGAAACTTGGCTAGTTTCGGCTCATATTTGGCCTTCATTTCTTCTTCCGCTTTCCTACGCAGTTTCGCATAGATAGCATTTTCATCCGGACCTTGCTTTGTCGTTTCGGCGACTTCCGACTCTTTCTCGCCTTCTTCTGTCTCAGATTCGTTTTCTAAATCGTCAGTTTGAGAATCCACGACATCCTCTTGCTCTGCGTCAACAGAGTTCAATTGTTCTTCCATTTGAATACCTCCTGAGTTTTTTGCGCTGTCTCAAGCGAATTTTGAAATCTATTTCTTTTTCTTGGCTTTTTTCATTTTCATCTCAGAGTCTTTCATCATGCGGCCTCCAGGCATCATGTGCATACCCTTTTTTGGCTTTTTAGGCAACTGTCTCACCTCCTTGGAAAATAAAAAAAGGCCCCTACTCGGTTAAGAGTAAGGGCCTCATCTATGAGCCTCAGTTTATTCGGTTTTAGTGATTACGGTTATTACCCCCTTGTTATACTGTATCAGTTCTTTGCACCGGGGGCAGGGCATTTCTATGTAGGAATCGTTGTCTGTTTTGCATATCCATTTACCGCATCGGGGGCATTTGAATTTATGTAGGCTCACTGTACCGCCTCCGGTTCCTCCTGATATTTAGCCTTCACCCGGTCAACGGCTTCCTGGAATTGTTCGTCAGTGACACCGAGAGCCTTAAATACTTCAATAAAGATATTGACTCGGGTTCCCAGAAATTCAATATCCTGCATCATACCGGGAATGATTGTGCCGAGATTCTTTACGATATCCCGCTCTAGTTCCCTCACTTCTGGTCTTTTGAGGGGCTTGCCGTTTGATCCTAGCAACTTACTCATTTATGCACTCTCCTTTTGGTGTTTGATATTCTGGATTAAAAGACACTAACCAATTTCTATATGCTCTTATCAGGTTTTTTATTTGTTTGTGCCAATGTTCTTGTGAACTTGCCGTGTTTAGTTTTACTCCTAATCTATATTTCTCACCTTCTGCTGCCATATAACCAGCTATGGTTACTGTTTTGTCTGCTCCTGCATTTATTTCTAATAATGGAGTGCATGTTTTTTCGAGTTTAGCGATAACTTTTGCTGGCACAAACTCCTTGTTACCAGAATCTCCCCCGATACTTGTTTCTTCGCCAAATATATTTGTAGTGACTATAAAACAATATTCCATTTGCGCTCTCCTTTCGGCGTTATTGTTGAGCACCTTCCGCAGGTTGCCCCTCTTGTTCCCCTCCCATCGGTTGAGATAGGTTCTGCAATAGTTGGTTTTGGGCTTCAAAGAAAATCTGCTGCAATTCGGGAGGCATCTTACTAACCTGGTCCGCTACCTGTAAAGCGGAATTCTGTGCTGTCAACCGCTTTATAATCTCGCTCGTGGGCGGGAACTTCCCTTCTTCCAGGGTGTACCATAGGGACTCGATGTCGATACCATTCTGACCGAACAATTCTACGGCAGTACGGGTGTAGTAAGTCCTATCTTTGGGTTTCTCGTCCATTATCTTAACTGATATGTCGAATTCAGGTACGAATAATTCCTGCTGTACTCCAGTGATATTACCCTGCTCGTCCTGTACCTGCCTGTCCCATGTGCGGTAAGCTTCCTTGGCATTGAAACTGCCCTGGACTATCTTGCCGTCCTCACCCCTGATTCTGAAATACCTGTCTTCCGTATAAAACTGGACGAATCTGTTTATCCGCATCCGGTTAAGTTCGGTGAGAAAATCAACTAAGGTTTTAACTTTTATCTTGGTCCGTATATCCGTCCGGGCCCCCAATTCAGCCACAGTGGAATAAGGCACGTGGGTCCCTGGGGAAATGCCCTGCTGGATAGGCGTGTTCTGTGAGACGGTTTCAACCATCCTCTGCTTATGTTCTTTGTAAGCTATCAGGGCTTGGGGGGTCTTAACGCCATCCCTGTCTGCAAGTTGGTTGACATTATTGACAGCTAACCACGCTCCACCTTTGCCGGAGTTTTTCAGTATAGTCTCCAACTGTTTTGGGGTCACAGCCCCCTCGTTAAACAGCTTCCCACCCAATCCTTCACGGGACATGGCTTCGATTTCAATTTCGTCAGCTTTATTGTGTAGAATCTGCGGAACCTTCGTATTCCTAATTTCGCCGAAGCCGTAAGGCGTGTTCTCGTCGAAGTAACATACTTTGTAGACTATCGGGTATTCCCCGTCATCGTATTCGTAAGGGATGTATTCGAGGAATACTCCATTCGCTACATAGGCTAAGTGGACACCTTTTAACTTACCTTCTGCCATATCCCTGTACTCCTGGGCTTTGAAGGTGTCGCCCATCATTTCAGCCTGTTCAGCTTTGACCAATAATTCCTTTTTCCGCTTATCCGGTACGAATTTCGGCAATCCCCGGTGTCTCGCGGCTATTAGCCAGACTTGTTTAGGGTCTTGGCCCTCGTCCTGTAACTCGGAATCGTTCAAATCCTCCTGGACATACTTCCCTCTCTCAGGCCATCTCTCTTTGAGGTACTCCAGTTTCTTCCGTACCTTAAGGTGGATAAAGGAACATTCCTGTAACCTGTCCTCTAAATCTATGATAGCGGGGTCAAAGTAGATAGTCCTCCTGTCTATATTGACTATCCTGACATCTCCTACCCACCTATTCGGTCCAGTCCCGCCTATCCAATCAGAATCCCACAGGACAGCAGCACACATCGGGCCGTAAGCCACGAAGGGCAAGACCATCTTCTTCCACAGGGCAGGGAATTTGTTCCGCTGGTCATTGAACCGGGACATGAAAGTAAGTTTTTCCGCTATCTCACGGTCGCCCTCTTCCACCCCTTCGATAGTTACCTCCGGGTCGCTGGAAGTTATGTTAGCCAGAGTATTGATAACCGCTGAGAAAATAAAGTTGTTCACAGAGTTGGGTCGTGTTTTCCTGACAGCTTTAGTCCGATAGGCTATTGATGTATCCCACTGGTCGCCTATGAACATCTTGGCTTCATCTTCCCAAATCTGGTCTATGCCGGATTCGTAAACATAAGACCCGTTCTCGCTGTAGCCCGTGCCCCTGGCAGTCTCGGCGTTCATCTGATTAGTATCTATCAGGTGGACAAATTTTTCTTCCTCGGGCGTGTTGGGGTTCTTCGTGTCTTTTTCTTCTTCTTTTTCTTTTTCTTCCCAGTCCATCATCTCACCGCCTAATTATAAAAGACATTTGCTTTAGCCTGTTCTATCTCTTCAGCTTTAGATAATCTCTGTTTCTTCTCAGGTTTAATATTGTTTATGATTTCCTTGATGTTGGGCAAAGGGATTTCAGGGGGCTCGCCCTCCCGTTTTAGGTACCCAACATAAAAGCCGCTCCAAAAAGCGGCTAGGATTGCTATGGCAAAAACAAGCATTAAAATAATATTAGTCATACCAAGTACCTCCCTTGGGTTCTTCGTCGTCCTCATCATTATCTTCGACCTGTGCCTCGATATGGAATATCTGCTGTGTCCGGATATGGTGCGCTATGGCTAACCCGATGATCAGGTCGTCAGTCTTGCCACTCTGAGCCTCCGGTTTCCCCTTCTCGTTCCGGACGAAGGTGAGCATCTCCTCAAGCGTCTCGATATCGTTGAACAACCCAGGGTGCTCCCTGACGAGTTGGACTAAATTAGCCAAAACTAAAGGACGGGTCAACTTATCCGTCCTGAATCCGTAACTTTTCTTCAAGGCACCGGTGAAGGTGTCAACATGCTCCCTAGTATACTGTCGGTTATAACCTAACCTCTCCAACTCCTTAACCGGATAAGTCGAGTAGTTGGTCTCTATCCCTTCTAAAGCATTGTTGTAATATTTCCCTAAACAGTACATCTGTTTAGAATATAAATCCTCGTCGAATTGGTGTTTAAGTACCGCCGCCTGTATCGCAGTGACATTGTTCAGGACCTGTCCGGTAAAGTTATCCGACCCCTCCCCGGCAGTGTCGCCCCCGATGACATACGGATAACCCTTCTGGACATCTTCAAAAATCTTGATATACCCGCCCGAATCCTCTACCCACTGGATAGACTCATCAACAATCTTCTCGTTCTCATACTTATAAATAAAGAAGCCCTGTTTCAAAGGCTTCTTATCTCTCAACTGTGAAATTCGCTTAGTGACCACCTGGGCATCGAAGACCGTCTTACCCAATACCCCCCACTCACCTAAACAATATACCGAGTAGTAGTAAGGGTCCGATTCTTTAAATGATTCCAACACCTCCGTCTGAGCCGGATCAAGAAACTTGTTGTTCTTATACGTAGAATGATTGACAGTACAATTGTCCCTCTTAGCCGTCCAATCTATATTGACGAACTCCCCCTCCAGCCAATGCCCCTTATAGATAGGATTGAATGAGAATATCATCTGTTTATACCACTTACTCTGACCCCTCAACCGGATATCCAACTGTCTGTAATCACTTATCTCCAACTCCGAAGCTTCCTCTATCCACACATTAGTAACTTTAAAAATAGACTTCAGCTTCTCCACATCATCCAAGCCAGCGAACAGAATCTCGTTCCCGTTCTTACAGGTGATATGTAAATCCGATTTATTAATATTGAACAGCTTCATCAATCCCCAGTCAGAAATAATCGCCCTGACCTCTGCAAAAGCCGACTCCCGCAAAGTCTTGGCTACCTTCCTGACCACAAGGAAACGATGTCCCTTCTCCTCTATTGTCCGCCTGACGACCTTCTGGGCCGCAAAGACTGACTTACCTGACCCACCACCCCCGACCAAGACTAAGTACCTATCCTGATTCTCAAACAGTGGGTAAAATTTAGGGTTAGTCATCTCCGGTAAATGTGTTAGGTCTACTGTTATTCTAGCCATAGAAACACCTAAATTCTGGAAAATGATATGCTCAGTTTTTTATAGCGGTGAAAATTGGGATTGAGTTGAATTTGTGAGATAGTTAAATATCATATTTAGACCCGGCCCTGGGGTCTTGGGGGGTTCGTACCCCCGGCCCCTCCCCCCATGCCATACCTGCACGCTACCGCTACACTAGCCCCCTAATAATTTACAGTGCAGGGCATAGTAACAACTACTAGGTTACATAATGGTCATTACCGGAAGTTGCATAATAGGCCCTAGATATACAGGCTCTAAGTGTGTCTATTTCTTCCAATTTTTTATCTGTGCATAACGGTGCATAATGTACCTTTTATGCAAGCCTTCAAGTACTTTAAACTGTGCATTTAGGTATACTATTAATTCCTTGTCCATATTAACCCCTCCTTTAGCCTTATTGAGAGATATTACTGCAATATCGGGATATAGCCCCCTGATTTTTGCCATATTAGGCTATATTATTAGGAATGCTTGTGCATTACTCAGGCTTTTTGACTATTATCTCCAGGTCTCCGGAGTGCTCAATCTCCTGCTTTTTAACATAACCGTGCGCATTCATTAATATGAACTCACTAAAACCTGCGTGCTGGTCAAAGGCTAGCGCCTTCGTAAGTAAGTCTCCCTCACATTCTGTGTATATTTTCTTTATTACGTCAGAAAACT
>JBAZQO010000064.1:0-4720 GCA_041645145.1 Candidatus Omnitrophota bacterium
CACCCACCCCCCGCTTCTCGTCCAGGAGATGAAAATTTGGTTGCCCCGCATGGACTCGAACCATGATAACAAGATCCAGAATCTTGTGTCCTACCATTAGACGACAGGGCAAATGATTTACGAATTGATAAAAAGCCGGGATAGACCCGGCTTAATATGAATTACCTAGAATCAATCAATTATTAATTTATTCCTGAGGCATTACCAAAGATTGTCTTTTATCCACGCGTCGGTCTTTTGGATTGCATTGCAATCTTGCTTAGCGCCTTCTTTTACGCCTTCTTTTGCTCCCTGGACAAACCCGCCAGCAGCGCACGTTGTCCCTTTAGCCAAAGTACAGCAACCACTAGCCAAAAAAACAAAGGCAAGAAGGACAACCGACAGGAGTGACTTTTTAACCATTATTTCCCTCCTTTGACCTGCGACTTGAGCCTTTATAGTAATCTCATCATTAATAATACCAAATTCTACAAATTTATCAAGCCTTTCTAGTAAACAGGGATTTTTGGTTTTCCGCATGAATAAAAAGAAAAGGCAAGGGGAAATTTTATTGGCTTTAACTTCTGGGCATTGCCTGCCCGCTGGTAGTTTACCCCTCGCCTTATTCTATGTGCATCAATTAAATATAACACATAAACAGGGCTGTTTTCAAGTGGCAGGCGGATTTAATTTTTTACCCATTTAAACAATCTGGTTTTGCTACGTTCTCTCCCCAGGCAATAAATTACTTCAAATAGTCCCGGGCCGATGGTTTTTCCGGTAAGGGCAACGCGAATAGGATGAATCAGTTTTTTGGATTCAATGCCAAGCTCAGCAATCAAATCCCGGAAAGCTGTCTCAACACCGGCGACATCAAAATTTGCTAATTTTTCCAGCCGCTCGGAAAAGAGCCTGAATTCCCTGGATAAATCCTGATTGAGATATTTTTCCCTCGCCGCTTCATCCATTACCGGCTCCTCAAGGAAGAAAAAATCCGCCCACTCCAGGAAATCATTCAGCCGGGGAAGCCGCGCCTGGAATAATTTTACCAAGGTAAGTATGTAGCTGCGGTCAAAATTATCCTTGTTTATATAGTTCTTCCCGATTAATAACGGGATAAGCTCATCCGCTAATTTTTCCGGATCAGCCTCTTTAAGGTATTGATTATTAATCCAGTCCAGCTTCTTCAGGTCAAAGGTGGCTGCTGTTTTGTTCACATTTTTAATATCAAATAATTTTATTGCTTCTTTTATGCTGATAAGTTCTCGGTTATCCCCCGGGGCCCAACTGAGCAATAAAAGGTAATTGACCAGTGCTTCAGACAAATACCCCATTTTGCGGTAATCGCTGATAGCAGTGGCCCCTGTTCTTTTGGAAAGCCTGCCGCCATCCATACCCATAATCAAAGGCAAATGCGCAAATTTCGGCAGCGGGAACCCCAAAGCCCGGTAAAATAGGAGCTGCTTTGGGGTATTAGATATATGATCGTCGCCACGGATAATATGCGTGATATTCATTTCCGCGTCATCCACTACGCAGGCAAAATTATAAGTAGGGGTGCCGTCGGACTTGATTAATACCTGATCCTTAATTAAGCTAGCATCAAACTCAATCTGGCCGCGGATTAAATCACTCACGCTTATCTTCTGCGGGGTAACCTTAAAAATTACCGCTTCTTTTCCTTCGGGGGATTTTTCGATATAGGCTAAACCGGCTTTAAGCAGTCCCTCCGCGTGCTGGCGGTACCTGTCAAAACGCTGGCTTTGATAATAAAGCTCATCCCAGTTAAAACCCAACCACTTAAGGCTAAAGAGTATCTCATCTACAAATTCTTTACTGGAGCGTTCTTTATCCGTATCCTCAATCCTCAGGATAAACTTGCCTTTTTGCGACTGCGCAAAAAGCCAGTTAAACAGCGCGGTACGGCCGCCGCCGATATGCAGATTTCCCGTCGGGCTGGGTGCAAACCTGACTCTAACCATCTCCTAATTTTGCTCCTTCCTGCAAAGCCTTTTCATTAACCTCTAAGATATTTGTTTTCCCGGCAGGGGCCATGAATCTAAAAACCTCCAGCATCTCTTGAATCGTTATGATCTTCTTCGCCCCCAGATAACAGCCTAATGCCGCCATGTTAGCTACTTTTATGTTGCCTAATTTTAAGGCGATATCGGTAAAAGGGAACTGTAATACCTTTATTCTCTTGTTTGCGCCGGCTTTAGCTAAAGAAGAATTAAGAATCAGCAACCCCTCATCCTTAACCCTACCCTTAAATCTCTCTAATGACGGATTGTTCAAAATTATAAGCGTGTCTGCCTTGTTTATATAAGGAGAGCCGATCTCCCAGTCAGATATAATGACCATGCAATAGCTGGTCCCGCCGCGGACCTCCGGCCCATAAGCAGGAAACCAGGTAACAAACCTGCCCTGGCGCATAGCTGCCTGGGCCAAAACCTTGCCTAAAAGCATTACCCCCTGGCCTCCGCTGCCGGCAATAATTATGCGCTCAATCATTTAATCCTTCCCAAAGGAAACTCCTTTTGCATATAATCCCGGATCCAATCCAGCGATTCTTTTGGGTTTAGCCCCCAGCAAGTCGGGCAGGGAGAAAGTATCTCAACCAGCGAAAATCCTGAATTGTTTATTTGGTTTTCGAATGCCTGCCTGATCGCGCGCTTGGTTTTTAAAACCTCTTGCGGGTTATGCAAGGATACCCGCTCAATATAATATACTCCTGGCAGCAATGCCAGCATCTCGGATATTTTTAATGGATAGCCGTGTTTTTCCCGGTCTCTTCCATCGATAGTGGTAGATGTTTTTTGTCCCAAAAGCGTAGTGGGAGCCATCTGGCCTCCGGTCATTCCATATACCGCATTGTTAATAAAGATCACCGTCAGGTTTTCTCCGCGGCTTGCCGCATGGATAGTCTCATTCGTGCCTATGGCAGCTAAGTCCCCGTCTCCCTGATAGGTAAAAACAATGTTTTGCGGGCGCACCCTTTTTATGGCGGTGGCCACAGCTAAAGCCCTGCCATGCGCAGCCTCCGAGCAATCAAAGTTCCAGTAATCATAGGCCACTACAGCACAGCCTACCGGAGCTATGCCGATAGTTTTCTCTCTTATGCCCAACTGATCAATTACTTGGGCAACCAGCCGGTGCACAATGCCGTGGCCGCAGCCCGGGCAGTAATGCGTAGGTACATCATATAGCGCTTCTGGCCGGAAAAATATTTTTTCCATTATAATATTTTCTTTACCTTGTTAATAATCTCTTCCTCGCTGGGCACTCCGCCGCCTGAACGTCCGAGAAACTCCACCCCTGCTTTGCCGTTAACTGTAAGTCTTACATCTTCAAGCATCTGGCCGTAGGACATCTCAATTACCAGGTATTTAATTCTTTTGTTCCGGAGGCAGAAAGCCCGCTCGGGGAATGGCCAGAGGGTGATCGGACGGATCAGGCCTATTTTCTTTCCCGCGAGCCTCAAACGACCAAGAGCGCTTTTAGCAATGCGCGCCATTGTCCCATAAGCTACCAGGACAACTTTCGCATCATCCAAAAACAAATTCTCAAAACGTGATTCTTTGTTTTTAATAACCTTATATTTTCGCTGCAGTTTTAGGTTAAGCTCTTCTAAAGCGCCTTCAGCCAGGGCAAATGATTTAATAATATTGGGCTTCCTTCCTTTACATCCGGAAAGCGCCCAGGGTTTTTGTTTATTATGGCGATTGGCGGCTGGAGATTTATGGCTGACAAGTATCGGCTCCATCATCTGGCCTAAAATACCATCTCCTAAGATCATAACCGGCATACGGTATTTATCCGCCAAATAAAAACTTGTCTGCGCCAGATCATACGCCTCCTGCACGGAGCCGGGAGCCAAAACTATCGTATGATAATCCCCATGCCCGCCGCCGCGCGTAGCCTGAAAATAATCTGATTGCGCAGGAGCGATATTGCCTAAGCCGGGGCCGCCGCGCATAATATTGACGATTACCGCCGGAAGTTCGGCGCCGGCTATATAAGATATCCCCTCCTGTTTTAAACTTATCCCCGGGCTGGAAGATGAAGTCATCGCCCTTGCCCCTGCCGCGGATGCCCCATAAACCATGTTAATCGCCGCCAGCTCTGATTCCGCCTGGATAAACACGCCGCCGGTTTTCGGCATATATTGGGCCATATAAGCAATGAGTTCATTTTGAGGGGTAATCGGGTAGCCGGCATAAAAACTGCACCCGGCCTGAAGAGCCCCTTCAGCAATCGCCTCATTACCAGAAATGAGAATCTTTTTCTTTGGCATATTATTTATAAACCTCGATACAGCAATCCGGGCAAATCACCGCACATTGCATGCATCCTATGCATTCTCCACGGTCATCAAACTCCACAAAGTTCAAACCACGCTTGTTTAATTTCGCGCTTTTCTTGATCAGGCCTTTCGGGCAAAAACTTACACAGAGAAAACAACCCTTGCATTTATCCTGATTGATTATGATCTTAGCCATTATTTTTTACCACCCGGCGGATATTCGCGGCAATCCCCAGGGCAGTTAACCCGTATTTTTCAAGAAGCACCTCTCGTGAGCCGTGCGGGATAAACTCCAGCGGCAGGCCAATACGCATAACCCGCTTATCTAATTCCTGGGCGATAGCGCTGCCGAATCCCGCGTCCCTGATTCCTTCTTCTGCCGTAAAAACAAAATTTGTTTTTGCGCAAACGTTCTTAATTAAATCCATATCCAATGGC
>JBAZQO010000013.1:0-26637 GCA_041645145.1 Candidatus Omnitrophota bacterium
AATTAAGTTGGTTAGTCAGATATTCCTTTAATTTATCTACTGAGATCCTTTCCTGTTGCATGGTGTCTCTCGCGCGCACAGTTACCTGTTTGTCTTCCAATGTCTGCACATCCACGGTTACGCAGTAAAGCGTGCCTACTTCATCCTGCCTGCGGTAAAGTTTGCCGATAGCCCCGGTGTCGTCATAGACCGCAACCAGGGATTTTTTTAAATCCTGGGCAATTTTTCTGGCTAACTCCACGATTTCCGGGCGATTGCGTAAGAGCGGCAGCACCGCCGCTTTAACGGGAACAAGTTCCTTATTTAGTTTTAGCACTACGCGCGTATCCTCCCTGACCTCTTCTTCATGGTAGGCATCGGCTAAAACCGCTAAAACGCTCCTATCCACTCCTCCGGAAGGCTCGATTATATAAGGATAAAATCTTTCTTTTTTCTGGTCATCAAAATACATCAGTTCCTTGCCGCTCTCTTTGCTATGCTGCCTAAGGTCAAAATCCGCGCGGTTGGCAATCCCCTCCAGCTCGCTCCAGCCAAAAGGGAAATTGTATTCCACATCAGTGCAGGCTTTAGCGTAATGCGCCAGCTCCTCTTTGCCGTGTTCACGCTTGCGCAGATTTTCCTTATTTAGCCCCAGGTTTAAATACCAGTTAAATCTTTCCTCTACCCAGGATTCATAAATTTTATCCGCTTCTTCCGGACGGCAGAAGTATTCAATCTCCATCTGTTCGAATTCGCGGGTACGGAAGGTAAAATTCCCCGGGGTAATCTCATTGCGGAAGGATTTACCGATCTGCGCCAGTCCAAAAGGCAATTTAGGATGCTTTGAGTCCAGGATATTCAGGAAATTTACGAACATGCCCTGGGCGGTCTCCGGGCGCATATGGATAAGGCTTGAGGAGTCTTCTATCGGGCCCTGGTATGTTTTAAACATTAGGTTAAACGGCCGGGATTCAGTAAGTTCGCCGCCGCATTCCGGGCATTTGTTTTTACTTGTAAGCTCCTCGGTCTTGAAACGTTTTTTGCAGGTTTTACAGTCGCTCTTCAGGTCGAAGAAATTCTCTACGTGGCCGGAAGCCTCCCAGACTTTAGGATGCATGAGGATGGCTGAGTCCATGCCAAAGATATCATTTTTTTCGTGGACGCAGGATTTCCACCAGCATTTTTTGAGGTTATTCTTCAGCTCAACCCCGTAAGGGCCGTAATCCCAGGTATTCGCCAGGCCGCCGTAAATTTCGCTGCCCTGAAAGATAAACCCGCGGCGTTTGCACAGGGAAACGATCTTATCCATTAAATTTTCCGCCATAGTCTCTTATTTTTAGCTTAACTTGAGGTAAAAGTCAAGCAGAGATTATGCTCTCTTTATTCATAACCGTATTTTTTGATAAACCACTTCTTGACTGCCTGCACAAGCAGTAAATAGGTAACCACCATAATAAACAATGCCACAAAATACATAAGTGGCGGTTTCACAAACCCAAAAGGTTTAGCTAATGGAGAAAACGGGATAGCAATACCTATGGAAACTATGATAACCGACATCAGCAGCAAGAATCTGCTTGGACGGCTCTCGATAAAAGGAATTTTGCCTGTGCGGATTATATGTATGACCAGGGTCTGGGTGCATAATGATTCTATGAACCACCCGGTATGAAAAAGTTCCGCTGAGGCGTGAAAAATAAATAACATGACCCCGTAAGTTAAAAAATCAAAGATCGAGCTGATAGGCCCGATGATCACCATAAAATTCCTGATATACTTGACGTTCCACGGCCTTGGTTTCAGGACATATTCTTTATCCACCTGATCCGTGGGTATGGCTACCTGCGATATATCATAAAGAAAGTTATTCAAAAGTATCTGTATGGGCAGCATCGGTAAAAAAGGCAGGAACAGGCTTCCGCCGGTCATGCTGAACATATTCCCGAAATTAGAACTTGAACCCATCTTAAGATATTTGACGATATTTCCGAATGTTTTCCTGCCTTCTATCACGCCATCCTCTAAAACCATAAGGCTCTTCTTAAGCAGGATGATATCCGCTGATTCCTTGGCGATATCCACGGCGTTATTTACCGAAATCCCGACATCCGAAGTTTTTAATGCCGGCGCGTCGTTTATGCCGTCACCGAGATAGCCTACGATATTCCCGTTGGCGTGTAGGGCGCGGATTACCCTTTCTTTTTGCATAGGCGATAACCTGGCAAAGACATTCGTTGTTTTTACCAGTTCCCGGAGTTCGTAATCATTTGTTTTTTCTACCCTCTCTCCGGTTACTAATCCTTTAACATCCAACCCTACTTCGCTGCAGATTTTTTTGGTGACTAACTCATTGTCCCCGGTAAGCACCTTGAAATCTATTCCCAGTTTCTTCAGCGCCTGAATCGCTTTTTTCGCGCTGGGTTTGGGAGGGTCAAGAAAAGCGATGTAACCTTTAAGGATCAGCTCTTTCTCATCCTCTTTGGAATAGGCCTCTTTTTTGTTATCGAAATTCTTGTAGGCGATAGCCAGGACCCTGAAACCGTCCGCGCTTAAAAAGTCGAACTCTTCCTTTAAATCCGAAATAATCAGCGGGTCTATGTCAAAGATCTCTCCGTCTAATTCATAATGAAGGCATCTTTTGAATATTTCTTCCGGAGCGCCCTTGGAAATAATCTTGTGCTTGTCTTCCGACCCGACTACTACGGACATGATTTTCCTGGAGAAATCAAAAGGTATCTCGTCTACTTTTGTATATTCTTTTACCAGCAGTTTTTCATATTTAAGGATCGCCCTGTCTAAAAGGTTCTTTAAACCCGTCTGATAAAAACTGTTGATATAAGCGTAACGCAGCGTGTCATTGTCCTCTTTTCTTACCACGTCGCAGTGTTTTTCCAGCACGATCTTATCCATGGTAAGAGTGCCGGTTTTATCGGTGCATAAGACATCCATCGCGCCAAGATTTTGTATGGAATTCAGGCGTTTTACTATAACTTCCTTTTTTGACATAGAGATTGCGCCCTTGGAAAGATTTAAAGTCACGATCATAGGCAGCATTTCCGGGGCAAGGCCGACGGCGACACTTAATGAGAAAAGCAGCGCTTCAATAAAATTCCCGTGCCGGAAAGCAATGATCGCGAAGATAGCCATGACCATGCAAATCATTGCCTTGACCATCAGCATGGTAAACTGATTTACCCCTTTATCAAAGCTGGTTTCCACGCGCATGGTAGCAAGCTTGCGGGAGAGTTCTCCGAATTGCGTGGCAATGCCGGTTTTTATGGCTACCCCCAGCGCTGTTCCGCTCACCACGCTTGAGCCCATGAAAGCGATATTGGTTAATTCAGGGATAGAGTTATTTTTGGGGGAAATAGGAGCGGATATTTTTTCGATAGGGAAAGACTCGCCGGTTAAAGAAGCCTGGTTGATAAACAGGTCTTTGCAGGATATGATGCGTAAATCAGCGGGGATCATATCTCCGGCGAAAAGGTCAACTAAGTCCCCGGGGACTATTTCCCGGATACTTATCTCTTTGGATTTGCCGTTGCGTAAAACCGTAGCGGTAGTGCGCACCATTTCGCTGAGTTTTTCAGCCGCTTTGCTCGCGCGATGCTCCTGCGCGAAAGCAAGTGTTACGCTCATAACGGCCATAAGCAAAACTATGAGGGCGCTTATTTTCTCCCCGAAGAACAAGGAAAAAGCTCCGATGACCAGCAATACGATGACCAGGGGGTTAACGAACTTGGAGAGGATCTCCCTGAGGATGGTTCTTTTCTTTTTTTTGGCGGGTTCATTAAAGCCATACTCTGAAAGCCGGTCTTTGGCAACCTGCTCTGTAAGGCCTTTCTGCGAAGTTTTTAATTTCTCAAAGATAACTTCTTTAGAACATCCTATATAGTCAAAATCCAATATCTGTGTTTTGTGCGGAAGCATAAGTAAACTACTCTTTATTCAAGTGGTTTGATAGTAGAGAGGATCGCGAATACCTTGTTGAGATCTAGCCTTGCCCCCCTGTCTTTAATATATACTTTGTAAAAATTGTCCCGGGAATCGATAATATTGCAGTCAAAATAGTTGTCCGGCAGCAAGAGATTATAATTTATAAAGCCCTTTTTACCGCGCATCTGGAATCTGATCATTTTAGCGGAGGGCTGGTTGCCTATATCCGGGGTAAAAACACTTTTCATGATGAGAAAGAACGCGTCAGTTAAGTTTTTGACTTTGTTTAAATTCGCGAAGTTCAGCCTTCGCAAAAATTCATAGTTATCATTTATTCCCTGTTTTCTGACATCCGGATAAAGTCTTAAAAATGCCCCCGGTTCCTGGTGCAGGAGATAGATCGCCGCCCCTTTATCCAACCACTTATTCTTTTTATAAAATGGTTTTTTGATCAGTTCTTGCACTATGGTAAAACCCTTGGGGCAGGCAACAGCCATGCGTGTAAATTCCTGCGGCACCAATGTCAGTATGTAATCTTCCTGAGATTCTTGGAGCCGGATTATTTTTTCTTCCGGCTCCATGCAAAGAATAGGGATATCTTTGCAATCGCCGATACCGTAGGAAATATATTGTTTTAGCAGGTTTGGCCCGGCGAATTTAATTACAAACCACAGGCCAAGGATCAGCATAATGCCTAGGGTTAAAAAATTAACTATTGATTTAGGACGCATCTTTGATTTTCCTTAGTTCCTCCTCTTTTATATTAAAAGAGTGTTCTGCCGCGGGAAACTTCTCTTGAGTTACCTCAAGCTTGTATTCTTCAATAGCCTTGGAGATCAAGCCGGAAAGATCGGCGTATTTTTTTACAAATTTAGGCGTATAGCGTTCAAACAAGCCCAGCATATCATGAATAACCAGGACCTGTCCGTCGCAATGGACCCCCGCGCCTATACCGATGGTCGGAATGGTAAGTTTTTTGGTAATTAACTCGGATATTTTGTCAGGCACGCATTCCAGGACTATGGCAAAACACCCCGTTTTCTCAAGCGACCTGGCCTGATCAATAAGTTTTTGCGCGGCTATCGCGTCTTTGCCCTGCACTTTGAACCCGCCGATTTTATCCACGGTCTGCGGAGTCAAGCCAATATGGCCCATCACCGGGATGCCTGCTTCTATGATATGTTCGGTTACTTCAAGACAACGCTCGAACCATTCTAATTTTACCGCGCCGCAGCCGGCTTCTTCGATAAATCTTCGTGCATTTTTTACGGATTCTTCCGGGTTAATTTGATATGAATCATAAGGCATATCTCCGATGACCAGGGCTCTTTTAACAGCCCGGGTTACGGCTTTGGCATGATGCAGCATTTCGGCCATACCTACCTTAGTGGTTGAGTCAAGGCCAAGCACGACATTAGCCAGGGAGTCTCCCACAAGGATCATATCTATTCCCGCCCTATCCACTAAATTGGCTGTGGGATAGTCATAGGCGGTAAGCATGGTGATCTTGCGTTTGTTTTTTAATTCCAGGATATCCTTAATATTCATAGCTTCCTTTCTATCTCTTTGTCAAAATATCCTTGCTGCTGAACCGGGGAATTTTTCAAGCAGCTTCTCCCCCTTTTTTTTGCCCAGGATAAATATCGCCGTAGATAGGGCGTCCGCGCTTAAGCCTTCATCCGTAATTACGGTTACCGAAGTAAGGCGCGAATCCGCGGGATAGCCGGTCTTAGGATTTATGATATGGCAGTAACGCCTGCCGGCCTTCAAGAAGAACTGTTCATAATCTCCGCTGGTAGACGCGCATTTATTTTTTAATTCCAGGGTTCCGGAGATTTCGGGTTCGCGCGGGTTTTTAATGGCTATTTTCCAGGGGGCGCCAAATTTCTCTCCCAAGGCATAGACCTGTCCGCCGGCATTGATCAGGCAGTTGTTGATGTTATTACTTTT
Source organism: Candidatus Omnitrophota bacterium (assembly GCA_041645145.1). Classification (GTDB taxonomy): domain Bacteria; phylum Omnitrophota; class Gorgyraeia; order Gygaellales; family Profunditerraquicolaceae; genus UBA6249. The sequence goes on from JBAZQO010000013.1 coordinate 5,866, forward strand.
AAGTTTTTTAACCGCGCAATCCAGGGCAAACCCTTTGGCTATTCCCCCCAGGTCAATTTTCATGCCGGGAAGTTTAAATTCTACCACATAATTTTTTTCATGCAAAATAATTTTATCGCTGCCGATAAGTTTTAAAACGGATTTTATTTCTTTATCCGCCGGCACCATGTATTCCCGGTTAGAAAATCCCCAAAGCGCTACTATTGGTTCAACCGTTATGTCAAAGGCCCCATCGCTTAGCTGCCAAAACTCCTTTGATTTTTTAATAATATAAAATGTATCCGGGCTTACCTTTAATTTACCGGCGCGGTTTAACCGGGAGATTTCGCTGGATTCAATATATTTACTGAGCAGTCCTTCGATACGGCCGGCCTCCGAGAAGACGATCGCGCCTGCTTTCCTGTCCGTAGATGTAACCTCCCAAAAAGTGCCCATGAGCAGGCGGTTGTCATGATAAAGGTGCCGGGTGAGCTTTAGCTGCCCAAAAACCTGGTAAATAAAAATGGCTCCCCATCCGATAATTAATAATACCAGTAAATATTTTCGCGTTTTTAAACTGTATGCCATTTGGATTGGATTTTTTATGATTGGTTATCTTGCGGATAGCCCGTAACTTGATTCAATTGTTTTTACCAGGTCTACCAGGAGTTTGTTGACCGGCACAGGGATCCCCAGCTCTTGGCCAAGCCGCACGATCACGCCGTTAATATAGTCAATCTCCGTGCGTTTTTTTCTTAATACATCCTGGAGCATCGAGGAAAGATTCGTCGATGTCCCTTCGCAAACCGCCTCCACCTTTGCCAGGGGGTCGTCATAGATTAACTTTACGCGCTTTCTTTTGGCAATGCGCGTAGCCTCGGTGACCGCGTCCCTTAAGATTCGTTTTGTGCCTTCAAATTCAGTAAGTTTTCCGTTAGGCAGGCCGGTAATGGCAGTCAGGGCGTTAATTCCTGCGTTAATGATCAATTTTGACCAGATCAGGTTTTTTATATCACGCGACATTTTGGTTTCAAAACCTACCTTGTTGAATACCTCGCGAATGCCGCGCATCTCAACCGGGGTTTTTCCGTCGATCATTCCGATGATGGTCTCTCCTCTCCCTGCATGGCGGATTTTTCCGGTATCGATTAAGGTTGCGCCTTCATTGGTTATCCCCCCGATCACCCTCTCTTCTCCGGCCATCTCGGCAATAATTTCAATATTCCCCATGCCGTTTTGCAGGGTGAGGATCCTGGTGTTCTGGCCCAGGAGAGGTTTAGTCTGTTCAATGGCCTGTTTGGTATGAAATGATTTTACGCAGAGCAGTATCAGATCAACTTTGCCGATATCCTGTATATTGGCTGTGGTTTTCACTTTTGCCTGCCAGGTGCCGGAGACACCTTCCAAGGAGATCCCGTTTTCGTTTATCCTGGCGGCCTTCTCCTTATTTTTATCTAATAGCCAGATTTCTTCCTTTGATTTTGATAAAAATGCGGCAAACAGGCATCCCATTGCTCCCGGCCCCACCACGACAATTTTCATACCGCGACCTCCAGCTTGTTAAGCAGTTTTTGCGACTTCAGCTCTTTGCCCAGGTGAAAGTTTAAAAACGCGTTGAGGATTAAGTCCAGTTCTTTTTTTATCTGGGGGTTCATTCCCAGGTTAAGGCTGGCGCGGAAATCGTTTCTTTCGATATGCAGGGTAGTAGCAACAGTCCCGCGGAATATCGCGCGAGCAGCCGGATCTCTATGCATGCATCGCGGGCAAAGCAGGCCGCCTAAGGAAAGGCTGAACCTGGATTGCCCGGTTATCTTATCATTGCAGGATACGCAGGAATCAAAATGCGGCTTAAACCCCGATAAAGCGAGCATTTTAATCTTAAAGATGGTCGCGATCTTTTCCGGATTATAATTGGTCTCTAGTTCTTTCAGGCTGGCCAGCGCCAGGTTAAAAATCTCCTCATTTTTATCTTCCGGCTGCATTACCGAAGCGATCAGCTCCATCATAAAGCCGGCCATGATGGTTTTTTCGATGCTTTGCCGGATGCGGGTAAAATTATCCAGTTTGTCCGCCTGGCTTACCAGGTGCAGGGGGGAATGCGTCTTCCTGTAAAAGACGATTTCATTCAGTGAAAATGGCTCCAGATTCGAAGCGAATTTCTCCGGCTGGCTGCGTATTCCTTTTAAAAGGCCGCTTATTTTCCCGAACTCATTAGTGTAAAACTCCGCGATAAGTGAGGTTTCCCGGCAATCGCGCCTGCTCAAGACTAAGGCACTGGCTTTATCTATCGACATATTCTATTTCCTTTTCGCGCATCTGCTTTTTTTGGGTTTTATCGCGGTCATCATATCCCAATATGTGCAGGATCCCGTGGGTTAGGTAAAGCATTAATTCATACTCCGGCTTAGTGTTAAACTTACGGGAATTTTTTATTGCCGTATCGGTAGAAATCATTATATCCGCCAGCAGTATTTTGTTCTCCAGGTTATTGTTAAGATTAAAAGCCAGGACATCGGTAGAGCTGTTGGTTTTCAGGAATTTAAGGTTAAATTTCTTAATCAGCGGGTCATCCGCGAAACAGATATTAATATAGCCGGATTCTTTTATTCCCTCCCCCTTGAGGACCTTCAGGATTAATTTCTTTATTTTTACGGGGCTGATGAGTAGCTTATTTTGCAGATTTTTTACGGTTATTTTCATTCCTGTCTTTTCATTCTTTCTTGGGGATAACTTACCCGGCTGTGGTATATGCCGCTTAAGATCTTGGTAAATACGCCGGATATCTTCTCGATATCTTTTAAGGTCAGCTCGCATTCATCAAGCTGGCCGTCAATGAACTTATTATTAATTATTTTATGCACTACCTCTTCGATTTTTCCCGGGGTAGGGTCTTTTAAGCTGCGCGTGGCTGCTTCTACCGAGTCCGCCAGGAGCACAACGGCTGTTTCTTTGGTATTGGGTTTCGGGCCGGGGTAGCGGAACCCTTCCTCGGCTACCTCCTGGTCTTCTTCCCTGTCTTCTAAGGCCCGGCGATAAAAATAGTAGACTAAGCTATTGCCGTGATGCTGTAGGATGAAATCCCAGAGTACCGGGCTGATTTTATATTTCCTGGCAAGATCTATCCCTTCTTTAACATGGTTCATAATGATCAGCTTGCTCATTGTAGGCGATAGCGCGTCATGCTTGTTTTCCTTTATATCCTGGTTCTCAATAAAATATTCCGGCTTCTGGAGTTTTCCTATATCATGGTAATATGCTCCGGTCCTGGCTAAAAGGGCATTGGCCCCTATGGTCGCACACGCTGTATCTGAAAGGTTACCGACAATCAGGCTGTGGTGGTAGGTTCCCGGGGCCTGAAGGATCATGCGTTGTAAGACCGGATGATGAAAATCCGCCAGTTCCAACAGGCTGATATTGGTTACGCTCTGCAGGAGATATTCGAATACAGGCAGGACGCCTAAGGTAATAATCCCGGAAAGTAGGCCACTGGCCAGAATGATTAAATATCTGTCCGGCCTGCTCATCCAGAAATGTTCAAAGAGTAAAATGCCGGCTAATTGTAAAAGCCCCGCGATGGCCCCCGCCCGGATAACCGTGGTGCGCCTGCGCGCTCCCTTTAGAAGCAAAGCCGCGCAGATACAGGAAACCATAAAAATAAGCCAGGCCTTAAACGGTTCAGTGGTCAGGGATGCCAGCGTCAGCGATGTAGCCAGCGATAAAAAATAAGCCACCTCAAGGCTGCTAAACAAGAGCGCGCTCAACATGGGGATGATCGCGATGGGTATAAAGTAATAAGTTAAGCCGTTCTTAAGTAGAAAATATCCTGTGGCAAAAGAAACCAAAAAAAGAAAAGCGAGGTTTAAAAGCCTGGCGTTTTTTATTTTTGCGAAGCCCGGTTTAAAAGATATATAAAGGATGATCAAGAAAAAAGGCACACCCAGGTTCAGCCGGATCAGGTAGCTGAACAAAAACATGAACGCACATAAGGCAAAATGCGCGATTTTAGTTTTAGCGAATAGTTTTATCATACGCCTCAATTATCCTTTGCACTAAAGCGTGCCTTACCACATCAGAGCCGCTGAAGTAAACGAATTTTATCCCGTTGATTTCCTTGAGTATATCCTGCGCCTGAAGCAGGCCGATGGGCCTGGCGCCGGGCAGGTCGCTTTGCGTCATATCCCCGGTAATTACCGCTTTGGAATCAAAGCCCAGGCGGGTGAGGAACATCTTCATCTGTTCGGCAGTGCAGTTTTGCGCCTCATCAAGGATAATGAAGGCGTCATTTAATGTCCTTCCTCTCATGTAGGCCAACGGCGCAACTTCAATAATCCCGGTCTCAATATATTTCTCAATGCGCTCTGCCTCCATCATATCGTATAGGGCGTCATAAAGCGGCCTGAGATATGGAGAAATCTTAGCGTGTATGTCCCCGGGCAGAAACCCCAGGGATTCCCCTGCTTCTATAGCCGGGCGGGTCAGGATAATGCGCCGGACCTCTTGCTTTTTCAGGGCTTCTACCGCGCAAGCCATTGCCAGGTAGGTTTTACCTGTGCCTGCCGGGCCGATGCCGAAGACAATGTCATGTTTCTTGATCGCTTCGACATACTCCCTCTGGCCGGTGGTTTTCGGGCCGATCTGTTTACCTTTTCCTATTTCTTCGCTGCCGTTGCGTAATCCCTCCAACAGGTATTCTACCAACTGGGCCGCCTTTTTAATATTGCCGGCTGTTCCGCTTATTTTTAAGTGGCCTCCGCGCAGGGTCAGCTTGACCTTAAACTCCTCTTCAATGTTTTTGATATTGGCATCATGGGCACCAAAGAGCCCCTGCGCTTCTTTCTGGGATTCAAATTTGATAATTTTATCCATTGAGGCGGGAACTTGCCATATTTTTTAAAGGGCTACTTCAGATTTTCTTTCGGCTCTGTCATATTTTGTGGCTCAGCCATGAGTTCCGGACTAGAGGGTATTTTTAGAGTTTGTCCGGGGTAGAGTTTATCCGGGCCGCGCAAAACATCCTTGTTTGCTTCGTAGATCTTTGTCCATCTCTTAGTTGTGCCATAGAATTTCTTGGAGATCTTTTGCAGCGTATCGTTTTTACCCACGGTATATTTCTCAAAGGACTGATTTGCGCTATCAGCTTGGGTTTCCTGGGCCATCACTGGTTCCTCTACGGAAGTTGCCAGCGGAGTAGTTGAGGGGTATTTTGTCGGTAATCTTTTAGTGAATCCCAGCTCTACTTCAACGACCCTGGTGGTGCGGGTGGCTCTTCTTTCCGGAGCTGCCGGAGGCACTCCCATAAGATAACCGCGGTTGCCTGATGAAGGCGTAAGGTCCTGGTCAATCCTGTCGCGGGTTAAATTATAGGTTCTGGTTACGCAGCCTGATAAGGCTAAACATAAGGTTAATAAGCAAATTCCAGCTAACTTGGAGCTGTTCATTTTACTTCCCTCCTTTAATGGTTATACCTAATTCTTTTAATTGTTTATCTTCTACATCCGAAGGCGCGCGAGTCAACGGGCAGAACGCGCCGGAAGTTTTTGGGAAGGTGATTACTTCGCGGATACTTGATTCTCCGGAAAGTATGGCTAAGAGCCTGTCTAATCCAAAAGCTACGCCGGCATGCGGGGGAGCTCCAAACTGAAATGCCTCCAGGAGAAAGCCGAAACGCCTGCGCATCTCTTCTTTGTCGATACCGATGATATTAAAGATCCTTTCCTGGAGTTCCTGGCGGTGTATTCTTATTGAACCGCTTCCTAATTCCATCCCGTTTAAAACCAGGTCATAGGAGCGGGATTTTACTTTATCCGGGGCCTTTTCCATGTTCTCAAGGTCGGTTTCAGCCGGCGCGGTAAAAGGATGATGTTCGCTTTCCCATCGTTTCTCCTCGGCATTGAATTTGAAAAGCGGGAAATCCACTATCCAGCAGAAAGCAAAATCATTTTTTAGCTCAGCTCGTAGATCCGGCTTATCTGAACCGTATTTTTGCATGGTTTCTTTATAGCTTATGCGCTTAAATGGAACCTGGATATCTATGTTTTTTAATTCCTTCAGAATTGATTTCATTAACCCTTCAGTTAACGCGAAGATATCCTCTTCGTTCACAAAAGACATTTCGATATCCAGCTGGGTAAATTCCGGTTGGCGGTCGGCGCGCAGGTCTTCGTCGCGGAAGCATTTGGCGATCTGATAATATCTTTCTATGCCGCTTACCATAAGGATCTGTTTGAATAATTGCGGAGACTGGGGTAACGCGAAAAATTGGCCGATGTTTAGGCGCGAGGGAACCAGATAATCCCGGGCGCCTTCAGGCGTGGATTTGGTAAGTATCGGGGTTTCGCATTCGATGAAATCAAGCCCGCCTAAGTACGCGCGGATGATTTTATAAAGGCTGCTTCTTAAGACAAGGTTATTAAAAACCCTTGCTCTTCTTAAGTCAAGGTAACGGTATTTAAGGCGCATCTCTTCGGTTATTTGAGCGGTATCTTCAATTTCAAATGGCGGGGTGAGGCTGGGATTTAATATCTGGAGTTCTTTTGCCAGGACTTCTATTTCTCCGGTTGCCAGTTTAGTATTGATCGTGCCGGCCGGCCGCTTATTTACAACTCCGGTTAATTTAATCACGAATTCACTGCGCAGTTCCTGCGCTAACTTATAGGCCTCCCCTGATTCTTTGGGAATAAAGACAACCTGAGTAAATCCGTAGCGGTCGCGTATATCAATGAAGATCAATTTACCGTGGTCCCTGCGTCTGGCAACCCAGCCGCAAAGCGTAACCTGCTTTCCGGTATCCGCGCTATTAAGCTGGCCGCAGGTATGCGTCCTTAGCATTTCAACTCCCCGGTTAAATTTTGCAAGGCTACCTCTTTTTGCTCTCCTGTTGACATATCCTTAAGTGCAATAATATTCTTCTTTAATTCGTCATCCCCCAGGATAAGCACGTATTTAGCGTGCGCGTCATTAGCGCAGCGCAAAGCCCCTTTCAGGGATTTATTCAGGAAATCTGTGTCGCAAGGTATGCCGGATGCACGTAGGTCATTTAATATTTTTAGCCCGGCTGATTTTGCCGCTTCCCCCAGGGTGATTAAATACACCAGGTTATTCTGCGCGTTTTTATCCGCTATCTTAGAAACCAAAAGCAGCCTTTCCACTCCAAAGGCAAAACCGATTGCCCCTAAATCCGGTCCACCCAACTCTTTTACTAAATTGTTATAACGGCCGCCTGCTGCGATAGCATCTTGAGCGCCCAGTTCCGGATGGGAGATTTCAAACACCGTGCGGTTATAATAATCCAGGCCGCGCACAAGATACGGCTCGGACTGAAATGATATGTCCAGATTTTTTAACCCGTTTTTTACTTTTTCAAAATGCCCCAGGCATTCCGGGCAAAGATGCGCCTGGTTAAGCTTAAGGGTTTGGACGATCTTCCGACAGGTTTCATTCTTGCAATCCAGCACCCTTAATACGTTATTATTAAGCCTTACCTGGCAGTCAGCGCAAAGCTCTTTGGCGTTTTTTTGCAGTGCTTCCTTTAATTTTAGAGTCAATGCCTGTTTATCTTTGGAGCAGCCTAAGCTGTTGATCTTAATTTTGTAATCTGCGATCGAGAAACCTTTAAGCAGCCGTTCTGCCAAAGCAATTACCTCCACATCCAGCTCAGGCTCTCCTGAGCCGATCGCTTCGCAGCCGATGTGGTGGAACTGGCGCAGGCGGCCTTTTTGCGGCCGCTCAAGGCGGAACATCGGGCCGATATAATATAATTTTACAAAACCGCTGGTTTTATCTAAGTTGTTTTCTAAGTAGCTGCGCACTATTGAGGCAGTGCCTTCCGGACGCAGCGCGTAAACATCCTCCTGGTTATGGATGAGGAACATCTGTTTCTGCACGATTTCCGTAGTCTCCCCCAGGGTGCGCTTAAATAAAGATGCTTCCTCGATCAAAGGGGTGCGCATCTCCCGGTAATTATAAAGGGAGAATAAGTTGCGCGCCGTAGTTTCTATTGACTGCCAGAAACCTGACTCATCAGGCAGAATATCTTTAGTGCCCGGAACTCTTTTAAACATGTAAGTTCAGTAGGTAGTTTTAGTTTATTTAATTTTTTGCTTCATTTCCAAGCCGGCTTTGAAGACAACTACTTTTCTGGGCGGGACAGGGATTACCTGGTTGGTGCGCGGGTTTCTGCCTGTGCGGCTCTTTCTTTGTTTTATCTTAAAGACCCCGAAGTTGCGCAATTCGATTCTTTCTCCCCTGACCAGGGCGTCAATAATGCAGTCAAAGGTCTTCTGTACGACTTCTTTTACGTCTATTTGTTTTAGATTAGTTGCATCAGATACTTTTAAAACAATATCTTTCTTGGTCATTCCTTCCCTCCTTAAGCGCAAGCTTATACCAAATCATCAAATAGATTTGGGTGCTATTGCTAACTATAATAGTATCAAAAATTTACGGTGTCAAGGAAATTCTGCTGCCGAGCAACAAAAAGGGACTGTCCCCGCAGGGGACTGTCCCTTTTTGTGTTTTAGGGTCAGTCCCCTGCGGGGACAGACCCTTTATAATTATATCACCGCGGAATCCACGATCACTAATGCTTCCCTGTATTCTTTGCTGGATTCCTGGGCGCAGCAAGTGGTTTCTTCAAGGATGCCTAACTTGGCAAGCCAGGTGATCACGGTTTCCCTTCTTTGGTCTAGCTGACCCTTGGCGTTGCTGGCAGACATGAATTCCTTTATCCTTTGGCCTGAGACAATGATACCGTTATCAATGGCCCGGCTTATATCAGATTGTTCCTTATCCAGGTTAAAGCTAAGTAAAGCTTGAGAGCTTAACTTAGGAAGAGAGAAATCAAGGCCAACAAAGCTACCCATTGCTTTATAGGTAGTAGCGGATGCCAAAGCCTTGTGCTTGAAGTCAATTCCGCCGGTATTAGTAGGAACAATAGGTGAGCTGATTTTTTTCTCTCTCAATAACAAACTTCTCGCATAATCTCTTGCTATTGCTAAATAATTATCATCTGGACCAGTTTTCTTAAAAACAAATAAAACGTCTTCAATCTCTGGGTTTCTACCAAGAATTTCTCGGAAGGCCTCTACAGTCCTACTTGTTAGTAAATATATAAATGCTTCATCTTCTAGTACCACTCCAGATTCCTTAACGCCACGAGCTAAAGAGTCTATTACATTTAGTTCACTCTGTCTAAATCCCTGTTGCTTCACCGCCGAACTGGCTGCCGTTTCCGGAATTTTCCCCATCTCCTGCTTTAAAATTTCTAGTTCTGCAAGGACTCCCATAAGTAATCTGTTAGATTCAGCTGAGTCTCTAATGACGGTGGAAAATAGCTTGAATACTTTCAATAGTTTATCATCTTCTCCCGCTCGTTCATCTTCGGATAGCCGCCATATTATCTCGCGTTGCAAATAATTTGTGAGAAATTCTATCTTCCCCTTGCTACTCATCTTTTTTAAACCGGCAGCTACCTTGAATTCGCCCTTAAGGTATTCAAATTCGCCTATAATTTTTTCTACGCTCAGCCTATCATCAGCCGTTAAACCGCTGCGTTGGGAAGAAAACTTTTTGAACCACTCCTGCCACGCATATAAATTACCCTGAATCCTTACCATCATCCCACTGATTTCTTCATCAACCTCCACCGCCGAACTGGCCCTTGCAGCGTTAGGATAGGCCGCAACTGCAGCGGCTAATTCTCTGCCTGGTTTTTGAATGTTCTTAATTTCTTTGACAGTGGAAGAAATAAACAAAATGATGGAATCAAAGGCATTGGAAAGATTATAATCAATAGTAAGAGCGTCCTTTCTTTGCTCTCTGAGAGAAGTTATTATCCCGTTTATATTCTCCAAAGTTGTCTTAATTATATCAAGTTGATGTTCAATTACATCCTCTTTTCCTGTCTCTATGGATAAGCTTTCTGCCGTATTTAATTGTTCCTTGAGACCATCATTTTTCTCGCGTAATTGCCATCTCTGCGCATCATTTAATAACGTTTTAGTCTTGCCTATAAAATCCGCTATCGCTTGAGACAAGAAAACCGGTGTGTCCGTAATTATTTCTCGTTTATGTTCTAATCCTACCGCCGAACTCGCCCCTTTTTGTTCGTTGTTCGTTGTTCGTTGATCGTTGGTGCTAGCGAGTAACGACGAACTAGATTTATTTAGATACTTTTTCAATGAATCCCTCACCCCTCTATCATATGGAAGATTTCCTCTTGTTGACCTTTTTAAAATCATTGTAATTTCTTTTCTATCTCGCCTACTGATACCGGAAAAGTCTCTTTCTAACAAATCGGAAGTTGAGTAATCTGAATCGGCTCTCGAAGATATATGATCTACAATTTGATCGGCGAGATCTTTTTTTAGCGCCGAGCTAGCCCCTCTTGCTTTCGGATAAGCAGTTATCTTAAATATTTCTCCGTCCTTATCCGAATTCAATCCGTAGATTTCATTACCCGTGCCGCTATATTCGTTTAAAGCTATAACAAGTGCGTCTCTGTTAGTTTTTTCTCTTTCTTGATAATCATATTGAGCGCTGTGGTGCTTATTGAATAATTGTGCCAACCTTTCTAAATCTTCTATGTTTTGGGATAAAATAAATTTAGCGACATCTTGATCTAAAAAAGGCGCTTCGGTGTCTGGCACATACTTATCGCTCAATAAACTTACAACTATATGGCCGAATTTCCGAGACATCCCCATCCCCATTATGCTGTATCGTTTACCTTGCTCTTCTGCTTCTATTATGACTTGTTCCATCAGCATAAATGTTCTTCGCGCGTAATTTAACTCATCTTGAGTAACTATTCTCACCGCCGAACTGGCCTGCGGCGAGCCGGCTTGTTTCTCCCTTGTCAACAAACTTCTCGCATAACCTTTTGCTATCGCTAAATAATTATCATTTGGGCCGGTTTTATTAAAAACAAATAGGACATCTTTAATTTCCGGGTTTCTACCGAGAATTTCTTGGAATGCCTCTGCAGTCCTGCTTGTTAGAAGATATATAGACGCTTCATCTCCTGGCACCTCTCCAGATTCTTTAACGCCACGGGCTAAAGAATCTATTGCGCTTAGCTCACTCTGCGCAAATCCCTTTGCCTGTTCGAGAAGCAACCTTGAGGCTTCGATTAATCTCCGGGATTCCGGGCGCATAATTATTGATTCGGGTAACATAGGAAACATTTTTAGAAGAGCTGCCCTATCCTTTTGTTCCGCTTGTTCCACTAAATCCGTACGGTCTGCTTGGGATAAGCGCAATATTATGTCGCGCTCCAAAAAATTCATTAGAAAATTAATTGCCTCTTTTGCATTGGTTCTTAAGGCCTCTTTAACGATCTTGAACTCACCCATAATATTCTCAGCAGTCGATATGTCTGCTGCGGTAAGTTCGCTATTTTTCAACCGGCTAAACCATATATTCAGGCTTCTCTCACACTGTCCTATAGCGTCGCCTATCTGCACCGCCGAACTGGCACGTTCTTGCGCCTGGCCAGCAGCTTCGGGTGAAAGTTGCCCTGTCTCAACTAAGACCTTATCGACCTTGTTGATAGTCGCAACGAGGAAATTAATAAAAGAGCTGTAAGCAAGTTGTGAACTATACCTTACCCGAAGGGTATCCTCCCTTTCTTCTTGCATAGTATTTACTGTAATCTCTATTCGCTCTAAAGCCGATTTAATAGTTGCCAGCTGCTCTAGCCTTACATCTTCTCTTTCTGTTGCTATTGACGTGTCTTTTAAAACTTGTAATTCCGCGATTAAGTCATCTAGTATTTTAGTTAGTTTTTTTTGTTCAGCAATGCTTGACAAGCTAAGGGGGTTAAAGTTTCCCAATTCTTTAGATAAGTCTACTGGCGTTTCCAGTATGATTTTCTGCGTAGCCGCCATATCTAGTTGGAGGGTGACTGTATTTTGCCCAGTCGTCGTCACCCCGGCGGCGATATCTAGAGCCGTTCGGACAACTCCTGATATTGCATCTGACATTTGTACCATTTTTTGTCCTGTCCACTCCTCCGGTAACAGCGTCATATCAGCACGTATATATTTAAAAGGAACGAGCGCTGCGTTTTTAATTGAGTCTATTCTTTGAGCGCCCAGCCAATCTTTATGCATCCGTTTACGCAAATATTCAGTTATGAATGTATTTATGGATTCCTTTGCTTTTTCAAGATAAGTGGTCGCATCTTTTTTCATATCGCTTTCTTGCATTGAATTTACAGCAAAAATAAATGCATTTAAGATGGTGATGGTGTCTTCATCGGAAAAAGATGGCATTTGTTCTTTAAAAGGAGGGGTAATTGATTCAACCCAAATTTCCAAAGTCTTAAGCAACGTACTATTTGATAGATAGTCTTGTTCGCGCAATCCATTAATCAAATTAGTACGAAGTGTGTTTGTTGTTCTTTGAATCGGCGAACCCGCGCCTATTGTTAAATTACCATTTAAATCTCCTATAAAGCTCACGCTTGACCTTTCTGCTGCAAGAACATTGTGAAGATTGAATAGGGGATTAGTTATGTTATACCCCATAATTGTAATGGCGCTGCTAGTAACATTTATCCCCCCGCTAAAATAGCTCCTGATGGTTTGTCCTGAGGGGGTGTAAACCGGTTCTTTGATGTTGTATTCACCATCAGCAAAGGACTTCTTATAGGCATTAAAGTAGGTGGTTTTTGACCAATCTGTTTTAGAGGTAAGGTTGGTGAGGTCATTCTTGTCTATGAGAGAGACAAAGTCAGGGACAGTCCCATTCTGTAGGGAACAGGCATGCCTGTTCCCTGCCTCGGCGAACCTGGATTTAAACCATCTGGAGAGGATTAAAGAGTAGTAAACCTGCCTTAGCGGGGCATATCTCTTGGAGAGGTTTACCTCCTTGGTTAATTTAGGGATGATGAGTTCTCGGATAAGCTGTGAGGAGTATTCGTTAAGGGCTTTGGCGCGGGAATCTTTGAAAACATAGGAACGGTTCTCTTGAAGAGAACCGTTCCTGAGGTAGTCTGATTCAAGCATGACCTTAAGGGTTGCTTTGTAGATGTAGGCTGAGTCTTTAGTCTCCCTGACGATGATCTCATTGGGGATTATCCAGGGACGGGTGAGGGTGGGGATAGTGATGTTTTCTGTGCCGTAGAGCTCTTCTGCCTTCTTGTAGAGCCTGTTCCAGTATTCCTTGCCTTCAGGGGTCTGGGGTGAGGTGAATTGAGCTGTGTCCTTCTTCAGCTGCAGGTCAGCCTCCAGCATTATCTTACCGATATCTGTCTCTTCAAGGTTAAAATCTATGATCTGGCTGGGAGAGTCAGGCCGAAGATTTACCCAGAATTTGTCATTGGGTAAAGTTATACCTATAAGGAAGTATTTTAAGAGTTCTTTGGTTTCTTCTTTGAGCTTCTGTTCAGTTTGTTTAGGGTCAGTCCCCTTGTCCAAGAGCACCTTGAAGCTGTTATTCAGGGAGTCGTAGGAGAAGTACCTTAGGTGTACGGGCCGGAAGCTGTCAACAGCCATGGAGCTTGCCATCCTGGCAAAGTAGTTGGAGAGGTTAAGCTCCACTGCCGCTGCCTGGACAAAGCCGGTCTGCTGGAAAAGAAAGCAGAAAGATAAGATTAAGGAGATGATTTTACGGAACATTTAGACCCTCCTGATTGCTTCAGGGACAGTCCCCTGCGGGGACAGTCCCTTTATTAATAAATATTCTTTTTAAAAGTTTTTATTTAGCATCAATAAAGAAATCCGAACCGACCCTTTTTTAAAGTCAATCCGGATTAAATTTACTGTGGCAGGCCTTAAATTACCTCCATAACTTAAGGCATACGGATAATTTTACCTAATTTTAATTAAATATACCACATTTTTGGGGTTTGTCAAGCGGGAAAGTGCATTCTTTTACAGCACCAAAGACAACCTTTCTTCACCCAAAAGGTTCTCTATCTCTTCTATTAATTTCTCTGAAGGAGTTACATAAAGGTTTTGTCCAACCACCAACTGCACTCTTGATTTGGCGGGGGTGTCTAAATGCAGATATATGGGGATATTCCCGCGGTAGTCAGCCAGCAGGGTTTTCAGGGATTCAAAGATATTCTCCCTTATGCCGGAGAGGTTGATGTTCATAGCGGTGATCAGTTTATAAATTTCTTCAAAGGGAAAAAGGTCCTCTACGATTATTTTCGGGGTGTCTTCTTTCAAGCTAAGGGTGCCGAGGATATGCACCACGTTGTTGAGCTGGATATAGCGGCTTATTTTCTGGTAGGCGCGCGGGAAGACCAGGGCTTCTACCACGCCGTTTAAGTCCTCCAGTTTTAATATCGCCATCTTTTCCTGTTTGACCCGGGTAATTGTCTGTTTGATCTTGGCGATCAGTCCTACGATTTTGATGGTGTCCTGGTCTTTGTGCTCATGAAGATTTAAGGTAGAGCAGGAGACAAAGCGCTTCAGCTGTTTTGCGTAACGCGCCAGGGGGTGTCCGCTGACGTAGAAACCCAGCATATCCTTTTCAAAGGAAAGCAGCTGCGGCTCAGGCCATTCTTTTACATCAGGCAGATTGTTCGTATTGTCCTTGAAGCCATTGACATCCGAAGCCTGGCTGAAGAAAGAAAGCTGTCCGCTGGATTTTTCTTTCTGCAGCCTTTGCGCCCCCTCCAGTATCATATCGAGTCCGGCAAACATCCTGGCGCGGGATATCTTAAAGTAATCCAGGGCCCCGCATTTTATCAGGCTTTCCAAAACCTTGCGGTTTGCCAATCTTAAATCCACCCTGCGGCAGAGGTCTTCCAATGACGCAAACCTTGCCTGTTTCCTGACACCTACAATGGATTCAGCTGCCAGCTTTCCCACATTTTTTATGGCCAACAGGCCAAAGCGTATGGTTTTTTCATCTACTGCCTTAAAGAGTACTTCGCTTTCATTTATATCCGGCGGCTGCACAACCAATCCCATACGCTGCGCCTCATTTACATACTCAACGATCTTATCGGTATTGTCCCGCTCCGAAGTAAGCAGGGCAGTCATGAATTCTACCGGATAATTCGCTTTTAAGAAGGCAGTGCGGTAAGAGATCAACGCGTAGGCGGTGCTATGGCTTTTATTAAACCCGTAACCGGAAAAATATTCGATCAAGTCAAATATCTTGCTGGCAGTGCTCTCTCTTATCCCGTTTTTAATGCAGCCGGTCAAGAAATTCTTTCTTTCCTTTTCCATAACTTCGGGTATCTTTTTACCCATGGCCTTGCGTAGGATATCCGCCTGGGCAAGGGAAAATCCCGCTAAACTCGAGGCGATCTGCATGATCTGTTCCTGGTAGACCATGATCCCGTAGGTTTCTTTTAGGATCGGCTCAAGCTTGGGATGTTCGTATTTTATGGGGATAGAGCCATGCTTGCGTTTCATGAAATCATCAAGCATCCCTGAGCCGATGGGGCCGGGGCGGTATAAAGCAAGAAGTGCTATCAGGTCTTCAAAACGCTCTGGCTCAAGTTTTCTGAGCAGGTCGCGCATCCCGGAGCTTTCTACCTGGAATATCCCGATAGTGTGGCTGGAGGCTAAAAGTTTATACGTGTTCCGGTCATCCAGCGGTAGTTTTTCGATATCGATTTCTATGCCGTGGGTTTTTTTGATCAGTTTCAATGTTTCGTCAATAACCGTAAGTGTTCTTAAGCCCAGAAAGTCAACTTTAAGCAATCCGATTTTCTCTAATATTCCCATGCTGTAACCGGTGGTAATCTGGCCATCTCCGGTTTTAAAGATAGGCGTATAGTTGTTTAACGGTTTATCCGCGATGACCACCCCCGCGGCATGGATTGACGCGTGGCGGTTTAGTCCTTCCAAAGACATAGCGGTATTGATCAGCTTGGAAATCTGCGGGTCATTTTTGTAAAGGTTACTTAATTCCGGCTCGCTCTCTAAGGCCTTCTTCAGGGTCATATCTAATTCCGCGGGGATCATCTTGGCAATGCGGTCAACATCCGCGTAAGCAATAGCCATAACCCTGCCTACGTCCCTGAGCACAGCCCTGGCCTGCATGGTGCCGAAGGTAATGATTTGCGCGACATTCTCCTGCCCGTATTTTTTGGTCACGTAATCTATGACCTCCTGCCTGCGTTCGTAGCAGAAATCGATATCTATATCCGGCAGCCCCATGCGCTCCGGGTTTAAAAATCTTTCAAAGAGCAGGCCGTATTTCAGGGGGTTAAGGTCAGTGATCCCCAGAAGAAAGCTTACCAGGCTTCCCGCAGCCGAACCTCTTCCCGGGCCTACGGGTATGCTCTGGTTTTTGGCGTAATGGACAAAATCCCAGACAATCAGAAAATAGCTGATAAAACCCATATCGCGGATAATCTTCAGTTCATGATCAAGCCGTTTTTGGATTTCCGGGTCATGTTTAAATTCTTTATCGCGCATTCCTTTTTCGCAGAGCTCCAGCAGGAAATCCTCCTTACTTTTTCCGTCGGGCGGGATATATTTAGGCAGGTGCATTTGTGAAAAATCCAGCTCCAGATTACAGCGCCCGGCGATCTTGAGGGTATTCTCTATGGCTTGCGGGCAATGCCGGAAAAGTTCTTTCATCTCATCGGGAGAGCGGAAATAAAATTCATCCGTCTGAAAACGCATGCGTTTAGGGTCATCAAGGGTAGTCTGCGTTTGGATACATAACAGCGCCTCATGCGCCGCTGCCTTGTCTTTGGTAGGATAATGCACGTCGTTGGTAGCCACCAAAGGTATGCCCAGTTCTTTGGAGATCTTGAGCATTCCTTCATTTACAATTTTTTGTTCAGGTATGGAGTTAGGCTGGATTTCCAGATAAAAATTACCTTTACCAAAAATATTCTGGTAATTATCGGCGGCTTTTAAAGCGTCGTTAAAACGTTTTTGCTGCAGCAGCACGCTGATCTCCCCCTTTAAACAGGCGGATGAGCCGATTAACCCCTGGGCGTGTTGCGAGAGGACCTCTTTGTCAATGCGCGGTCGGTAATAAAATCCTTCCAGATAGCCGATGGAGACCAGCTTCATCAGATTATGGTAACCTTCTTCATTACGGCACAGGAGTATTAAATGATTGGCCGCGTCTTCAATACCGCTTCCGCTTTTATTCAGCCTGCTTTGCGGGGCAACGTAAACTTCGCAGCCGATAATCGGCTTGATCCCTGCTTTTCTGGCTTCCAGGTAGAAATCGATTGCCCCGAACATATTTCCATGGTCGGTGATGGCCAAGGAATCCATCTTAAAGCTTTTAGCAATAGCTAGGATTTCAGGTATGCGGCAGGCACCGTCTAAGAGGCTGTATTGCGTATGCAGGTGGAGGTGGATGAATTCAGAATGAGGCATTGCGAAATCATTCCCACTCAATAGTTGCGGGAGGTTTGGAGCTTATATCGTAAACAACCCGGTTAATTCCTTTGACTTCGTTGATAATACGATTGGATATCTTTTCCATTACCTCATAAGGAAGCTTAACCCAGTCGGCAGTCATGCCGTCAAAGCTGGAGACACAGCGAAGCGCCGCGACATTTTCATAGGTGCGTTCATCCCCCATGATCCCCACGGTCTTGATCGGCAATAATACCGCGAAAGACTGCCAGATCTGTTCATAGAGCCCTGCTTTAGAGATTTCTTCAATTACGCGTTTATCTGCTTCGCGCAGGAGCTCCAGTCGTTCCAGGGTTATCTCTCCGATTATTCTTACCGCCAGGCCCGGGCCGGGAAACGGCTGGCGCTGAATGATATTATCAGGCAGACCTAACTGCCTTCCGATTTCGCGCGCTTCGTCTTTAAACAGCTCCCTTAATGGTTCGATCAGCTTCAGGCGCATATGCGCGGGCAGGCCGCCGACATTATGATGGCTTTTGATTTTCCTGCTCGGCCCTCCTGTCGGGGAGATAGATTCAATAACATCCGGATAGAGGGTGCCCTGGCCCAGGAATTTTACCCCTTTTAGCTTTTTGGCTTCTTCTTCGAATACCTTAATAAATTCATCCCCGATTATTTTTCTTTTCTCCTCCGGGTCAGTTATGCCTTTTAAACGTTCAAGGAACCTCTTGCTCCTGTCTACATAGCCTAAATTAAGGTGGTACATATTTTTGAATACGCTTCTTATCTGCTCAGGCTCTCCTTTTCTCAACAGGCCGTTATCAATGAAAATGCATCTTGAATTTCTGCCGATGGCCCTATGGAGAAGCAGGGCGGCTACCGAAGAATCTACCCCGCCGCTTAAACCCAGCACCACTTTATCTTTACCGACGGCCTTTTTGATATTTTCAATAGTTTCTTTGATAAAGGATTTCATGGTCCATCTGCCCAGGCATCCGCAGACCTTGAATAAAAAATTGCTTAAAATTTGGGTGCCTTTTTCCGTGTGGGTTACCTCCGGATGAAACTGCACGGCAAAGATTTTTCTTTTCTGGTTGGCTATGGCCGCAATCGGGGTAGAGGCTGTGTGCGCGCTGGTGTGAAACCCGGCCGGCATTTTGGTCACGTAATCGCCGTGGCTGGCCCAGCAGGTGAAATTACCCGCCATGTGGCTGAAAAGATCACGGTTATCATCTATAAACAACTCAACTTTGCCGTATTCACGCTCGCGGGTGTGTTTTACCTTGCCTGCGAGCATCTCGCAGATAACCTGCATCCCGTAGCAAATACCGAGTATAGGAACTCCCAGTTTGAAGATACCTTTATCCGGATAAGGGGATTTTTTATCAACCACTGAGGCAGGCCCTCCGGATAGGATCAGGCCTTTAGGATTTAAGGCGGCGATTTCAGCTGCCGGAGTATTATAGGGGATGATTTTGGAGAAGACCTTATTTTCCCTGATCCTGCGCGCGATCAACTGTGTATATTGCGACCCAAAATCTAAAATTAGTATTGTTTGCCTGGTCATTTTCCCATTCCTACTCTTTGGCCTACCTGAAATATTTTGCCTTCGGTCTGGATTGACGGCGCGATAATAATTTCTACGTCATGCATCTCTTTTAAGTTTGAGGCGCCGAGTGAACCCATGGATGTCTTTAAGGCGCCCATAAGGTTTTGCGAACCATCATCTACCTTTGCCGGGCCCAAAAGGATATCTTTTAATTTTCCGGTGGTGCCCACCTGTATGCGGGTACCGCGCGGAAGATTGACATGCGAAGTAGCCATGCCCCAATGGAAACCTCTTCCCGGGGCTTCCTGGGCGCGGGCAAAGCTTGAACCGATCATTACGGCATCTGCCCCGCAGGCAAAGGCTTTGCAGATATCCCCTCCGCGGTTCATTCCGCCGTCAGTAATGATGGAGATATACTTTCCCGCGCGCTTAAAATAAAAATCGCGCGCGCCTGCCGCGTCAACAGTGGCAGTTACCTGGGGGACCCCGATGCCTAATACACCGCGGGTTGTGCATGCGGCTCCCGGGCCGACCCCGATAAGCAAACCGCTGGCACCGGTCTCCATAAGCTCTACGGTCGTCTCATAGGTTACGCAATTGCCCAGGATAACCGGAATCTTTAGGGATTTACAGAATTTATTCAAATCCAGTGTTTTATATTGCGTGGAGATATGTTTAGTGGTGGTTACCGTGGATTGTATGACAAAAATATCCGCCCCCGCGGCAATGGCCAGCTTTGAAAATTTATCCGCGTTAGCCGGGATACAGCTGACTACTGCCGTAGCTTTTGCTTTTTTAATTTCTGAGACTCTTTTTGATATTAGTTTTTCTTTAATTGCGGTAGTGTAAACCGATTGGATTAATTCCGTGGCTTTTGCGGGAGAGGCTTTTGTGATTTCCTCCAGGACTTCATCCGGGTTTTCATAGCGGGTTTGTATGCCGTCCAGGTTCAAAACCGCGATCCCGCCTAAGCGGGACATTTCTATGGCGAATTTTACATCTACGACCCCGTCCATGGCCGCGGCGAGAATAGGAATCTTGAACTTTTTACCGGAAAATTCAAAACTTGTGTCAACCTCATTGGGATTCACGGTTCGCGCTCCGGGAACCAGGGAAATTTCATCAAAACCGTAACATCTTCTTGCGCGCCTGCCTATACCTATCCACTCTGCCATTTTGTAAATCTCCTTGAGTTAACTCGTTGTTTTATAATAGGTTACGATAATTTTGCCTTATTTTAGGGAAAAATCTTGAAAGGATAGTGAATTTTACACCAGCGCCGCGTCTTTGTCAATATTTATTTTAATGAGCGCTTGACTTACGATCCGCCGTAGGCGGAGAGTAAGTCAATGCGCGAATTATCCCGCCGAATATGCCAAAATTATCGCAAGAGAATTTTGGCATATGTTATGAGGCGGGATAGGGGATAGAGGAAAGGAAATGGGGTCAAAAGGAAATGGGGTCAGAATTATTTTTTATATAAAAAATAATTCTGACCCCATTTCCTTATGTCCCCGGTCTAAGATGTAACCTACTATGCGGCAGCTTGCTTATGAATATTACCTGAACAATGGTACTATGACCGGTATAACGTATGTCGACGTAGGAGTGGATAATACATGTTCCTCCGGCAGCTTCTTTAGGTATGTGACCGATCCTTATCCAACACAAATATTTTTGGAAGCATTCAGGTGCACCAGTGGTGGAAAAACCCCGAACGCCACTAGGGAATATATGTTTTATGGTTTGTTTAACCCAGGGACAGGGTACTTTCAATGGCGGTGCTCGTACACTGATAATAGTTCTTCTTGTTTTGGACTTCCGACCGGGTAAAAGTAAATTTACCGCAAAGCGCAGGACAAGTCAGGTTCGCATTTAACAAAAGGGCGTAGATTTCTCTACGCCCTTTTTTACCTACTACATTCTATCTACTACCTACTGCTTTTTAATACA
>JBAZQO010000014.1:0-26444 GCA_041645145.1 Candidatus Omnitrophota bacterium
TTCCAGGCATACCAAAGATGACCTGCTTAAAACCGTTAAGAGGTGTCTGGCAGCCTTTAAAGATAAGAAAAAGTGGAGCGCTTTAATGAATAATGCCATGCGGTGCGATTTCTCCTGGGAGGCTTCCGCTAAAAAATACATCCAGCTATATGCCAAAGCAAAAGAAGGATAAATTTGTAATAGGGGTCACCGGAGGCATGGGAAGCGGCAAGAGCACAGTCGCCAGGATGCTTAAAAACCGCGCTTGCGAACTGATCGATGCCGATAGGCTGGCGCATCAGTCTCTTTACCGGGGAGGGCCAGTTTATAAAAAGATCGTAAGTTTTTTCGGGCCGCGCATTCTTAAGGCCGACAAAAATATTGACCGCGCCAAACTTGCAGGGGTCGTATTTATTCATAAACCCGCTTTGAAAAAACTTGATTCCATCGTGCACCCGGCGGTAAAAAAAGAAATTTCCCGGCGGATCATGAATTCCGGCAAGAGGTTCATCATCCTGGACGCGTCATTGATCATCGAGGCAGGCTTAAGGAAGAAGCTCGATAAACTGGTGGTGGTTACCTCCACAAGAAGCCAGCAGTTGGGCCGCTCGGCGCGTAAACTTGCCATAAATCGCAGGCAGGCAGGCATGAGGATAAAATCTCAGATTTCGCAAAATGAGAAATTACGTTTTGCGGATTTTATCATAGATAACAGCGGAGCGATCAGTAAAACCCGTAAACAAGTTATTGAAATAAGGAGGAAGTTGTGGAAAAGCTAGATATTAAGAATCTCAAAGATATGAAGATCACTGAACTGAACAAGCTGGCTAAGGAATTAAACGCCAACGGAATCAGCGGCTTAAAGAAGCAGGATTTAATTTTTAAGATACTCCAGGCTCAGGCGGAAAAAGAGGGGTTGATGTTCGGGGAAGGTGTTTTAGAGATCCTCTCCGAGGGGTTTGGTTTCCTGAGGAGCCCGAATTATAATTACTTGCCCTGCCCGGATGATATTTATATCTCTCCCTCTCAGATCAGGAAATTTGACCTGCGCACGGGAGATACGGTAAGCGGCCAGATCCGTCCGCCGAAAGAAGGGGAAAAATATTTTGCCCTGCTTAAGGTAGAGGCGGTAAATTTTGAGAATCCTGAGGATGTAAAGGAAAAGGTTCTTTTTGATAACCTTACTCCTGTATATCCGCGCCAGCCGTTTGATCTGGAGACTAAACCGGATGAGGTATCCATGCGCATTATGAGCCTGCTTACCCCCATCGGCAAAGGACAGCGTGGTTTAATTGTCGCCCAGCCGTATAGCGGCAAAACCGTTTTATTGCAGAAGATCGCCAATGCCATTACCAGTAATAATCCGGATGTGATCATGATCGTCCTTCTGATCGATGAGCGTCCCGAAGAAGTCACGGATATGCAGCGTAATGTCAAAGGAGAGGTGATTTCATCTACATTCGATGAGCCGCCGGAGAGGCATGTGCAGGTTGCCGAGATTGTTTTGGAGAAGGCTAAGCGGTTAGTTGAGCATAAGCGCGATGTGGTTATCCTGCTGGATAGCATAACCCGCCTGGCGCGAGCTTATAACTCTGTCATCCCGCACAGCGGCAAAGTTCTTTCAGGTGGTATTGATTCAAATGCTCTGCAGAAGCCCAAGAGATTCTTTGGGGCAGCCCGCGCGGTGGATGAAGGGGGAAGCCTAACCATCATTGCCACTGCCCTGGTGGATACCGGAAGCCGTATGGATGAGGTTATTTTCGAAGAGTTTAAAGGTACAGGCAATATGGAAACCCAGCTTGATCGCAACCTCTTCCAGCGCAGGATCTATCCGGCAATTGACATCAAGCGCTCCAACACCCGCCACGAAGAGCTTTTGGTTAAACCGGATGTTTTGCAGAAAACCTGGATTTTAAGGAAGGTGCTCAATGAGTTAAATAACGTAGAAGCCATGGAGCTGCTTATTGAGAAGTTAAGTAAGACAAAAAATAACGAAGAGTTTTTAAACAGCATGAACCAGAAATAACACCCGGCGCTTAACGGAATTGCGCCGGTGTGCCCTTGTGGGCAATAAAGGAGAAATAAAAATGAAAGAAAAGACCCACCCTAACTACAAAGAAAGCACGATCATTTGCGCTTGCGGTGAGACGGTGCACACCCGCTCAACCAAGCCGAGTATCCGCGTTGAGATTTGCTCAAAGTGCCATCCGTTTTTCACCGGTAAGCAGAAATTAGTGGATTCTGCCGGACGCGTGGATAAATTTATGAAGAAGTATGGTAAAAAATAATATGCAGGAGCAGCTGGAAAAATTAGAAGCGCGGTATCAAGAGCTAGAGGAGCTTTTGGCCAGTGGCTTTGGCCATCGGAAGCCAAACCACGGCCTTCTGGCCAGCCACGAACAGACTGCCGACCGGCAGCTGTATAATAAACTAGCCAAGGAGCTTTCCGATATTAAGCCGGCAGTTTCTTTGTTCCGCGAATACAAGAATGTGGCTAAAGAGATCAAAGGGCTTGAGGTGGTCCTGACCCAAAAGCATGAAAAGGATTTTCTGGAGCTCGCTCAGGATGAGTCCAGGGAGTTAGTAGCCAGGAAAACAGACCTGGAGCTGCGCCTGAAGAAGCTTTTGGCAGGAGAAGATAAAGATGCCGGGCGAGATGCGATTGTGGAGATCAGGCAGGGCACAGGCGGAGATGAGGCTGGGCTTTTTGCCGCTGATCTTTACCGCATGTATACAAAATATGCCGCGAATAAGGGTTGGGATCTAGAGCCTATGTCTGTCAGCACTAATGAAGCCGGCGGGATCAAAGAAGTTATTTTCAGCGTAAAAGGCCGGGATGCTTTTCGCCGGATTAAGTTTGAGAGCGGGGTGCACCGCGTGCAGCGCGTTCCTACTACTGAGGCGCAAGGCCGCATCCATACTTCCACTGCTACGGTTGCGGTTTTAGTCGAACCGCAAGAGATTGACCTGGTCATTGAGCCCAAAGATCTAAGAATAGATACTTACCGCTCAAGCGGCCCGGGCGGCCAACATATGCAGAAGACCGACTCCGCGGTGAGGATTACGCACATTCCCACCGGCACAGTGGTTGCCTGCCAAGATGAGCGCTCACAGATAAAGAATAAGGCCAAGGCAATGAGGATCTTACGCGCCCGGATCCTGGAGGCTAAAGTCGAAGCAGAGGCAAAAAGATTATCCAGCGCCAGAAAGATCCAGATCGGCACCGGAGACCGCAGCGAAAAGATCCGTACTTACAATTTTCCCGACCGTCGCGTGACTGACCACCGCATTAATTTTACAACACACCAGTTAGAGGCGATCTTGGAAGGCCAAATGGATGAATTATCCGAGGCTTTATTAAAGGCAGAGGAAGAGAAAAAGAATGAACCCCGCCCTTTTGGCGAGGATATAATTATGTATTAAAGGAGTTTGTCTAATGAACTTAGCCAAAAGAGCGGGGTGAATGAAGCTGAATTAGTTTTAACCCATGTTTTAAACTGCGACAGGCTATCTTTGTACCTGAATAAAGACAGCAAATTAGATAAAGATAAAAGTGCGTTGTTTTCTTCTATACTAAAACGCAGGATTAAGGGCCAGCCGGTGCAGTATATTCTGGGCTCTAGCGAGTTTATGGGTTTAAAATTCAAGGTGGATAAGCGGGTGTTAATTCCCCGTCCGGAAACCGAGATCTTAGTTGAAGCGGCAATAGAGGGGTTAAAGAACATAGAAAAGCCTGATGTGTTGGATATCGGTACAGGCTCAGGCTGCATCGCCGTATCTTTAGCTAAAAATATCCCAAACTGCAAAATAATGGCCACTGATATTTCTCCGGAGGCCTTAGAGCTAGCCGGGCAAAACGCGGATTTGTACCGGGTGAAGATCGAATTTCTGCGGAGCGATTTATTCGCGGGCTTGCGGCTTAAGGAGTTTGACCTGATTATCAGCAATCCTCCTTATGTGCCAACGCGGGAATTAAAGAGTTTAGCCAGGGAGATTTCCTTTGAGCCGGTTTTGGCTTTAGATGGAGGCAGTGATGGTTTGGATTTTTACCGGCGCATAATCAGCCAGGCATCCGGTTATTTAAAAAAAGGCGGTTTATTGGTTTTTGAAGTGGGGATAAACCAGGCAGGTCAGGTCAAAGATATGCTGGAGACAGGAGAAAAATTTGATGATTTAAGGATAATCAAAGATTATAATAATATCCAGCGCGTAGTTATTGCCAGGAGAATAATTTAAGAAATGGACAAACTGATTATCGAAGGCGGAGTAAAATTAAAAGGTGAGGTTACGGTCTCCGGCGCAAAGAACGCGGTATTGCCGATTATGGCAGCTACCCTGCTTACCGATGAGCCATGCGTAATTAAAAATGTGCCGCATCTGCGCGATTCTAACAGCATGCTTAAGATCTTACGCGCCTTAGGAAAGATCGCCGAGTTTGATAAGGGCAAGGTTATGGTTTGCGCGGGTAAAGCCGCAAATCATATCGCGGAATACAAATTGGTCTCTACAATGCGGGCGTCATTTTGCGTTTTGGGGCCGCTGCTGGGAAAATTAAAAAAGGCCAAGGTTTCTTTGCCCGGCGGCTGCGTTATCGGCGTGCGTCCGGTAGATCTGCATTTAAAAGGGATTAAGGCCCTGGGCGCTGATATCAGTATTGATTCAGGTTATGTGTTAGCTAAAACAAACCGGCTGCGCGGCGCGCACATTTATCTGGGCGGGGTTTACGGTTCATCGGTTTTAGCTACTGACAATGTGATGATGGCCGCGGTTTTAGCGAGCGGCAAAACCGTGATCGAATCCGCGGCCTGCGAGCCGGAGGTAGTAGATTTGGCGGAGTTTTTAATCAAGATGGGCGCTAAAATTAAAGGCCACGGCACCCCGATTATTGAGATAGAAGGTGTCAAGAATTTACGCGGCGCGGTGCATTCCATAATCCCTGACCGCATTGAAGCCGGAACCATGATATTGGCCTCGCTTATCACCAAAGGTGATATATTAATTAAAAATGTGCAATACCAGCACTTAGGCGCGTTGATCGATAAATTGGATGAAGCAGGGGCGCGCGTTTCGCGCGCTGACGGATCTTTACGCGTGCGAGGTAACAAAAGGCTTAAGGCAGTAAATATAACCACGCTTCCCTACCCCGGGTTTCCTACGGATATGCAGGCGCAAATGATGGCATTGATGTGCGTAACGGGCGGCATTAGTGTTGTTACCGAAAAGATTTATCCGGACAGGTTTATGCATGTTTCCGAACTTAACCGTATGGGCGCGCATATCCAGAGGGAAGGCCCGCATGCTATTGTTGAGGGGATAAAATGTTTATCCGGGGCTCCGGTTATGGCAAGCGACCTGCGCGCTTCCGCGTGTTTAGTCCTGGCAGGTTTAGCCGCCAAGGGAAAAACTTCCATATCCAGGATTTACCACTTAGAGCGCGGCTATGAGAATATCGAGGAGAAATTGATTAATCTGGGCGCGAGAGTGTGGAGGGAAAAAGAATGATCTTGATGATCGATAATTATGATTCTTTTACCTATAACCTGGTGCAGTATTTAGGGGAGCTCGGCCAGGAGGTTCAGATATTCCGCAATGATGCCTTAGCGATCAAAGATATCAAGAAACTTGAACCCTCAAAAATTATGATTTCTCCGGGCCCGGGCAGGCCTGAGGATGCCGGTATAACCTGTGAAGTGATCAGGGAATTTTCCGGAAAGATCCCTATTCTGGGGGTTTGCCTCGGCCATCAGGCAATCGGATATGTTTTTGGAGGCAAGATCGTCAGCGCCGCCAAACTTATGCACGGCAAGACCTCTAAGATCTATCATAACAAGAAGGATATTTTTAAGGGGATAGCTAATCCATTTCTGGCTACGCGCTATCATTCTTTGCTGGTTGAGAGGAAGAGTTTGCCGGAGTGCCTTGAAATAACCGCGCATACGCGCGAAAACGAGATTATGGGGTTAAAGCATAAAGTATATCCGGTCTGGGGAGTGCAGTTCCATCCGGAGTCCATCCTTACTAAATGCGGCAAGCAGATACTGGATAATTTTATCAAATTAAAATGATCAAAGAGCTGATCTGGCAATTGGTTGATAAAAAAGATTTAAGCGCCTTGCAAATGCAGCAGGTAATGCAGGAGATCTTAAGCGGTTCAACGGATACCGCGGATATCGTGAACTTTCTGGCCGCATTCAATGAAAAAGGCCAGACTGTCAACGAGCTGACCGCGGCGGTAAATGTGATGCTTAAGTATGTTGAGCCGATCATAGTGGATAGGCCGAATATTTTAGATACTTGCGGCACAGGAGGGGATAAAAAGGGAACCTTTAATATTTCAACGGTTAGCGCCCTGGTAGCCAGCGGAGCCGGTATTACAGTGGCTAAGCACGGCAACCGCTCGGTATCCGGTAAATGCGGCAGCGCGGATATCCTGGAGGCTTTAGGGGTTAACATTAATATGGATAGGGCAAAAATCAAAAAATGCCTTGAAGAGATCGGCATTGCTTTTTTATTCGCGCCAAACCTGCATCCGGCAATGAGGCATGTTATGCCGGCAAGAAAACAGATTGCCCAAAAGACCATCTTCAATATTTTAGGGCCGCTGATTAATCCTGCCAGGGCAACTAACCAGCTCGTCGGCGTGTATTCGGCGGAATGGACCAGGATTTTGGCTCAAGTTTTGCATAACTTAGGCAGTAAGCATGTTTTAGTAGTTCATGGGGCGGATGGTTTAGATGAAGTAACCACAACGGATAAGACATTTGTTTCTGAGGCGATAGGTGAAGTTTTAAAAGATTACGAAATTGCCCCGGAAGATTTCGGCATCCCCAGGGCTAAGCTTGGTGAGTTGGCAGGCGGGGAGGTAGCTGATAATGTAAAGATTGCCCGGGAGGTATTAGCCGGAAAAAAAGGAAGCAAGCGCGATATAGTTTTACTGAATGCCGGTTGCGCCATTTTCGCCGCGGATAAAGCCGCTACCATCGCTCTAGGGATAAAACTTGCGGAAGAATCCATTGATTCAGGCCAAGCGCTTAAGAAGCTTGAGTTATTAAAAGAATATTCAAAATAATATGGCTAAAACGGATATCTTAAAAGAGATCGTCGCAAAAAAGAAAGAAAGGATCGCCTTAGCCAAACAGCAGTTAAACGAAGAGGATTTAAAAGCAAAATTAGTTGGTTTGCCGGCAATCCGCCCATTTAAGGAGGCAATAGCCAAGCCGCGTCAGATATCGCTTATTGCCGAAATCAAGCAGGCTTCACCTTCAAGAGGGGTGATCCGCCAGGAGTTTAATTTGCAGGAGATCGCGCAAAATTACCGGGACGCGGGGGTGCAGGCGATTTCGGTTTTAACCGAAGAGGATTCCTTTAACGGCAGGGCCTCTTATATCAATGAAGTAAAGAGCATATTTACCGGCCCGGTGTTGAGAAAAGATTTTATCTTAGAGGGCTACCAGGTCTATGAGTCGCGTTATTTAGGCGCTGACGCGATCTTGTTGATCGCGGATTTATTAACCAAAGATAAATTAGTTGAGTTTATGCGGATTTCCGATTCCTTGGGACTGGATTACATAGTGGAAGTGCATGATGAAAAAGAGCTAAAGAAAGTGCTAAGCTTAAAAGTGCCGGTCGTCGGTATCAATAACCGCAATTTGCATACCCTGGAAGTTGATTTTAAGACCACGGAGAAATTGTTTACTTTGATCCCCGAGGATAAGATCATAGTTGTGGAAAGCGGGATCAGGAATACCCAGGATGTCCTTTTCCTGAAGATACTGGGAGCGAGCGCGGTGTTGATCGGCACTGCCTTTATGGAGGCCCCTGACATAAAACAAAAGGTAGAAGAGGTGATGGGGTGGTAAGGGTTAAGATCTGCGGGATTACCAATTTAGAGGACGCCCTGGCCAGCTTATTCTTCGGCGCGGATGCCATCGGGTTTGTCTTTTATAAAAAAAGCCCGCGTTATATCAGCCCGTCAAAAGCAGCCAATATCTCGCGCATTTTGCCGGATAAGATTATCCGCGTAGGGGTTTTTGTCAATGAAAAAGAGAAGGTAGTAAAAAAAATCGCGCGGCTGTGCGGTTTGAATATACTGCAGTTTCACGGGGAAGAATCTCCCGCCTATTGCCGGAGATTCAAAGGCTATAAAGTGATCAAGGCCTTTAGGGTGGGCAAGAGAATAGATTTGGATGATCTCTCCCGGTATAAAACCTACGCGTATCTTTTTGATACTTATTCTAAAAGTAAGCCGGGCGGAACAGGAAATAAATTTAACTGGAAATTATTGGCTCAAACAGTTAAAATGAAGCGAATTGTATTTCTTTCCGGAGGGTTGAGCGCCGGTAATGTGCGCAAGGCAGTTAAATTATTAAAACCCGATTGGGTGGATGTTTCAAGCGCATTGGAACTAAAAGCAGGAAAAAAGGACCACAAGAAAATTAGAAAGTTTATTCAAGCAGTAAAGCCGCATGGAGGGAAGTTTTATGAAAAAATGCCCGTTTTGCGCGGAAGAGATCCAGGATGAAGCCTTAAAATGCAGGCATTGCGGCGAGTTCTTGAAGAAAAAGAATAAAGGCCTGAATTGCCTGTTGGGTTGCTTGATCCTCCTGGCGGTCTTTATCCTCTTAACCAATGTTTTTGTTTATTTGGTTTTTATCGCTTTTCAGGCCGCGGTGTATAAGATCTTATCCCTGGGAGCGAATCTACCGCATCTTTATATGCCTTTGAATCCGTTTGATGTGCAGTTAATGCTTAAGGATCTATTTCTAAAATGAAAAAAACTTTACCAGATAAAACCGGCCATTTCGGTATCTTTGGAGGAAGGTTTGTCCCGGAGACGCTGATCTATGCCCTGGATGAATTGGAAAAAGAATATTTTCTGGCCAAAAAAGATAAAAAGTTCCGCCAGGAACTTTCTGATTATCTTCGCGAGTATGCCGGCCGGCCTACCCCGCTATACCTGGCTAAAAATTTAAGCAAATACCTTGGAATTCAAAAGGTCTATTTAAAAAGAGAAGACCTTCTGCATACCGGCGCGCATAAAATTAATAATACTTTGGGCCAGGTGCTCTTGGCGGTCAGGATGGGCAAGGGGAGGGTGATTGCCGAGACCGGTGCGGGCCAGCACGGGGTAGCCACGGCAACGGTGGCGGCATTATTCGGTTTGGAGTGCGATGTGTATATGGGAGAGGAAGATATCCATCGCCAGGCCTTAAATGTTTTGCGCATGAAATTATTAGGGGCAAGAGTAATTCCGGTAAAAAGCGGAACCCGGACTTTAAAAGATGCCATGACCGAAGCTTTGCGCGATTGGGTTACCAATGTGCGCCATACGCATTATATTATCGGCACAGTTGCCGGGCCGCATCCTTATCCTGTTATGGTGCGTGATTTTCAGTCGGTAATCGGCAAGGAGGCAAGGCTGCAGATCTTAAAGAAAGAAAAGAGATTGCCGGATTTTCTGGTGGCTTGTGTCGGCGGAGGGAGCAATGCCATGGGCCTATTCCATCCTTTTTTCAAAGACAAACTTGTAAGAATGATCGGTGTTGAGGCCGCGGGTTTGGGATTATCTTCAGGGAGGCATTCTGCAAGCCTGGTGGCTGGTTCACCCGGAGTCCTGCACGGCTGTAAATCCGATGTCCTGGAGGATAAATTCGGCCAAATCAAAAACGCGCATTCTATTGCCGCCGGATTAGATTATCCCGGGGTGGGGCCGGAGCATGCTTATTACAAAGAGATCAAACGGGCAACTTATGTGGCTATCAGCGATAAAGAAGCCCTGGAAGGATTTAAGCTGTTATCCGAGATTGAAGGGATAATCCCGGCATTAGAATCCGCGCATGCCGTTGCTTATCTTAAAAAAACAGGCAGGGCTATAAATAAAAACTCAGTTGTTATTCTTTGCCTCTCCGGACGAGGAGATAAGGATTTGCATGAATCGCATTGATAAAAAATTCATCCAGCTAAAGAAAGAAGGCAGGAAGGCATTTATCGCTTTTATTACCGCCGGTTACCCGGATTTAGCTACGACAGCGAAGCTTGTCCTGGAGTTTGAAGACCAGGGAGTGGATATAATTGAATTAGGCGTGCCTTTTTCCGATCCTTTAGCTGACGGCCCGGTAATCCAGGCCTCCTCGGAGTATTCTCTTAAAAAAGGAACAAATTTAGTCAAGATTATGGATTTAGTAAGGAAGTTGCGCGAAAATACCGACTTGCCAATATGCCTTATGACTTACTACAACCCGGTTTTTTGTTTCGGGGATAAGCCTTTTGTAGATAAGGCGGTAGCCGCAGGTGTTGACGGCGTGATCATCCCGGATTTGCCTCCGGAAGAAGGCAGGGAACTCATCCGTTACGCCAATAATAAAGGTTTGGCCAATATTTGTTTTCTTGCGCCGACCAGCGCAAAGGCGCGGATTAAAACAATAGCCACGGTTGCCAAAGGTTTTATTTATTATGTTTCTTTGACCGGGGTAACCGGGGCCCGCAAAACAATAGCGGGTAATTTAAAAACCAATCTGGCTAAGATTAAGCAGGTAACCGGCAAACCGGTTTGCGTTGGATTCGGTATCTCGACTGCCGCCCAGGCGCGCCAGGCGCAAAGGATCTGCGACGGGGTAATTGTGGGAAGTGCGATCGTAAAAAAGATAAAAGAAAATATCGGGCGCAGCGATTTAGTAAAAAGAGTGGGTAATTTCGTCGGAAGGCTTAATGTATAAGAAGGCTAAGTTAGATAATGGATTGAGGATAATCACCAAGCGCTGTAGCGGGGTGCAGTCGCTTTCTTTAGGGATCTGGATCAATATCGGCGGACGTTTTGAGGCAGCCGCTCAAAAAGGGATCTCGCATTTCTTAGAGCACTTACTTTTTAAGGGCAGCAAAAAATATTCCTGCCGCGCGATCAAAGAGTCGATTGAAGGAGTAGGGGGAGCGTTAAACGGTTTTACCTCTGAGGAGCTTACCTGCTATCTGGTTAAGATCCCCAGTCGTCATTTAGCAGGCGCCCTGGATATCTTATCCGACATGGTACTTAACCCGATTTTAAAACCCGCGGATATCAAGAAAGAAAAGACAGTTATCCTGGAAGAGCTGAAGATGTATAAAGACCTTCCGCAAAGCTTTTGTCTTGAATTGTTGGATGAGTTGCTCTGGCCGCATCAGCCGCTTGGCTCTCCGGTAATCGGGACAGTGGAGTCAGTAAGGAATATTGACCGGGACATTGCGAGGTTTTTTCAGCAGGCGCATTATACCCCCGCGAATATCGTAATCAGCGCCGCGGGATTAGTAGACCATGATCTATTGGTAAAAAAGGTCTGTGCTATTTTCGCGCAGAGAAGTTGCGGAAAATTAAATAAATTTAATCCGGCGCAAGACAGCCAGGCTAAAAAGCAGCTTAAAATTCTTCATAAAGACACTGAGCAGACGCATATGGCTCTGGGGTTCCATGGTTTAAAGCGCGACCATCCTTTAAGGCATGCCCAGGCAATGCTGCATATAATTTTAGGGGCAAATATGTCCAGCCGTCTTTTTAACCAGGTAAGAGAGAAAAGAGGGCTGGCTTATGAGATCGGCACAGGCCTGAAACGCTATTCCGACACCGGGGCATTTTTAGTACACGCGGGGATAGATAATCGCAAGGTAGGTCCTTGTCTTGAATTGATTTTCCAGGAATTGGGCAAAATCAGGGATAAATTGGTTAGTAACGATGAATTTAAGCGGGCAAAAGAATTTTATCTGGGCCAGCTCACCCTGGCTTTAGAGGATACTATGGAGTATATGCTTTGGATGGGTGAGAGCATGGCCTGCCTGGATAAGGTGTACACATTAGAGGAGGTTGTTAAAGAGGTGAATAAGGTTGGCATTGAAGACCTGCGCCAGGTCGCCGGGCAGATATTCAAGCATGAGAAGATAAATTTGGCCTTGATCGGCCCGGTAGGAAAAGAGCAAAAGAAGATTTACGCGAAACTTAATTTAAAATAATGGCGCATTTAGTTATTTCCCCGTTAATTTTATTGACTTTGATCATCCTGGCCGCGTTTTCTTTTTTCTTCTCGGCTTCGGAAACCTCGATCATAGGTTTAAGCAGGATCCGGCTGCGCCATATGCTGCAGCAGGGCATTAAGCGCGCCCAGAGTATCCAGCGGCTGGTAGCTAAGCTGGATAAGTTGATCGCCGCCATCCTTATCGGCAATAATATCGTTAATATCGCCATCTCCTCGATAGTTACCAGTATATTCGTGCAGGTTTACGGATACCAGTGGGGGGTAGTTGTTTCTACCTTTGTTACTACTCTGGTATTGCTTATTTTCTGCGAAGTAACCCCGAAAATACTATCGGCAAAACACTCGGAGAAAGTGGCGCTTGCCACCGCTCCGGTAATGGAGAGGGTGATTGTAATTCTAAAACCATTAATTATATTTTTCATCGGCATCAGCAACTTTATCCTTAAGCTTTTTGGCGTGGGCCCTTCCAAGCGTTCGCCTTTGATTACCGAGGAAGAGCTGCGCGCGATGATCGAGATGGGCAAAGAGGAAGGGGTTTTAAGCGAAGATGAGCGCAAGATGCTGCATCGTATCTTTGAATTCGGGGATACCAAGCTCAGCGATGTAATGGTCAATAAGGATAAGGTTGTTGCCGTTAATGTTAATACTAATTCTGAAGACCTGCTGAATATATTTGTCGAGGAAGGGCATGCCCGTCTTCCGGTGTATAGCGGCTCAGTGGATAATATCGTAGGCATAATTTACGCCAAGGACCTGCTCTACATATTAAGAGAAAAAGGATTATTCCTGTTGCAGGACCTGCTTCATGAGGCCTGTTATGTGCCGGGATCCATGCGCGTCAATGAACTTTTAAAAAGATTCCAGGCGGAAAAGATCCAGATCGCCATTATCGCGGATAAGGATAAGAAAGCCCTGGGCCTGGTTACTTTAGAGGACCTGCTGGAAGAGATTGTCGGAGAGATTGAAGAGAAACATTCCAAGGGAAGAAAAGCCGCGAAGTAAGAATTATTTGACATCAAATTTAAGCTGTGATAACATTAGTGTATAGTTGAAGCTGCATGTTGCATAACAAGGGAGGAATAAATGGCAGAAACAGGATATTGCGTAAAATGTAAAGGTAAGAAAGACATGAAAGATGAGCAGAAGGTCACCATGAAGAACGGCCGCTCCGCTATGAAAGGCAAATGCCCTGAGTGCGGCACCGGCATGTATAAGATTTTAGGAAAAAGCAAGTAACTGCTTTCTGAATAGGAGTATCCACGATAGAATCAAAACAGTTAGCTCAAGCCATTGCCCGGATTGCTAAATCCAAGAAAGCCGAAAAGGTAGTTATATTGGATGTCTCAAAAGTAGCTGGCTTCTGCGATTATTTTGTCATCGCCAGCGGCGCTTCTTTGAGGCAGACCGGCGCCATTGCCAAGGCAATCCAGGAAGGTCTGGAAACTGAAGGAATAAAATCTCTCTCAAGGGTTTCTGCAGGCGACGAATCCGGCTGGATAGTATTGGATTATGTTTCGGTAATCGCCCACGCTTTTTATAATCCTGTAAGAGAGTTTTATTCTTTAGAGAGTCTTTGGTCCGACGCTAAGAGAGTCAGGGTTACTGCCGCATAAATGCAGAAGAATATTCAAGAAGAGCTTTTAGCCCTGGTCAGCCGGTCATTGGTAAAGGCCGGATTAGACAGGTTGGCTCCGGAGGAGATAATCCTTGATTTTCCTATGGCTTTGGCTATCGGAAGCCAAACCATGGTTTTCCAACCTACGGATAACCGCTTTGGCGATTTTACCACTAATATCGCTTTAAAGCTAAGCAAGCTGCTTAAGAGGCCCCCCCGTGAGATCGCCGCGGAATTGGTGGAATTCATCCAAAAGGAAATAACAGAATCAGAATTAAAAGATTTGATCAGCCAGGTAAAGGTTGAGGGCGCGGGTTTTGTAAACTTTTATCTTGACGCAAGTTATTTCTACGACCAGCTGGGTAAAATCATTACTCAGGGCAAGGATGCCTTAAGGCTGGACGCGGGCAAAGGCAAAAAAGTCTTGATCGAGTTTGTCAGCGCTAATCCCACCGGCTCTTTGTCGGTTGCCCATGCCCGTCAGGCGGCAGTAGGGGATTGCCTGGCTAACATCTTGGAATTTCTGAACTTTAGCCTGCAGCGGGAGTATTACCTTAATGATGAGGGTAACCAGATAAACATTCTCGGTAAATCCGTACAACTGCGCCGCCAGGAGTTAGCGGGGGAAAAAATTGAGCTCCCGGAAAATTATTATCAGGGGGATTACATATCTGAGATCGCTAAAGAGGCAGATAAGCAGAAAATTAAAGATGCGGGCCTGGGTGATTTTGCCGCTGATTATATCTTAAGGATCATTAAACAAGAATTATCGGATTTCGGGGTTAATTTTGATTGCTGGTATTCGCAGAAGGAGCTGGCTAAAAGCGGAAAAATAGAGGAATCCTTCGCTCAATTAAGAAATAAAGGGTTTTT
This sequence comes from Candidatus Omnitrophota bacterium, assembly GCA_041645145.1. Lineage (GTDB taxonomy): Bacteria > Omnitrophota > Gorgyraeia > Gygaellales > Profunditerraquicolaceae > UBA6249. The sequence goes on from JBAZQO010000014.1 coordinate 14,467, forward strand.
GTATGAGCAGGACGGCGCGCTCTGGTTTAAATCAACTGCTTTTGGCGACGATAAAGACAGGGTGGTAATTAAGAGCGATGGCAGCCAAACGTATCTGGCTCCGGATATCGCTTATCATCGGGATAAATTTAACCGCGGGTTCAGCTGGCTGATCAACCTTTGGGGCCCGGATCATCACGGATACATTAACCGCATCAAGGCCTCAATTCAGGCCCTTGGGCATTCCCCGGAAAGCCTGTCGGTAATTATCGTGCAGCTTGCGACTATTTTTCGTAACGGCACTCCGATCCAGATGTCCACCAGGCGCGGCCAGTATATAACCCTGCGCGAGGTTCTGGATGAAGTAGGCGCGGATGCCGCCAGATTTTTCTTTTTAATGCGCCGCACATCCAGCCATCTGGATTTTGACCTTGAGGTGGCCAAGAAGCAAAGCGCGGAAAACCCCGTATATTACGTGCAGTACGCGCACGCGCGCATCTGCAGCATATTACGCAACGCGGATATCCGGATCAAAGAGGACATGGATCTTTCTGTGTTGGCGGAGAAAGAAGAGCTGAGCCTTATCAAGAAGCTGCTTGAGTTTGAGGCAATTCTCAATGTATGCCTGGTTACCTGCGACCCTTATATGCTTACGGTTTATCTCCAGGAGTTATCCGAAAGCTTCCATAAGTTTTATGATCTGCACCGGGTTTTAGGCCAGGGTGACGCGCTTACCTGCGCGAGGCTTGAGCTGATCAAGGGGGTAAAGATCGTTTTATCCTGCGGATTAGAACTGTTAGGTATAAGCCAGCCGGAAAAAATGTAATGTCCACCCATAAAATCCTAAGATTAGCTACTCCGCATGTCCACCTGCAAAATCAGCTTTCCAAAGAATTAGGCATCTCCAAAGTCCTGGCCCAGATTCTCGTTAACCGTAAAGTCGATTCGCCTGGTGAGGCGGAAAAATTCCTTAAAGCCGGCATAGATGACCTGTTTAGCCCGCATTTATTTTCTGATATGCCTAAGGCGATCGGTTTAGTTAAGAAGGCGCTGGAGAATAAAGAGAAAGTAATGGTTTTTGGCGACTATGATGTGGATGGCATAACCAGCACGGTTTTAGTCAAAAATACGCTTGTTTCATTAGGTTTGGATGTCCTGCATCATATCCCGCATCGCATTAAAGAGGGTTATGGCTTGAATAAAGAGATAATTAATTTTGCCAAAGAGAACAAGGTAAAGCTTATGGTTACCGCGGACTGCGGAACAGCCAATCATAAGGAGGTAGAAGGGCTAAGGCAGGCAAACATAGATGTGATTGTTACCGATCACCATGAGCCGCAGGATTTAAATCTACCCGCAGCCTCAAGCATGATCAATCCTAAGCTTAAACATTCCGGTTATCCTTACAGGGATTTAGCCGGGGTAGGAGTGGCTTACAAATTTTGCCAGGCTGTAACCAATTCCCTGCTTAGCGAAGACCTGGATTTAGTTACTTTAGGCACTATCGCTGACAGCGTTCCTTTAAACGGAGAGAATCGGATTATTGCCAAGGAAGGATTGGTCCGAATGGGGCAAACCAAAAGGCCTGGCCTGCGCGCCTTAATTGAAAACGCCGGGATTGAAAATAAGAAATTTAATTCTACTTATGTAAGTTTTATCATTGCCCCGCGCTTAAATGCCTCCGGCCGTATGAGTAACGCCGAGGTATCTTTAAAGTTGCTGATGAGCGAAAATATGGAGGAGGCCCAGGGTTTTGCCAAAGAGCTTGAGCAATTTAACCGCCAACGCCAGAAGGTTGAAAGTAAGATTTTAGAGGAAGCGGAGGAGATGATCAACCGCGAAATTAATTTTAAGGAGCAAAAGGTCATTGTAATCGCCAAAGAGGATTGGCACCAGGGTGTCTTGGGGATCGTCGCCTCAAAGCTTGCCGACAGATTTTACCGGCCGGCAATAGTTATCTCGCTGAATGAAGATTTATGCAAGGGTTCGGCGCGCTCAATTAAAAACTTCCATCTATTTGACGCGCTTGTGCATTGTAAGGAGCTATTGGATAGCTTTGGCGGCCATGCCCATGCCGCGGGGTTGTTGATCACCAAAGATAATATCGATGATTTCAGGAAAAGCATTAATAAGCTGGCGCATGACTGCCTGAAAATTGAAGATCTGCTTCCCAGCATGGATATTGATCTGGAGCTTCCTCTTTCCGATTTAAATGAGAAGATGGTCAGGGAACTGGAAGCTTTAGAGCCATTTGGTATGGGTTGCCCTGAGCCTTTATTTTATACGCGTTCGCTTAAGTTAAAAGGCCAGGTGCAAAGTTTAAGCCGCCAGACCCTGAAATTCTGGGTAACCGACGGCTTAGTTACTTGTCAGGTTATTGCTTTCGGGATGAGTAGCTTGCTGGATAGCCTGATGCAGGCAGGATTATTTGATCTGGTTTATACGCCTAAGATTGACAGCTGGAGAGATGATGAATCGCTGATCCTGGAGGCTAAGGATATATTCTTTAAGTAGGGTTATTGAGCCTTCTTGGAGCCTTCTTGAAATCGCCCTTTTTGATGCATTTGGCGCAGATGTAGACCCGCTGCGGATGGCCATCGATTAAGATGCGCATTTTTTGCAGATTTGGCAGGAATTTGCGCATTGTCCAGCGGGCGATCTTGCTGCCTGTTCCGCCCTTAGCCTTATATTGCCCTTTCCTGGCTATCTTTTTTCCCTTAAGTTCGCCTTTTTTACATAAAACACATTTTTTAAGCATTTTTAGAACTCCTTTAATGAGCGCTTAACTTACGAATACAAAGTATGAGTAAGTTAATGCGCGAATTAGTCCCGAGCTTACGTAGAAAATTTCTCGTCTGCCGTAGGCAGGCAGGAAATTTTCAAGTGCTTAAGCGAGGGACCAACTCCTTTAAGTTCAATAAGTATACTTGAAATTTCGGCATTGTCAAGATAGAATATACGCGGGTCCTGCCGAGGCTTGTTCCTCGCGGCCAATTGTCCGCTCGGAATCAATCCTCGTCACCCGCTATCGAGAAACACAACCGTCTTAGGCACTTCTTCGGGCAATCGGGGAACACGATACTTAATTATAGTTCTATTCTTTAGTAACGGGTGGCTTGAGCAGGCAGGACCCGCCAATAAAGAGGAGAGAAAGGATAAAATGATGGCAATAGTTAATTATTCGTTTCAAAAGAAACTCAAGGAACAGGCAAGAAAAAAGAAGCAAGAGGAGAAAAGATTATTGAAGCTAAATAAGAAGATGGCCAAGTTAAAGGAAAGTCCGGAACCCAGCCAACTCCCTTAAGCTGCTCGATTTGTTAATGAGGAGCAGTATACACGGCGAGGTGGCTTGAGCAGGCAGAAAGGAGCTAGGAATGGCGGAGAAGGATAACGGGGTAAATAAGTTTATCTATATTCTAGAGTTCGTCTATGCGATACTTCTGTCGTGGGGCTTCGCGCGCGCGTCAGAGCGTTTTATGGCGCACCAACTCTTCTACTGGCTATGTATGCTGGTCAGTCTCCTCACGCTCATCCGGTTCTTCTTCGCGCCTTCCCATAACGTCGGCGTTGTAGTACAGCTCATCAACAACCGAAAGGGCGCGGCAAGGACGGTCCTATTCTTCGATGTATCGCTCCTTATTGCCCATTCCTTTGTATTCTTCCGGATGTGTTACGCGTTGGGTGACCTGAAGTACGCTTTCTTCTATCGCGACTTTTCAATACTACTTCTATTAAACGCGATGTGGCTTGCTACAATAGCGTTTCGGCAGAGGCGCGCCAAAATCAGCCTGCTGATAAACACGCCTTATGGCGATTGAATAACTCTATCTGTGGTATTTTGATACTCGGGCTGTTTTTATTCAGGGCCGACATTGCGTTGATGTTCCTTGTCGCGATAGTAAATTGCGTCCTGGACCTGTGGAATTGTGCCCCGCATTATTTTGAGTCTGTGTAGAGGATAAAAAATGGATAAAGTTTTAGAGGGATTAAATAAAGAGCAGGTGCAGGCGGTTACGCATAAAGAAGGGCCGCTCTTGATCATTGCCGGCGCAGGCACAGGCAAGACCCACGTGATCACCCAGCGTATTGCCTGGCTGATCAACCAGGGCCTGGCCAAGACCGACCAGATCCTGGCGCTTACCTTTACGGATAAGGCAGCTAAGGAGATGCAGGAGCGGGTGGACATCCTCATGCCTTATGGTTACACGGATATCTGGATCTCTACTTTTCATGCCTTTGGCGACCGTATCCTGCGCGAAAATTCCTTAGTTGCCGGGTTAAATCCGGATTTTAAGGTGCTTAGCCGGCCTGAGGCAGCGGTTCTTTTCCGAGAACACCTTTTTGAATTCACGCTTGCTTATTACCGTCCATTAGCAGAACCCACCCGTTTTATTGAGGCGCTTATTTCATTTTTTAGCCGGGCAAAAGATGAAGATATTTCGGCCAAGGAGTATTTTAAATATGCCCAGGATTTCCTGATCCAGGCAAAGAGCAATCCGGAGGATAAAGCTGCTTTAGAGCTGGCAGTGCAGCAAATGGAGGTAGCAGCTGCCTACGCTAAATATCAGGAGCTTTTGGCCAAGGAAGGGCTGATTGATTTTGGCAATCAGTTTTATTTAAGTTTACAGCTTTTGCGCGAGCATCCTTTGATCCTGCAAAATTACCAAAAACAATTTAAATATATTCTGGTAGATGAATTTCAGGATACTAATTTCGCGCAGTTTCAGATAGTAAAACTTTTGGCCGGATCAGAAAAAAATATAACTGTTGTCGCTGATGATGACCAATGCATCTATAGATGGCGCGGCGCTGCCTACAGCAACGTGCTTAATTTTATCCAGGATTATTCTCAAGCGGAGAAAATCACCCTGATCCAGAATTACCGTTCCACCCAGGCCATCTTAGACAGCGCTTATCAGCTGATCCAGTATAATAATCCGGAGCGCTTTGAGGTAAAAGCAAATATTGATAAACACCTTATTGGTTTGACTAAGGGAGGACAAAAACCCGCGCATTTGCACTTTGATACTCACTCCACTGAAGCTGATAATGTAAGTAAGATTATAATAGAAAAAGTAAGTTTAGGTAAGTTTAAATATAGGGATTTTGTCATTCTTGTGCGCTCTAATTCTGATGCCCGGGGTTTTATCCAATCGTTAAATATGCAGAATATCCCCTGGCAATTCAGCGGCAACCAGGGTTTATACGGACGCCAGGAGGTTAAGCTGTGCATTAATTTCCTGCGCGTAATTGCCAATCCTTCGGATTCATTAAGCTTGTATTATCTTGCCAGCTCTGAGATTTACAAAGTTGACCTGACGGATCTGGCATTGTGCAATCACTTTAGCCGGCGCAGAAACCGCTCGCTTTATGCGGTGTTTAGCGAATTAGAAAAGATCCCGGAGTTGGGCCAAATTCAAGATCAGACTAAAGAAGCAATAAAGCAGGTGCTTGCGGATATTGAAAAGTTCCTGCAGGTTTCCCGCGACGAAACAACCGGCAGGTTGCTTTATAGTTTTCTTACTGATACAGGTTATCTCAGGTATCTGACGCATAATCCCAGCTTAGAAAAGGAAACCAAGATCCAGAATATCGCCAAGTTTTTTAACCAGGTGCGCGATTTCGAGCTGGTGGCTAAAGAGGACAGGGTGATCAGTTTTATAAAACATCTTAACCTGCTCATTGAGTCCGGGGATGACCCGCCGACAGTAGAGGCGGACTTAGACCAGGACGCGGTAAATATTTTAACTATCCATAAAGCCAAGGGCCTGGAGTTCAGGGTGGTATTCTTAGTCAGTCTTGTGCAAGGCAAATTTCCGCTTCCTAAACGCTCACAGCAGATCGAATTGCCGGATGAGCTGATCAAAGAAGTTCTTCCCACCGGGGATTTTCATACTCAGGAGGAGCGCAGGCTTTTTTATGTAGGCATGACGCGTTCTAAAGAAGAGCTGTATTTAACCAGCGCGGATGATTACGGAGGCAAGCGTTTGCGCAAGGTAAGCCAGTTTGTGCCGGAGGCTTTAGGTAAGCAGCCCGCGCTAGAACAAGAGAAGAAGAAATCCACAGCCATTGAGAGTATCCAGCGTTTTGCCCCGTCCAAAGAATTGCCTAAATCAGCCTCCCAAAGAATAACCGAGAGCCATAAGCTGATCACTTTAAGTTATTATCACATTGATGATTATCTGACCTGCCCTTTAAAATACAAATATGTAAATATACTGCGTGTGCCGATCATGGAGCATCATACGGTTATCTACGGCCGGGCAATGCATGAGGCAGTCAGCCAATATTTTCTGCGTAAACTTAACGGCAAGAACATGAAGGTAGATGATCTCCTGGATTGCTTTGAAGCGAATTTTGATCCTCAGGGGTTTCTTGATGCTAATCACCAGGAGGAGCGTTTTCGTATCGGCAGGGAGGCCCTGGTCAGATTTTATAAGGATGAAGAAAGGCGCTGCGCGGCCCCTAAATTTATTGAAAAAGATTTTTCCTTTGTTTTAGGGTACAATAAAATCAGCGGCAGGTTTGACCGCATAGATATGGAGAAGGACGGCGTGGTAATTATGGATTTCAAGACCTCAGAGATCAAGGCGCAAAAGGACGCGGATAAACGGGTCAAGGCAAGCAAGCAGTTGGCGCTTTATGCCATGGCTTATCAGCATATATTCGGAGTAATGCCTGTCGCGGTAGAGCTATACTTTCTGGAATCCGGTATTATCGGCAGGCATGAACTTAGTGAAGATGACTTAGATGCTGTAAAAGAGGATATAACACGGGTCTCCGCGGGGATCCGCAGGCAGGAGTTTCCGGCTAAACCTGAATATAAGGCCTGCACTTATTGCGCCTATAATCAAATTTGCCCCCAGGCAGTGATCCGTTAATCTAAAAGTTGACAACCTCCGGTATTTGGGCTATAGTCAGAGTAGGAAGATGAGAATAATTATTTCCATAGGCATATGGACAGGCACTATTCTATTGACTATCCTGCTTTTCTTTGTGGTCTTTGTCTTAAACATCCTGCTTTTTCCCTTTGACAAGAAAAAGAAGGTCACCCACGCGCAGTGCTTTTGGTGGTCGGACGCCGTAATTGGCTTAAATCCCTATTGGGACCTGAAAGTCACGGGCCTTGAGAATATAGATCACAAAAGGAGTTATGTAATAATCTCTAACCATCAGAGCTTGGCGGATATCGCGGTGCTTTATCAGACCAAGATGCAGTTTAAATGGGTGGCTAAGGCAAGTTTGTTTAAGGTTCCTTTTATCGGCTGGTGTCTTGGATTGATTAAGCACATCAAACTTACCCGTGGTGACTTTGCGAGCATAAAAGAGATTTATCACCAGGCAAGTAAATGGCTGCAAAAAGATATGTCCGTGTTATTTTTTCCGGAAGGCACGCGCTCCTCCAATGACCAAATGAATGATTTTCAAAACGGCGCTTTTAAACTGGCAATTAAAGAAAAGAAGCCGATTCTGCCTATTTGTTTAAAGGGCACGCGCGATACTATACCCAGAGGCAGTTGGATCTTTAGGCCCGGGGTATCGGCAAAGCTTACCGTGCTTCCGGCGGTTGAAACAGGGGAGTTTGGCCCCGGAGATTTTGTCCTGCTCAGGGATACGGTGCGCTCCAGGATCGAAACCGCGCTGCTTTAACGGAGAATTATAGATGAAGAAAAAGTTTAAAATTCTGTTTTCGCTTCTCACGGTATTTCTGGCTATCTTTGTGATCGCCAGCATCTTAGTCGGGATATATGCGCCTAAGATCGTTGAGGATCAGATCCAGCAGAATTTAAAAGTTAAAGCCAGCCTTGGCAAAATAAGCTTAGGCTTGCCTTTTACTATTACCCTGGAAAAGTTAGAGATAGGCAGCCTCGCTAGCATAAGGAAGGTAACTTTTTCCCCGAACCTGATCGGCTTATTGTTCGGCAAAGTGGTTATTCACGGTTTAACCATTACTGATCCGGTGATTTACCTTGAGCGGTCATCAAGCGGGAAATTAAACCTGCCGGTTTTGGAGCAAAAAGGCAAAGCGCCGGCAATTTACCTGACCAGCCTTAAGGTGCGGGATGCCAAAATAATTTTTACAGATAGATTGGTCAGTACCCCCGGATATCAGGTCATTGTGGATAAGCTGAATATCAGTGTAGCTAAGGTTTCTCTGCCTATTACATCTCTTGCCACAAATTTTAGTTTAAGCGCGCGGCTGTCTAACCCCGCGGGCAAGCCTTTTGGCAATATCGCTTTTTCCGGCTGGCTTGATTTTCTGGCTAAGGATATGGACGCAAAGCTGGAGGTTAAAGACCTGGATGTGACTAATTTTGCCCCTTACTATGGGAACCTTATCTCGAGTAAGAAAGTTTTGTCGGCAAGGCTTAATTTCGACTCGACCTTTAAAGCCAAAAATAATGCTTTGCAGATTATTACGGATTTAAATCTTTCCAATCTTGTTTATGAAAAAACTGAAGAGCAGCAGGTAAGCTTGGATTTAGCGAAAAACGCCCTGGACCTGTTTACCGACAGCGATGGTAATTTACACTTAGTGTTTAATATCAATACCCAGTTGGATAATCCGGGCTTAAGCCAGGAGAAGCTAAAAAGCATAATTTTGAAGGCGGCGATGAAAAACCTTAGCAGTCAGTCACCGGAACAGATAGTGGATAAGGTAGCCAATATCATAAATAAGTATAAGGATTTCGGGAAAGAGTTGAAGGACATATTCGGGAAATAGAGTGAAAACAAAATCTTTGAAAAACATCGAGGAAAAGATGGGAAACCTGGATAGTGGCTCTTTGCGTTATCATATACTGGAGAGCGCTAAGAATTTTAAGAGCTCCTGGATCGAGCTGGGCCGGTCGCTTTATTCGGTATGGAAAGACAAAATGTATAAGGAGTGGGGATATTTAAATTTTGATACTTATGTCAGCCGCGAGATAGGAATACGCAAACAGACGGCGATGAAGCTGCTTAAGTCATATTATTTCCTGGAGAAGGAGGAGCCGCAGTATTTGAAAGCGGATTATGCCGAGGCCAGCTCAGCCGCGCAGATCCCCGGTTATGAGTCGGTTGATATCCTGCGCCAGGCGAAAAACAAAAAAGTATTGGATGAAGATGATTATAATAACCTGAAAAAAGAGATTTTTGAAAAGGGCAGGGACGCGCAGGAGTTAAAGAAGAATTTGGGTGTGATTATCCGGCAGAGGCAGGAGTTGGAGCCGGAGGAGGCGCAGGAAAAAAGAAAGTTGGTTGTTTTAAGGAGATTGCTTGGCCATCTGCGCATGCTTAAACAGGAGATACAGCTCCTGAAAATGCTTCCTACGCCGCTAATTAAGGAGTTGGAGGAGATGATTAAAAAGATTGAGTCGGAGATGTCCGCCTCTTCGGCAGGCAGGGAAGGGTAGTTTTATGGCAGCTGTTGTGAATGAGAAAACGGCCCTGGAAAAAAAGATGATGGCTTTAGGGGTGCGCGAGGAGGATATCGTGGAGAGCTTTATCCGCTCAAGCGGCCCCGGAGGCCAGAATGTCAATAAGACCGCCACCTGCGTGTATCTTAAGCATCTGCCTACGGGCCTGGAGGTAAAATGCCAGCGCCAGCGTTCTCAGCTTCTTAACCGTAATCTTGCCAGGCATATTCTCTTAAGTAAAATCGAGAACAGGATCAAGCAGGGTGTTTTGCAAAAGCAATCCCTTAAAGCAAAGACCATGCGCCAGAATCGTAAAAGGCCCAAAGGTGTCAAGGTAAGGATACTTGAGCAGAAGCGCCGGCATTCGGATAAAAAAGCTACACGCAGAAAAATCGCCAGAGATTCTTTTGAGATTTAAGGTTGCATAATTGTTTTCTTGTGATACAATGTGCAAATTATCCCGTCTCATAACATATGCCAAAATTCTCTTGCGACAATTTTGGCATATTCGGCGGGATCAATTCGCGCATTGACTTACTCATACTGGCGTATTCGTAAGTCAAGCGCTCATTGAGGGGGTAGAAATATGGGTTATGGCTTAAGTTTTATCGGCGGTTTGATTTCATTGGTTTTGACTGTTTGGTTTGTATGTTTTAGCGTTTTGGTAATCCAGAAGTTGGATAAGATAATCGAACTGTTGGGGAAGAAATAAAAAAGATAATTGACTTGCTGAGTTAATTATCATATAATCTACGGAAAGGGAGGTAGAAAATTGGTTTTGGTAAAAGAAAAGAAGGCAAAATTGATCGATGATTTTAAGGTGCATTCCAGGGACACCGGATCTGCCGAGGTTCAGATAGCGATTTTAACCGAGAGGATCAATGGTCTGGGAGAGCATTTTAAATCGCACAAGAAAGATTTGCATTCCCGCCGCGGACTGCTTTTGATGGTAGGAAGGCGCCGCAGACTCCTCAAATATCTCAAGGACAAGGATATGAAGAAGTATGAAGAGATCCTGGGAAAGCTCAGTTTAAGAAAATAAAGCCCTTCCAAGGCTTCATCCATAAAGAAAAGAGAGAGTATATAATGCAAAATAAAAGCTTGAAAATTAAATTCGGTAAAAATGACCTTATCCTGGAGACCGGCAGGATCGCCAAACAGGCCAACGGTTCGGTTACGGTTACCTATGGCGGAACAGTGGTTTTGGTTACTGCCTGCATGTCCCGGGAGCCAAAAGAAGGCCGGGACTTTTTCCCGCTGACTGTAGAATGCCAGGAAAAAACATACGCAGCCGGCAGGATCCCCGGAGGTTTCTTTAAGCGCGAAGGCCGGCCCTCAGAAAGCGAGATTTTAACTTCCCGGCTCATTGACCGGCCTATCCGCCCGCTATTTCCGGATGGCTTATTAAACGAGGTTCAGGTGATGGCTATTGTTTTCTCAAGCGACGGGGAGAATGATCCGGATATCTTGGCGCTTATCGGCGCAAGCGCTGCTTTATCCATTTCAAATATTCCTTTTAAAGGGCCTCTAGCTGCTTGCCGGGTAGCCAGGATAAATAACGAATTTGTTTTAAATCCTACATACGCAGAGCTTGAGAGTTCGGACCTGGATGTAGTGGTGACCGGCAACGCTAATGGCGTATTAATGCTTGAGTCAAAGGCTAACGAGGTCTCCGAAGAGGTGTATTTAGAAGCGGTAAAGTTCGGCATGGATAACCTAAAGCCTATGCTGAGCATGCAGGAAGAATTCTGCCGGCTTTATGGGCAGGCTAAGGCGCAGATTGAACTTAAGCTGATTGATCCGGCTTTAATGCGGAAGATCGAATCGCTTTCCCAGGAAAAATTAAGCAAGGTATATAAATTGAGTAAGAAAGAAGAGCGCGAAGAAGAGATCGCTTTATTAACTAAGGAACTGGAAGCGCAGTTGACCGGCGAAGGGTTCCTGGCAGCTGATATTCAGGCCGGGATCCATGAAGTGGAAAAGAAGCAGGTGCGCAGGATGATTACCGAAGAAAATGTGCGTATAGACGGTCGCTCTTTTACAGAGATCCGTCCAATCAGCTGCGAGGTTTCCGTGCTTCCGCGTACCCATGGTTCAGGCCTTTTTACCCGGGGGCAAACCCAGAGCCTGGCCATAACTACCTTAGGCACGGGTGAAGATGAACAGTTGGTCGAGGCATTAGAGGGAGAAAAGAAGAAATCTTTTATGCTGCATTATAATTTCCCTTCTTTTAGCGTGGGCGAGACAAAGCCTGTGCGTGGGCCCGGCAGGCGCGAGATCGGCCACGGCGCCCTGGCAGAGAAGGCCTTGCTTGCAGTCATGCCGTCAAAGGAAAAATTTCCTTATACTATAAGAGTGGTTTCCGAGATACTGGAATCAAATGGTTCAAGCAGCATGGCTTCTGTTTGCGCCGCCACCCTGTCATTAATGGATGCCGGGGTGCCGATCAAGCAGGCTGTGGGCGGGGTTGCCTTGGGTCTGGTTAAACAGGGCCAAAAAGAGGTTATCTTAACTGATATCGCGGGGCTAGAGGATCATTTTGGAGATATGGATTTTAAGGTCGCCGGCACCTCCGCGGGGATTACCGCGGTGCAGCTGGAT
>JBAZQO010000065.1:0-4563 GCA_041645145.1 Candidatus Omnitrophota bacterium
GACCGAGGAGAGAACGCAAAGGCAATGGAAGAATTAGATAGAGTGATTAATCTGCTTTACGCAGAAATAAAAATAAAATGGAGACAAAGGACATGAATTATTGGGAAACGAAAGGAACGATTTTGATAATTGTGGCTATGGGGATATTGCTATTGGTGGGACAATGTCGTGCCAGCGGTGAGCTATCTCTCATCCTCAATAATGTAGTCCCGAATCAAGACTGGAGTGGATCTGAAAAATCCTCATCAGCATGGGGATTGACCTGCGATTATAATAAGAGTGCCAAGATTGGCAGTATCACAACATTGATTGCCAATGCTAAAATGGATTACAGCCAAAGAAAAATCGAAGGCAAGAGTGCGTCAGGGAAGGATGAAGTCAGATGCAAGTTGGATATTTCAAAAGAACGAAAGAATATTGGGGTTAAGGATTTTTTATCCCTGAAAACCTACACCCATTTTAAGGACGACAAGTACAATATTTATCTCAAATATGGCATAGGTCAAGAAAAGACCCTTCCCTTCGTGGTGAAGGGAACGGCTAAACTGGTTGTTTTGAATTATGCCACAAAGGTATCCATATCTCAAAACTGGCAGGACAATAGGGCAATGTCTGCCAGATTAGGGGCATTGCTTGAGCTTGATGTTGCCATTAAGACAGGCAAGTGGGCTATTACCCTTGATGATGGTGATGTGTTTTTCTCTGGTGGCAGGACATTTGAGTTGCCTGTGGCGATTGAGTTTGTTAAAAGACCCTTGTTTGTCAAGCAATCTTGGTTGATAAGAGGGGACACTAAAGAGGCAGGATGTTTGCGGACTTTTGAAGCAGGTTTGAGATTTAGTTTTAAGTAGGAGGCATTATGCTTGATACAGCTGCTCAAATAGCGAGAGTTCGTTCAGCAGTAGACGAACCCGTAGAAGCGATTGCAACTGATGTGGAGATCGCAGCATGGTTGGTTGACGCTGATATTGGCATTATTGCTGCTATCAGAGAACGGTCACCTGAGAAACTACAAGAAAACTATGCTCTGACAACTGTAGCAGGACAGGAGACCTATGCTCTGCCATCTGACTTCCATAAGGTCGTCTATATTGCCAATGCGGAGGGCACGGCAGTCTATGCCAATCCGTTTACTGACGGTGTATCAGTGTTCGCCGGCAAGTTTCAGGTTAAGCCTGTCCCCACAATAGCAGATGAATACAGGGTAACATATTTGATTAATGCTTTTTCTCTGGTATCCGACTACATCCCACTTGCTAAGATTGCTTATGCAATAGCATGGTTTTTTAAGAAAGATAGACAGTTTACTATAGCTCAAGGCTATATGGCAGAATATGAGGACTTAATCGGAAAGGTGGTTAAGGATGTTTGTACATCTGCTGCGAGAAGATGTGTGTTTGATATAGAGAGCAGGGCGATTAATTTTACTGGATATTAAGTAAGGGGGAATTATGACACATAACAATTTGTTTCTCGGCGAAAACCTTCCCGCTGCATATATTCCTTTCAAGCATGGATGTATTGGGCAAAAATATTGCGAGCATAATCCTTGTACTCATCCTGACTGTTTGTCGGATGTGTGCAAGATAACAGGTAAAAATATCCCTCCTCTTACCCTGGAGCAAAATTGATGAGAATTACTGATTTCAAAGGCATGAATACGCAGGAGCCGGAGATACAAGCTGACGAGGCAAGAGTTGCCAAAAACTGTATCTTGTCTTATGGAACAATCAAGACCATTAAAAGGACTGTGGTTGATTCCACAATTGACACCACCTCTGTAAACAAGACCGTCCATAGTATGCAGGTGTTCAAGACATTCACGGGTATTGAGCAACGCTTGGCGTTTACGGATGGTGTTACCGCCGTGAAGTCCTTGTCTGCTGATGCTGCATGGGCTAACAATAATTTTGAGTGGCGAGTGAAATATGAATACCGGAATACCGGATACCAGACTTTAACCAATTATCCTGTAAATGAAGTGCTATCTGCCGAGGAAAAGGCTAAATGCAGGGCTAACGGGATCGATATTGAGGCAAGGACGACTACAGGGGTGTTGCTGAACTGTTGGGTTAAGGCATGGGATACAGGCAAGATAGATATAAGAATACCAGAGATACAGGCTGGGGCGTCTGTGGTATTCTATTTGTATTATGGTAGTGCTACGGATGGGGCAGGACAAGGAAAGGCTGGGGTGTATCAATATGCACATGTTTATCCGCCAGCATTTGAGAGTGGTTCAGTAAATGATGGTTATTGGGATTATTATCTGTCTGGGGCTACGGAAACTTTTGACACAACAATTCCTATAGTTTCCCCTATATGTAGTAGCTACGCTTTTTTTGCTGGCGGAGGGGTAGACTCAACAATTAGGTTTTTTATTCATTCACAGAAGTATAAGGGGTTAAATTTTAACGAGGGGTTGAATAGTTTGTTTTGCCAAGCTATCATTGGGGGGAATTATTTTGTTATCCAGAAAGCAACTATAGTTAGCAGCAATTGGGTTTTTGTTGAAGTGGGAAGGGTAGTATTGCCAGGCATAAGAACGGTAAAAATTGGTAGTGAGTATGTTGTTAGCTTTTCTATTTTAGATAATTTAGTGCAGTTTAGTTTTTGTGAAGATGGTGTTTTTTTTGGGTCAGGTAGTTATACGCTGGATTTTTCTTTTAATAATACTATTTACTGTGAGGGGTTGAATTGGCATAATATTACTCGTGAGGCTTATGTTTGGCATGGTACAGGTCTCCCAACACCTGCACCAATCCTAAGAGTAGGACTGCCACAGCAAAAAGGTGTTACCGTACCCTTTGCAACATTATCAACGCATTTCAAGAACCCTACGCAGTTCTACGCCTACAGTGCCTATGGGGTTGATTTTCTCGTGGATAAGCTACAAAGGATAAAACTATATGACGGCAGTGCAATAACGGACTTATGCCCTACCGTTGGTTCTCTCTGGGTAACCAGAAGAGGTGAATACATCACAGGGAACAAAGAAAGAATATTTATCTCGACTGCAGGAGGTAACCGGATATGGTTTACTAATGCAGGGAAATATTCGCTTGACGCTGACTGGAAGAATACGGCAGCCATTGAAAACTTTTTTGATGTACCAAGCACGAACGGACAGAAAATAACAGGCATGGAGATATTGTTTGATAGGCTGATTATCTTCTGTGAAAATTCCGTTTATTGTCTTTACGGTAACGACCCTGACGCAGGAGAATTGCAGTTAATGAATGTTGACTGTGGGTGTGTCGCCCCAAGGTCAATAGCAAACACAGGCAAAGGAATATACTTTTTATCCTCTCTTGGCGTCCGGTACTTGTCTGGCAGTACCGCTGGGACAGGTGCAGTCTGGAGCCTGGACAATGTTCTGGCCAGAAGCATGTCAGATAAAATCAAGCCGGATATGGACAAGGTTGTTGCCGGCGATAAAGGAATGATACAGGGGATTGCTACCGACGAATACTATTACCTGGCATCAACGATTGCAGAGATTACAACCGTATTCGTGGCAGATGTAAAGCGGGGACGCTGGACAACTTATCATGGTTTCAATGTTGCCTCATGGTTAAAGTATCCGGACACAAATGAGATTTACTATGGGGATTTTGAGGGTAGGATTTGGAAGTTTAATACAACGCAACAGGTGGGAGACGAATGTGATGGTGGGATAATCATATATATCTCAGACGATAAGTCTGTTAAGTTGATAGCCGCAAAAACAGGTCTTGGGACAGGATCATGGCATAATGGGAGTGACATGGTTACTGATGCTTTAGGCACTACTCTTTGGGACGGAAAAAATAATACAGATAAAATTATTTCAGTTCAAGGGAATACAGGAAACTATGCTGCTAAATTATGTAGGGATTATCGTGGTGGGGGATATGCTGACTGGTATTTACCATCAAATGAGGAATTAGGCATATTATTGAACCACAAAGAGATTGTTGGAATTACTACCCCTGGGGCTTACTGGAGTTCTACGGAATATAGTTTACGCAATGCGTGGGTATGGTTTTTTGATGGTGGAAATTGGACAATTGATTATAAGAATAATTTATATAATGTGTGGGCTGTTAGAATGAGCACAGGAGTGCTGGTTCCTAAAGCTGAGTACCATACCGGCAGCGATAGCCGAGGCACACCCTCGCAGATAAAGCGATGGAAGGGTGTCTGGGTAGAGATTAAGGGTGAATGCAAGTTTACCTTTATAACCGACCAAGGTGATGCTATGATACCAATACCAAATGTTATTGGTACTGAATACCCGACAAAGATATTGCTTAAGCCGCAGATACGAGGGCGGTACATGCAATACAAGATTACAGAGCTTGTAGGTGAGATATTTAGTATTGAGGATGTCTACGAGTCCTATAGGGCAAGATAATGTTTGACAATATCTATTTTTAGGTGTATTATAGATAGTGAGGTGGAATTATGGCAAATCCGATTTTATCATGGGTAGGAGCTCAAAGTAATGGAGTTACCCCAAATGAAGGCGACATAAATACTACTTTTGTGTTTAAGGTGAAATATACAGGAACATTACCTCCA